>DATLHR010000627.1:0-3923 GCA_035539815.1 Kofleriaceae bacterium
AGACCAGCTCGGGAGGCTCTTCGACCGCGACGACAGGCTTGCCGCCCATGCGAAAGACCTCACCGCGGCCGACGAAGAGCTTCTTCGCACCCGGCAGCGTGAACACGCCCACGGTGCCATCCGCCGTCTCGGCGAACACGAGGTCGTCGATGACGCGCACGTCGGTATTCTGAAGGTCGTCTCCTCCACGCCAGCCTGGTCGAAGCTCGGGCGTCTTCGCGAGCAGCCGCAAGCCGGTCACCTTGAAGATGCACACCTGCCGGAGGCGACCGACCGCGAGGTACTTGCCGTCCGGTGAGAAGGCGAAGCCGGTCGGGTAGTCACACGCGCGCGAGCTCGCGATCGTCTTCTTCGTCGCTCGGTCGACGAGGCGAACGACGTCGGATCGTTCGTCGCGCGGGGCGTTCCCGGCGAGCGCGATGGTCTTGCCGTCCGGCGAGAACGCCGGTGGCCCGCTGTCGAAGTGCCAAGGCTGGCGGACGATCTCCTCGCCGGTGCGCAGCTCGTACGTGATGCCGACGGACTCGCCCGACATCACCGCGGTGACCGCCGTGGCGTGATCGCCGAGGATGAGATCCACCGCAGTGGCCCCGGACGCCAGCGCGATGCGCTGCGTGAGCTTCTGCGTGCGCAGGTCGTAGGCGACGACCGCGTCGGGCACCGAGACCACGAGCACGCTGCCGTCATCCGAGGCCGCATGACCCGAGGTGTGCTCGAACCGCTGGAGCACCTTTCCGCTCGGCGCCTCGCGGATGACGAGGTCAGCAGTCGCTTCACTCGAGACGAACAGTGACGTTCCCTTGATGGGCGCGACGTTGACACCGTGCTCCGCCGTCCCCACCACCTTGCCTGTCGCGACGTCGCAGATGAGCATGACGCCGGCGGGTGAAGAGACGACGACGAACTTCCCACCCGCGACGAGCGTGCCGCGATTCGTCGCGCCGAGCCCCACCTGTCGCTTGGCGGCGAGCGTCGCCACCACGCGTTCGAGGATCGGGCGCGCCTGGTCGCGCTGGCCCGCGAGGTCGAGCTCCCATGCCTGCACGATCGCGGGGCCGATGTCCTTCTGCTCGTACGGCGCGACGGCGCGCGTCACCGGGTGGGCGGGGACCGCCGCTCGCTGACATGAAGCCCCCACCACCAGCGCGATGAGTGCGCCGAACCTCTTGCCGTGCATCTCCGGTAGACGATGGAGCCGAGGTGGTTGGGAAGTTTTTTAGCTCTTCAGGAACTTCTCGAACGCCTTGAAGTTGTAGGGGCGGCCGAGGAAGTCCTTCACGAGGTCCGCCGCGTCCTTGGTGCCGCCCGGCGCGAGGATCGTGTCGCGGTACTTCTTGGTCACCGGCAACGACAGCAGGCCTGGCTTCGCGAACGGCGTCAGCAGGTCCTTCGCGATCGAGAGCGACCACATATACGTGTAGTACATCGACGAGTAGCCGACGAGGTGGCCGAACGAGGTGTACGTCTTCGTGCCGTCGACGTACGGGTACGGCATGTACTTCGCCGACAGCTCCTTCGCGACCGCGAGCTGATCGAGCTTCGCCGGATCGAGCTGGTGGTAGCGCAGCGACAGCGACGCGAAGTACATCTGCCGCATCGTCGCGATGCCGAGGCCGAACGTGCGCGCCTTGGCGAGCTTGGCGACGAGCTCCTTGGGGATCACGGCGCCCGTTGCGGGGTCCTTCGCGAACCGCGACAGCGTGTCGTAGCTGAACGCCCACTCCTCGAACATCTGCGACGGCGCCTCGACGAAGTCCCACTCGGTCGCGACGCCGCTCTGCGTGCTCCACTTCTGCCGGCCGCCGAGCGTGTGGTGCATCAGGTGGCCGAACTCGTGGAACATCGTCACGACCTCGCCGTGGTCCATGAGCCCCGTCGAGAAGTTGCAGACGAGCGCGCCCTCGGGGAGCTGCTTGCCGACGATGCCGTTCTTGATCGAGAACTGCGCCGCGTGCTTGTACTTGTTCGCGCGCGGGTGGAGGTCGAGGTAGATGCGCCCGAGCTTCGTGCCGCCGCGCGTGACATCGTAGACCTTGACGCTCGGTTCCCAGGCCTTCGCGTCAGGGACCGCCTGGTACTGGATGTCGTAGATCTCCGACGTGATCCCGAGCAGGCCGGCGAGCACGTTGTCGAACGCGAAGTACTTGCGGACCTCGGCGGAGTCGACGGCGTACGCCGCCTGCTTCACCTTCTCGGACAGGTAGTCCTTCTGCCAGATGCCGACGGTCTTCGCCTTCGGATCCGTCTTCTTTAGCTGCGCGAGCAGCTCCTTGAGGTCCTTCGCGCTGCGCGGGCGTGCGAGGGTGGCGACGCGCTCGATGAACGCCGCCGCCGCCTTACCGCCGCGCAGCATCTTGTCGTCGCTCTGGTAGTCGGCCCAGTCGCGGAACCCGAGCAGCTTCGCCTTCTCGGCGCGCAACACGAGGATGCGCTGGAGGATCGGCTCGTTGGTCGCGCTCGCGCGGTTGTCGAACTGCGTGTACAGCTCCTTCCGCAGCGCGTCGTCCTCGGCGTACGCCATGAACGGCATGTAGTCCGGGTAGTCGGTCGTGATCCGGATCTTCCCGTTCGCCTGCGGCGGGTGCGCGGCGATCCAGTCCGCGGGCATCCCCGCGAGCTTCGCCTTGTCGTCGACCTCGACGTAGCGCACATCGTTCGCGATGTTCTCGGCGTGCTGCTGGGAGAGCTTGGTGAGCTCCTCCTCGATCGCCTTGATCCGCACCCGCTGCGGCTCCGGCAGATCGACGCCCGCGCGGCGGAAGTCGCGCAGGAGGTTCTTCTGGAACCGTTGCGTCTCCGCGTCGGCCTTGCTCGTGTCGACGGCCTTGATGGCGTCGTACAGCGCGCGATCGAGGGAGAGCTCGGTGGTGACCTGCTGGACCTCTTGCTCGCAGGTGCGCGCGGCGTCGCGGACCCCCGCGTCGGGCTCGACCTCGTGACCGAGGCTCGCCATCATCGCGGCGTTGAGGAGATGCAGGTTGCCGTCGTCGTAGGCGGCGAGCGTGTTCTCGACGGTGCGCGGCGCGGTCACCATGACCACAGCGTCGATCCGGCCCTTGCCGGTCGAGAGCTCGCGGCGACAGTTCTCGAGGAACACCGAGGCCGCGCTCGGCGGCACCGGCGGCGTCGCAGTCTTTGCCACGGGACGCGGCTCGGATGCGGGCGGCGTCGGCGCGGGCGCAGGCGCAGGTGCGGGCTTGGCGCCACCACAGGCGGCGAGGACGAGGAACGCGAGCGTCGAGTGCTTGAGCATGGTCACCACACGGAGCAAGTCTTGGTTGGATTCATCGGCGTGCCGGCAGGGCAGCTGAACGCCTTCGCGAACTCGGGGAGGTTGCGGAGCGCGCCGTAGACGCGGAACTTGGGCGGCGCGTGCCTGTCGACGGTGAGCCGGCGCTGCACCTCGGCGGGCCGATCCTTGCTGCACGCGGCCTGGCCGACGGCGAGAAAGAACTGCTGGTCTTCGGTGAAACCGTCGGCGACGTAGACGCGCGTCGCATCGCGGCGCAGCGCGTGGTACGCGGCGAACGCGAGCTTCACGCCGCCGAGGTCCGCGATGTTCTCGCCGAGCGTGAGCTCGCCGTTGACGAACACCTTCGGCGCGGCTTCGAAGGTCGCGTACTGCGCGGCGACGCAGCGGCCGCGCTCGGCGAACTGCGCCGCATCGGCAGGCTGCCACCAGGTCTTCTGGTTGCCGTCGCCGTCGAACTGCGACCCTTGATCGTCGAAGCCGTGGGTCAGCTCGTGGCCGACGACCATCCCGATCCCGCCGAGGTTCGCGGCGATCGAGCGATCGTGCGCGAAGAACGGCGCCTGCAAGATCCCGGCGGGCAGCACGGTGTGGTTCGCGGTCGGGTCATAGAGGGCGCCGACCTGATAGGTGTTCATCCGCCACCCGCTGCGATCCACGGGCTTGCCGGACC
>DATLHR010000628.1:0-8669 GCA_035539815.1 Kofleriaceae bacterium
CGGACCGGCGGAGCTGTTCGTCACGGATGGCTCGGCGTGGCGGCGCGTCGCGCATGGGGGCGAGCTCGTCCTCGATCGGATGTCGCTGCTCGCGGCGGGGCCGGCGGAGCGCAGGACGCTCGTGATGTTCCGGCCGCCGCGCGCGTGGGGCGCGGGCAAGCCCGTCGTCGACCCGCTGCTCGCCGACGAGACGCGCAGCCTCGGCGAGCGGACGCGGCGGCTGTATCCGTACGGCGGCGCGCTGCCGGAGCTCGGGTGGGTGAATCCGTTCGCGGTCGAACGCTCGCTCGGGCTCGACGGCTGGATCCATGCCGCGCTCGCGCAGCGCGGGACGCCGCCGCCGGCCACGTGCGGCACGCTCGCGCCGCCCGCGATCGAGCGCGAGCGCGTATGCTCGACGAGCCCGCTCGACGGCGTGCTCGAGTGCCGCGTGACCGTGCAGCCCGAGCTCGCGCAGGCGCTGCGCGGCGTCGTCGACGAGCTGCTCGTCGCGCCGAAGCGGTTCACCGGCCGCGACGTGACGCCGGTGCGTGCCGCGTACGTGGTGCTCCGCGGCGACACCGGCGAGCTCCTCGCGCAGGGCAATGTCGTGCCCGATCGCGCACCTCTCGCGTACGCGCCGGCGGGTGCACGCGCGGAGGCGGAGCTGGTGCGGTTGCGCGAGGAGCGCGGCGAGTCGGATCGCGAGCGCGTGGAGTGGAACCTCCCGATCGCGGTCGGTTCGACGTTCAAGCCGATCGTCGCGCGCGCCCTCGAGCGAGCGGCGCCGCAGCACGCCGCGGCACTCGAGCTCAGCGCGGCCGGCGCCGTCGGTGGGTGCCCGCGCGGCACGGTCGATCCGTTGCTAGGCCACTGCCCGCCGACCTCGCTCGCCGGGCAGCCGACCGCCGCCGACCTGCATGACTTCCTCGCGCGCTCGCCGAACTGGTACCAGGCCGCGCTCGGCACGATCGGGCTCGCGCTCCCCGACGGCACGCTGTTCGCCGGCGACACGGAGGTCACGTTCGCCGACGTCGTCGCGTCGGATCTGTCGAGCTGGCCGACGGACCGCCGGCTCGAGGTCGCCGACGCCGGCGGCACGATCCTCGGCGCGCGAAGCGTATCGGTCGCCGGGCTGCGCCGCACGCCGCTGTGGACGCACGTCGAGCGGCTGCTCGGGCGGCCGCTGTGCACGCTCGGCGATCGCGCACGCTGCGACCGGGCGGCGGCCCGCGCCGACGTGTGCGCGGCACGCGCGCTGCCTGTCCCCGCGGGCGCCGACCTGCGCTACCTCGTCGCGCTCGGCCCCGATCGCGTGGTGCCGTACGCCGATGATCGCCCGGGCCAGCGCTCGATCCCGGTGCGCGAGTACCTCCAGCTGCTGCGCGGCTCCGGCGTGCACGCGGTCGGCTCGCTCGCGCAGCTCACCGATGCGTTCGGCCGCGTCGTGTTCGATCCAAACGAGCAGCCGCAGCTCGCCGCCTCGTGGTTCCCCGCGCCGGTCACCGGCACGCTGCCCGCGTGGTCGTGCGCCGCGGCGACGGGCCACACGCCCTCGGTGCTCGGCGCCGACGGTGGTCTGTGCGCCGTGCTGCGCGAGCGAGGCACCGCGCACGCGGCCGCCGGCGCGCTGCTCGCCGAGCCACACGTCGTGGTCTACGGCGCGAAGACCGGCACGATCGACACGCTCGCGGACGTCGCGCGCAAGCGGTCGTCGTGCGCCGCGTGGAATCGCACCCACGGCCGGCGCGCGCAGCTCGCGTGCGGCAAGGCGCCGCCCGACGACAGCCTGTTCGTCATCGCGTTCGGGGTGCAGACACCGGCCGGCGCCGTGCCGATCACGCTGGGCCTGCAGCTGCAGCGCGCGGGCTCGGGAGCGGCCGCGCGCGCGACGCCCGCGTTCGTCCGCGCGATCGCGCGCCACGTGCGCGGGGCGTGACGCGACCTACATCGCGCCAGATCCCCCACGCAGCGACGGTGCAGCGTTGATCGAGGGGCGCGCCCGTGGAACTATTCCCGGCAGTGCACCGGGTGGTCGTACTCTGTATTGGTCTGCTCTTCGTCGGCTGTGAGGACGAGCTTGCTGACCCGTTCGTGCCGCTGCTCGAGAAGCACACGAACGTCGGTGATCCAGGGCCCGATACGTCGAACAAGTACGTCGGCGATCCGGCCGCGATCGCGCTCGGCAAGCAGTTCTACTTCGACCCGCACTTCTCCGGTGCCGAGGTCTACGCCGATATGCTGCTGCGGCCGATGACCACGCCCGGTCGCGCCGAGCCCGGGGAGCCGATCAACGTCTCGTGTAACTCCTGCCACGACCTCACGCGCGGCGGCAGCGACCACACCGGCGATCCTCCCGGCAACGTCGTCTCGTTCGGCGGCGGCGCGTATGACATCAACGGTCAGCAGACGATCAACTCCGCGTTCACCGAGCTCGTGTACTGGAACGGCCGCAACGACTCGCTGTGGTCGCAGATCGTCGCGGTCGCCGAGAGCCACGTGTCGGTCAACAGCAGCCGCCTGCGCATCGCGTGGCGGATCGTCGACAAGTACCGCGACGCGTACACCGCCGTGTTCCCCGAGTATCCGTTGCCCGCGGCGATGGACTCGATCGCGGCGACCAAGGCGCGCCTGTCGTCCTCCGGCGACGGCACGTGCGAGCTCGACAACGGCAGCTGCCCGACGGACTTCTGCCACATGACCTACGGGCGCTGCACGCCGCGGTTCCCGCTCGAGGGCCGCCCGGGGTTCGTGAAGCCGGGGCAGCTCCCCGCCTGCGATCCCCAGAGCGCCGACGACATCCTCCAGCCCTACGGCGATGCGTGGGACTGCATGCAGCTCGCCGATCAGCTGCTCGTCACGCGCATGTACGTCAACTGGTCCAAGGCGATCGCCGCGTACGAGTACACGCTGATCTCCAAGGACTCGCCGTTCGATCAGTGGGCGGCGGCCGGCTTCCCTGCCGGTGGGCTGGGCGCAGCGGCAGAGCGCGGCGCGCGCCTGTTCGTGGGCAAGGCCGCGTGCGCGGAGTGCCACGCGGGCCCGCTGTTCCTGGATGACCGGTTCCACCAGATCGGCGTGCCGCAGATCGGGACCTACGTGCCGAAGACCACGGACTGCCCGGCCGGCGACTGGTGCGACTGCGTCAGCGACGATCGCTTCGAGCCGATGAACTGCCTGCCGATCGGCTGGCGTGACGGCTTGCGCAAGCTCCAGGCGAGCAAGTTCCGCCGCGACGGCGTGTGGAGCGACGACACCCAGTGCCAGAGCAAGTTCGCGCTGCACATGGACGCCAGCTACGCGCTCCAGCACCCGGAGGAGTGCGACGGGCGCGTGAAGTACTACTCGCTGCCGCTCTCCGACGAGCAGCGCGGCACGTGGCGCACGCCGGGACTGCGCGACGTGGCGCTGACCGGCCCGTACATGCACACGGGCATGTACGCGACGCTGCGCGAGGTCATCGAGCACTACAACAAGGGCGGCGTCGTCGACGGCGGCGAGCAGATCGGCACGCTCGATCCGAAGATCAAGCCGCTCAACCTCACGGCCCAAGAAGTCGACGATCTGGTCGCGTTCCTCGAGACGCTGACCAGCACGCTCGACCCCGCGATCACGACCCCACCGACGGTGCCTCCGGCGTCGTCGTTTTGACCTCACCTAAGGACGAACGAAGAGCACACATGAACAGCACGCGTGGATGGAAGATCGTGGCCGTGGCGGCGATGGCGTTGGGCGGATGTGGTGACAACCTGGAGAAGCCCGACGGGGGCGTCATCGACGCGGCCCCGGACGCCGGGCGCACCCTGGTCGAACGCGGGCAGTACATCATGAACACCCTCGGCGCGTGCTCGTTCTGCCACACGCCGCTCAACCCCGATGGCACGCGCAACCTGGCGCGCAGCTTCGCGGGCTGGAGCTGCAATGATCCGATCCCGTTCCTCGACGCGGATCCGGCAACGCAGGGCGTCGGTTGCCTCAACACGCGCAACCTGACGAACCACGAGACGGGCCTGAAGAACGTGACCGACGCGGCGATCAAGGACGCGATCCGCAACGGCACGCGCACCGACGGCAAGAGCATCGTCCCCGTGATGCCGTACTGGATCTTCCACAACATGACCGACGAGGATATCGACGCGATCGTCGCATACCTCCGCACGGTCCCCGGCGTCGACAACCAGGTGCCGCCCAACGAGCCACCGTGGAATGACATCAACGACGACAACACGGCGTCTCCGCTCTGCGCGGGCTCCGAGGTCGCGGGCAAGTGCCGCGCGACCCCGGTCGACCCCGCCACCATCCCGCTGCCCACCGGCTCGAACACCGAGAGCGCGATGCGCGGGCGCTATCTCGCCGGCATGGCAGGCCTCTGCATCGACTGCCACACGCCGGACTTCCCGCCTCAGGGGGGCAGCCCATTCCCGCCGCTGTTCCCGCGCCTGATCGACATGTCCAAGCCGTGGACCGGCGGCCGCATGTTCCTCAGGGAGCAGCTCGGCCTCGTCGATCCCTCCTATCCGGCGATGATCTTCACGCGCAACCTCACGCCCGACGCGACCGGCCTCATGGGCTGGACGGTCCCGCAGATCTCGGATGCGATCGCGCGTGGCAAGGATCGCGACGGCGATGCGGTGTGTGCCGCCACCCACGGCAGCATGATCTCGCCGTACGCGGCGCTCGACCCGCAGGACCTCGAGGACATCGCGAACTACCTCGCGTCGCTCCCCGCCGTCGCCAACGACACCGGTGCGAATTGTGCGGGGCCCCCGGTGCCGTAGTGCGTCTGCGGACAGTTGTTGTTGTCGTCACCGCGTTGGCGGGGTGCTCGGGCGGACCGAGCAGCCCCGACGCCCCGGTGTTGCCGACGCAGCTGCCCGAGCGCCTGTCCCAGACGGGCCTCTATAAGGACTTCGATACCAAGGCGCTCGCCGATGACCTCCGCGAGTTCGCGCCGCGCCACGTCCTGTGGTCCGATGCGGCGGTGAAGACGCGCTGGATCCGCCTGCCTGCGGGGGCGACGATCGACAACAGCGACAACGATCGCTGGCTGTTCCCGGTCGGCACGGCGTGGTTCAAGGAGTTCGCGAAGGACGGCAAGCGGCTCGAGACGCGGCTCGTCTGGCGCGTCGCCGACACCGGTGATCGCGAGCAGGACACACTGTTCGGTAGCTACGTCTGGAACGACGACGAGACGGAGGCGATCTTCGCCCCCGAGGGCGAGATGAACGTGCGCGGGACTCAGCACGACGTGCCGTCGGCGGAAGCGTGCTGGAAGTGTCACATCGGCGAGCCGGGCCGCTCCCTCGGGTTTTCCGCGGTGCAGCTCGAAGACGTCTCCGGCGTGCCGCTCGCCGAGCCACCGGGCACGACGTTCGCCGCGCCGAACGACGCGCTCGGCTACCTGCACGCCAACTGCGGGCACTGCCACAACCGGTTCGGCAGCGCGTGGGCGTCGTCGAACCTCGAGCTGCGCCTCGGCGCTGAAGATCGCGACGCGCAGACGGCGCCCGCCGTGCGCACCACGGTGGGCGTCGCGCTGCAGCAGTGGGTCAACCACGGCTACACGCAGCGCGTGGTCGCCGGCGATCCGGACGCGAGCGCGCTGATGTACCGCATGACGCAGCGGACGATCGGGACGCAGATGCCCCCGATCGCGACCGAGGTCGTCGACGACGCGGGCGTAACCCTCATCCGAGATTGGATCACCGACCTGTGACTCGCTTCACGACGCTAGCTCTGTTCTTGGCGCTCGCGACGCCTGCCTTCGCGCAGCCCGCCGATCCTGCGCCCCCGACGCCGCCCGCCGAGGCGCCGAAGCCCGAGCCGGAGCCGCCGAAGGAGGATCCGGGCGCGTTCGAGCGCGCGGTGCAGGCGAAGAAGCTCCAGGAGCTCGAGCGCCGGCTGTCCACCGTCGAGGACGAGCTCGCGCAGGCCAAGGACGACAACACGTATCTCGAGGAGAAGCTCACCGCGCTCTTGCCGCTCGCCGGCAAGGTCTCGGGCTACGTCGACGTCGGCGCGTTCGTGACCAGTGGCAACGGCGCCGGCACGCGCGCCGTCCTCGCGGGCGTGTACTTCCCCGAGTACGCGGCGGCGGGCGTCCCGGCGTCGTGGGTGTTCATGGGCGATCCGCTGTCGACGACGGTGAACTCGCGCGGCGACGTCGCGGACACCGGCGAGTCGCGCGCGATCGTGTTCGACCCGATCAACTCGCGCGGCAAGTCGACCGCGCTCGTCAATGCGGTCAACCTCGCGCTGTTCTCCGGCATCGGCGAGACCGGCTCGGCGACGGTGAGCATCGACTTCGTCCCCCGCGCGCGCGACATCTCGGATCTGGCAGGGCTGTTCACCGGCGACTACATCGACGTGAAGCTCGCGTACGGCGAGTGGAAGCCCACGCTCGAGAAGGTCGACCTCGCGCTGCAGGCCGGCAAGTTCGACTCCGTGCTCGGGTTCGAGTACCGCAGCCTCGAGTCGCCCGATCGCATCGGCGTGACGCCGTCGCTGATCTGTCGCTACACGTGCGGCCGGCCGATCGGCCTCAAGGCGCGCGCGAAGCTCGACGGCAAGCTGATCGTCAACGTCGCGGTCACCAACGGCAGCCACTTCATCGAGGGCTTCACGTTCGCGAACGAGACCGACACGAACCAGATGAAGACGGTGGCCGGCCGCGTCTCGTACGTGTTCGACGACAAGGTCGAGATCGGCGCGTCGGGCGCCTACGGCGCGCAGGACTTCCAGCCGTCGAACGACACCACCCAGTGGCACGTGGGCGGCGACCTGCACGTCGACGTCAAGGGCTTCGAGCTCACGGCCGAGTACGTCAAGGGCAAGGCGAGCGGCGAGACCACGGCGGGCAACCTCGCCAAGTGCGACCTCACGCCGTGCCTCGACTATCAGGGCGCGTACGGCCTCGTGGCGTATCGTCTCACCAATACCTTCATTCCTTACGCGCGCGTGGACTGGCGCGACGCCTTGCATGAAAAGGGGGCCGACTTCGTCTACATCTCGGACTTGATGCGCGCCACGGTGGGCCTCCGAGCAGAGATCGGGACGCGCGTCATCGCGAAGGTCGAAGGTACGATCAATCGCGAGCTGGGACGGATCCCGCAGTTCCCCAACGACGTGGTCACGTCGTCTCTCGTCATCAAGTACTAGGACCAGCCATGCGAGCTCTCCTGTTCACGTTCGCCGCCCTCCTGTCGTCCAGCGTCGCCGCCGCGCCGAAGGGCGGCACGGTCAAGGGCACGATCAACGTGCTCGCGAAGGGCGCGCCGAAGGCCGACAAGAGCAAGGTCGTCGTCTACCTCGAGGACGTCCCGGGCGATCCGCCGAAGCCCAAGAACGCGACCATCCGCCAGATCGAGAAGCAGTTCGATCCGCCGCTGACGATCGTGGTCAAGGGCGCGACCGTGGGCTTCCCGAACGAGGACAAGATCTTTCACAACGTGTTCAGCGTGTCGAAGCCCGCGCGCTTCGACCTCGGCCTGTACAAGAGCGGCACCGCGAAGTCGGTCGAGATGAAGCGCGCCGGCGTCGTCGACGTGTACTGCAACATTCACCCCGACATGGTCGCGAAGGTGAAGGTGCTCGAGAACGGGTTCTATACGATCACCGACAAGACCGGCGCGTTCACGATCGACGGTGTGCCGCCCGGCGAATATCCGATCGTCGCCTGGCTCCCCACCGGGGACGAGGCGAAAGGCACGGTCACGGTCAAGGCAGGGCAGGTCGCGAGCGTCCAGCTCCAGGTCACGGAGGTCGCCAAGAAGACGACCCATACGCGAAAGGACGGCACGCCATACGGTCGTTACAAGTAGCCCTGGTCGGCCTCGTGGTGGGTGCGGCGTGCGGGTCCAAGCACGACGCGAAGAAGGAGAAGCCGCCGGTCGCCGCGCGCGATGCGGTCGGCTCGGACGCCCGTGCGCCTATCGATGCTGCCGTCGACGCCGCGCCCGCGGCGGCGGGCAAGACGTTCGTCACCGGCGCCGGCCGGTGCGGCGAGTGCCACGAGAAGATGTATGACGAGTGGGAGGTCTCGGCGCACGCGCAGGGGGCGACGTCCGAGCTGTACGTGCTGACGCGCGCGAGCGCGAACGACGCCAGCTGCGATCGCTGTCATGCGCCGCTCGCCGCGTCGATCGGGAAGGACTCGGTCGCGACCGAAGGCGTGACGTGCGACGTGTGCCATACGCTGCGCGAGCCGGTGCCCTCGGCGGCCGGCGGCGCGTTCCGGCTCGCGATCGACGACATGGTCAAGTTCGGGCCGCGCTGCGATCTCAAGGACCACTACTTCCATCGCATGGGCTGCTCGCCCGAGCACCAGCAGGCGGTGATCTGCGGTGCATGTCACTGGTGGGAGCCCAAGGGCGTGCCGGTGTTCACCGAGTTCAAGGACTGGCGCGATGGTCCCGCCGCGCAGGAGGGGCACGCCTGCCAGAGCTGCCACATGCCGAAGGAGAGAGCGGTGCTCGCGGTCGGCTCGCCGAAGCGTGACAACGTTCCTCATCACGGGCTGCTCGGGCTCGCGGCGGATCTGCGCAAGCGCGCCGTCGCGCTCGAGGTCTCCGCGCGCGAGGACGCCGGCGAGGTCGTCGTCGACGTCGCGGTCACCAACGCGACCGCCGGGCACTACATCCCGGCGGGGCTGCCCGAGCGGCGGATCGCCGTGCACGTGCGCGAGCTCGACA
>DATLHR010000629.1:0-10967 GCA_035539815.1 Kofleriaceae bacterium
GTGTTCAAGGAGCGGGGCACCGAGGTCAACCAGCTCGTCGCGAACCTCGACGCTGGGCGCGCAGAGATCGAGCGACTGTTCGCGCGCTGGCAGGAGCTCGACGCGATCGCGGCGGCGTCGCCGTAGCTGCCGGGGCGGCGCGGACGACTTCTCGCCGGCTCCAGGGCATGTGAACATCGGCGCATGCGCGTGACGTGTGCAGGCTGCGGCGGCTCGTTCGACGTCGCGATGCCGGGCGAGTTTCGATGCGAGGCGTGCGCGGTCGCCGAGGTCGACGCGGAGGCCAGGCGCAAGCGGCGCACCGCACTCGTGATGCTCGCGTGGGGCGCTGCGCTGTTCGCGCTCGCCGCGGTGATGTGGATGAATGACTGGAACCCGGGCTACGATCCCGAGAGCTTGACCGACGGGATGGGGGCGTTCTTCCTCGTGGGCGGTGCGAGCACGGTGCTGATCCTGATCGCGCTCGGCATGCTGCTGCGCCACCGCCCGAGGTTGCGGCGCTGATCAGTCGAACGGGGAGTCGCGCGCGGCGAGGTTCCTGGCGTGCAGGGCACGGCGCAGGCGGGCGGCGATGTCGAGACGCACCGAGACCTGGTTCGAGCGCTCGTCCGGATCGGCGCGCAGATCGTAGAGCTCCTGCTCGAGCCCACGCTCGATGTACTTCCAGCCGCCCTCGACGATCGCGGTGGCGTCGGTCCCGTTGCCGCGCTCGTTGACCATCGCGAGCGCGGCGGTGCCTGCCGCAGGATTCGGCTTGCGGCCGCCGACCACGAGATCCGCGAGGGACCGGCCGTCGATGCTCGCGCCGCTCGGCGGCTGATAGCCCGCGAGGTCGACGAGCGTGGGCACGAGGTCGAGCAGGCTCACCGTCTCGTCGATGCGGTGCGCCGGGATGCCCGGCCCCGCGATCACGAGCGGCACGCGGGTCTGCGCGTTGTAGAGGTCGGTGCCGTGGAACTGCTGGCCGTGATCGCCGAGCCCCTCGCCGTGGTCGGCGGTGACGATGACGATCGGCGCGCGATCGGTCGGCGCGGTCGCGAACCCGCGCAGGAGCTCGCGCACCGCCGCGTCGGCGCCCTCGAGCGCCTTGAGGTAGCGGCGGCGGTCGAGCGGCTCGACGGGAATGCCCGGGTTCGCGGTCTGCCACTCGGCCGGCTCGATCACGTGCATCCACACGAACAGCGGCGCTCGCTCGCGCTTGCCGAGCCGTGGGGCGAGCCAGGCATTCGCGGCGCGCGCGAGGGCGAGCCCCGACGGATCGACGACGAGGTGGGCGAGGCCGCGCTCGAGGCCGGTGGCGGACCAGAAGCTCGCGCAGCACACGAAGCCGGCGGTGTCGTAGCCGGCCGCGCGCAGCCGCTCGGCGAGCACGACGTGCCGGGGATCGAGGCGGAGCGCGAAGTTGCTCTCGTCGCCGCGCACGCGGTTCGCCGCGGTGCCGGTGGCGATCGAGGCGAGCGCGCGACCGGTGGTGTTGGTCGGTGCGAACGCCCACTCGAACACGGCGCCGCGCGCGCCGAGATCGCGGAGCACCGGCATGTCGGCGGGGCCGCCGTACGGTGGCGTGTGATCGGCGCGCACCGTGTCGAGCGTGACGAGCACGAGGTCGGGATGCGGCGCGCCCGGCCGCGCGACCGGGGCGAGCTCGCCGAGCGGCATGCGCGAGCGGATCGCGTGAACGTCGAACAGCGTGTCGAGCGCGAGCGTCGCGAGCGGGCGCTTGCCCCAGACCGCGAGCGTCGCCGCGGGGCGTACGTGGGTCGCGACGACCGCGAGCGCGATCGCGGCGCTCGCGGCGAGCACGGTCACGAGCGCGAGCGGGCGGCGCGCTCGGCCGAGCCGCCCGCCGAACGCGTGCACGACGAGCGTGACGGCGGCGGCGAGCAGCGGGCCGCTCAGCAGCGACGTGTCGAGCGGCCCGAGGCGCGGCGTCACCGCGAAGCGGACGACGGCATAGCCGGCGCCGGCGCCGGCGAGCGCCGCGCTGGACATTAGAATTCGCGGCGTCAGCAGCGTACGCCGGCCCCCGCGGCGCCAGCGCGCGTCGAGCCTGCGCGCGATCGCGGTGAACAGGCGCGCGGTCGGCCACGCGGCCGCGACGATCACCGAGGTCGCCGCGATCGCGATCACCGGCTGCGCGAACCCGACCGACAGCGGCTTGAACGCCGTCATCGACGACAGCTGCCAGGTGCCGAGGAACGTCGCCCACGACAGCGCGGCGGTGCCGAGCCAGATCGCCGCGAGCCACCCCGCGAGCCGCGGCATCCCGCCGCCCTCCTCGGTGAGCGCGGCCGCGAGCTCCGTGGGACGCCACGCCGCGATCACGGCGCGCACGAGCGCGCTCGCGACCAAGAGCGGCGGGAGCACGATCAGCGCGGCGAGCCCGATCGCGGAGAGCGAGAGTCCGCAGGGCACGCCTTCGAACAGGCCGGCCGCGAGCGCACCGGCGGCCGCGGCGACCACGCTCGGCACCAGCCACCGTGCGGCACGGACGAGACGACGGCGCACCGCTACGACTCCGCGGCGGGGGGAACGCTCGCGGCGAGCCAGCGTTGCGAGGGCGAGTTGACAGGAGCTCCGGGCACTCGAGAAAGGACGCCTATTCGAGGCCGGGCACGAGGCGATAGAGCTTCGCGAGATCGAGGACCGCGCCGTTCCCCAGCGTGATGGTGCCTTCGTACGTCAGCACGCGCAGGGTCCAGCTCCCATCGGGGAGCCGATGGTAGTGGTCGAGCTCGCGCTTCGTGCTCGCGACCATCACGTAGTCGGACAACGACGCGAGCGAGCGGTACGCACTCCACTTGTCTCCGCGGTCATAGCGCTCCGTCGATGGAGAGAGTACCTCGATGATGACCTGCGGATTCGCGAGCGATCGTGGGCTCGGCTCCACGTAGGCAGGTTCGAGACACGTGACGCTGACGTCCGGGTAGAAATACTCGCTCACCGCCTCGATGAACACGCGCTGATCGCTCCCGAACAGGGGACATCTGCGAGACGCGAGCGATGCGCGCAGCTCGGCGCGCAGATTCTCGACGATCAGGTTGTGCTCGGGCTCCGCTCCAGCCATCGCCACGATGGTCCCCGCGAAGTACTCGTGCCGGGCGTCGGCAGCAGCCTCGAGCGCGAGGTACTCCTTGACGGTGAAGCGGGACGCCTGGATGACGGCCATACGATGATCCTGCCATACCCCGAGGGGCACGGCGACGACGGGCTCAGATGATGCGGCCCATCTCGCGGTACTCGAGGCGCGCGGCCTCGAGTAGGTCCGTCGTGGTCACCGCGCGCTTGGCGTCGGCGGCGATCAGCGCGGCGCGCAGCGCGGCCTTCTTGATGTAGCCACCCGCCATCTCGAACCGGCGCGCGATCAGCTCCCAGTCGATGTCGTCGGCGAGCGGGACCTTGCTCGGGAACATGCTGCGCCACAGCGCACGCCGCTCGTCCTCCTCGGGGAGCTCGAACTGCACGCTGAACCGCACGCGGCGCTTGAACGCCTCGTCGAGCCCTTGCTCGAGGTTGGTCGCGAGCAGCGTCACGCCGTCGTAGGTCTCCATGCGCTGGAGGAGGTAGTTGACCTCGAGGTTCGCGTAGCGATCGTTGCTCGACTTCACCTCGGTGCGCTTCGCGAACAGCGAGTCCGCCTCGTCGAAGAACAGCACCGCGTGCGAGGTCTCGGCCTCGTCGAAGATCTTGGCGAGGTTCTTCTCGGTCTCGCCGATGTACTTGTTGACGACCTGCGAGAGGTCGATGCGGTAGAGGTCGTAGCCGAGCTCCTTGGCGAGCAGCTGCGCGACCATCGTCTTGCCGGTGCCCGGTGGGCCCGCGAGGATCGCCGACACGCCGCGGCCGTACGGCAGCTTCGCCGCGAACCCCCACTCCTCGAGGAGGAACGGCCGGTAGCGCGCGAACCGCACCACTTCCTTGAGCGAGTCGAGCGTGTCCTTGGGGAGCACGAGGTCGGTCCAGGTGAACCCCGTCGGGATCCGCTGCGCCATCGAGCCGAGCCGGTGCGAGAACATCAGGCGCGCGGCGTCGCCGAGATCGTCGAGCGTGACGCGCGGTGCGTCCGGATCGCGCAGGCGCGCGGTCGAAGCGGCGCGGCTCGCGGCGCGCATGATCGCGGCGCCGGTGAACGCGTAGCGGCTGGCGACGGTCTCGATGTCCTCGTCGGTGACCAGCGCCTTGGGGAGCGCGCGCTTCCACAGCGCGACGCGCTCGCGGAACGACGGCGATGGGACGTCGAGCTCGATGAGCGACGGCACGGCCTGCACGAGCCAGGTCGGATGACCGGTGAACGTGAACACCACCGGCACGTTGAGGTCGGCGAGGTTGTCCGAGATCGCGTAGATGAGCGCGCGCGGCACGTCCTTGTCGATCGCCGCGCCACCCTCGAGGATCGCGGCCGCATCGCGCAGCGCCGCCTCGCGCAGCGCCGCCGCGATCCGCTCCTCGATCTTGCCCTCCTCGACGATCGACGGGAGATCGACGCGCAGCGCGCCCCGTCCGCTCTCGGCGAGCAGCGCCTCGACGGCGAGCGCACGGCCGGAGCCCTCGGGGCCGGCGAGCAGCACGCGCGGTGCACCGGCGCGCGCGTCGAGCGCGCGCGCGATCTGCGCGAGCAGCTCGGGCGCGAGCACGACGTCCGCGCGCTTCAGCGGTGAGCGGGTCAGCCGCACGTGCCCGTGCACGAGCTCGTCGATCGAGTCGTGCCCGCGGAGGAACGCGACGATGCGATCGGCGAGCCGGGCAGGGCGCATCGTCGCCGCGGCGTCGGGCGAACCACTGCCGATGCTGACCAGGCTGTGGCGGCGCAGCGGCGCCGAGTCGTCGAACCGCTGCAGCACGCGATCCGCGAGCAGTGGATCGTGCGCGCCGATCAGCCGCGACAGGAACCCGATGTCGGGGCGCTTGCGCGTGAAGTCATCGAGCGCGAACGTGTACGCGCGCTCGAGCTCGCCGTCGAGCTCCGGCGCGAGCAGCACGCACACCAGCGCGAGGTCGAGGTCGTCGAGCGCGAACACCCGCCGCAGGCGCGCGAGTCCGGGCTCGGGCGTGGCAGCGAGCGCCGCGGCCAGCTGCTGCTCCGCCGCCGCGACCGTGGCGTGGACCGCCTCGAGGGGCGGCAGGCCGACCCCGCCCGACAGCGTCGCGATGACCTCGGTGCTCGACGGCCCGAACGCGCTCGCCGCCGACACGTCCTTGCGGCGGTGCGCGTGGATCGCGAGATAGCGCGTGAGGTGGGCTCGCGCCAGCTCGACGGCGGCACGCGTCGCGTCACCCGAAAGCATCGCGCCGAGCATACCCGACCCCAGCCGCCGCAGAAAACTGGCACCGCCCGCACCGGCTCCGTAGCGTGTTCCGGTGAGGTCTTGGCTCGTGATCCCGGCGATGGGCGTCGTGTCCGCCGCGGGGGCGGTGGGCCTCGGCGTGCGCGCGCCGCTCGAGGTCAGCGCCGCGCTCGCGACCGGCGCCGCGGTGACCGCCTCGGTGCGGGCGCTGATCGGAGATTCTCCGGCCTCGCTCGCGGGGGCGATGCTCGCGCCGCTCCTCGTCATCGCGATGCTCCTCGATCCGACCGCCGCCCACGCCGCGCCGGTCGTGCGCGCCGCGCTCGCGATCGCCGCCGCGGCGTGGACCGTGGTCGAGCTGTCGCGCCCGTCGACCTCGCCGCTGGTCGCCGTGATGCCCGCGGTGGTCGCCGCCGTGCTCGAGCCCGCGTTCGTCGCGCTCGTCGCGTTCGCGGGTGCACGCCTCATGACCGCGCCGTGGAAGCGCCCCCGCTGGGCGATCGCCGGCCCGATCGCCGGCGGCCTCGCGCTGCTGCTCGCACTGCTCGCGGGCACCGCCAAGACGGGCGTGTTCGCCGCGCTCGGCCGCCACTGGTTCGGCGCCGCCGCCCCGGAGTCCGTCGCGCACGTCGCGGCCGATGCCGCCGAGCGCCTCGGACCGATCGTCGCCGTCGCTGGCCTCGCTGGCCTCGCGTCGCTCGCGCGTCCGCGCCACGCGGAGATCTCGGTCCTCGCGTGCGCGCTAGGTGCGGTGCTCGTCGCGCTGCGCGCCGGTCACGCCGGGCCGGCGCTCGTCGGCGTCGCCGCGATCACCGCCGCGCTCGCGGTCGCGCGGCTCGCCGGCCTCATCCGCCTCGCACCCGGTCAGGCGTGCGCGGGCGCGACCGCCGCGCTGTTGCTCCTCGTGCCGCCCGCGTGGACGGCGATCGAGCACGGCCCGGCCGTTTCCATCGCCACACGCACGCGCTAGGTTCGACGCATGGACGTCGTCCGCGGTCACGAGCGCTGCCCCGCGTGGTCGGGCGCGGCCGTCGCGATCGGCAACTTCGATGGCGTTCACGCCGGGCACCGCGCGCTGATCGCCCGCACGCGCGAGCTCGCCGCCGCCAACGGCGACGCGAAGGCGGTCGCGCTGACGTTCGATCCGCATCCGTCGATGCTGTTCGCGCCGCACGCCGCCGAGCCGCGGATCAGCTCGCTGGCGCGCCGGCTCGAGCTGCTCGAGGAGGCGGGCGTCGATGCGGTGGTCGTCGAGCCGTTCACGCGCGAGCTCGCCGGGCGCGCCGCCCACGCGTTTGTCGATGACATCGTGCTGGGCTCGCTGCGCGCGTGCGCGATCGTCGTCGGCTACGACTTCAACTACGGCGCGGGGCGCACCGGCACCGCCGAGGCGCTACGCGCGCATGGTGCCCGCGCGGGCATCGAGGTCGCGA
The DNA here is from genome assembly GCA_035539815.1 of Kofleriaceae bacterium. Taxonomy (GTDB): domain Bacteria; phylum Myxococcota_A; class Polyangia; order Haliangiales; family Haliangiaceae; genus JABFXX01. The sequence continues at coordinate 6,719 of DATLHR010000629.1, forward strand.
TCGTGCCGCCCGTCGAGGTCGGGGGCGAGGTCGCTTCGTCGACGCGCATCCGCGACTACCTGCGCGCGGGGGACGTCGCGGGTGCGGAGCGCTTGCTGTGCCGGCCGTGGGACATCGACGGCGAGGTCGTGCACGGCGCCAAGCGCGGTCGCGCCATCGGCATCCCGACCGCGAACATCGCGCCGACCTCCGACCTCCTGCTCGCGCCGGGCATCTACGCCGTGACCGCGAGCATCGATCGCGGTGCGCCGCTGCCCGCCGTCGCGAGCCTGGGCACCAACCCGACCTTCGTCGACCAAGGCGGCCTCGTGCTCGAGGTCCACCTCCTGGATTGGGAGGGCGATCTCTACGGCCGCACCCTCCGGACCACGTTCGTGGCGCGGCTCCGCGAGGAGCGGAAGTTCGCGAATGTCGACGAGCTCGTGGCCCAGATCCACGGCGACATCGCCGACGCCCGGGCCGTGCTCGCCCGGTGATACGCCGGGTTGACGCCTCGGGGTCTCGGCGGGGTCGGCAGATGTCATCCGCGGTGCATTGGCCGCCGCCTCCGGCGCGTGTGTGATACGCGCCTCCTCGGAGGTTCCATGCGTTTGCGTACCGTCGCGCTCGCGGCCGCACTGTCGGCCGGCTTGTTCCAGACCAGCGGCGCCGTCGTGCGGCCCAAGGGGGCCGAGGCCCCGATAGTCACGCCGGATCGCGCCCCGCGCACGCACCGCGCGATCGCGTGGTCGCGCGGCTCGCAGCTCGCGGCGCTCGGCCTGCCAGGCTGGACGGCGATGTGGGATCGCGACACCGACGTGCCCGTGCGGCTGTGGGGACCCGGCATCAGCGCCCCCGGCGCGGTCGCCGACGCCGCGATCGCCGAGGCCGCGGCGCGCGCGTTCCTCTCCCAGCACCTGCGCGTGCTCGCGCCCGGCGCGCGCCTCGATGACTTCGTCGTCGTCGCCAACGAGGTCGGCGCGGAGGGCGCCGGGAACGATGTGCGCAGCGTCGGCTTCGCGCAGTACGCCGGCGGCGTGCGCGTGCTCGGCGGTGCGGTCGGCTTCTCGTTCAAGCGCGATCGCCTGATCTCCGTCGGCTCGACGGCGCTGCCCAACGTCTCGATCAACGCGACGCCGCGCCGCCTCGACGACGCGCGGCTCGCGGCTGCGGCGACCGGCTGGCTCGCCACCGATGGGCACAACGTCGCGCTGCGCGCCGTGTCCCCCGAGCGCGTGATCCTCCCCGTGATCCGCCCGCGCGGCACCGCCGGACTCGACATCACCTACCGCCTCGCCGATCAGCTCTCCGTCGAGGCCACCACCGGCGCCGGCCGCTGGGACGTGTGGCTCGACGCGACCACCGCCGCTCCGATCGCGCGCCGCTCGACGATCTTCTTCGCCTCGGGCCGCGTGCTGTTCGACGTGCCTGATCGCGCGCCGACGTCGACGCGCAGCCCCAAGCCCGCGCCGCGCGCGAACCACCTCGTCGACAGCGTCTCGACGCTCGCGGCGGCCGATGGCACGGTCACGTGGGCGACCACCAGCCCCGCGACGGTCGGCCCCGGCGTGCGTGGTCCGCTCGTCTCGGTGAGCAACCGCGGCGGCTCGCTCGTCACGGGGACGGTCCAGCTCGCCGATGGTGGTGAGGTCGTGTGGAGCCGCGCCGACTCCGAGTTCGAGGACGCGCAGCTGTCGTCGTTCGTGTTCGCGAGCATCGCGAAGGACTTCGCGAAGACGATGTTCAACCAGGACCTCGCCTGGCTCGACGACACGCTCGCGGTCAGCGTCAACGAAGACGACACGTGCAACGCCTACTCGACGGGCGACGACATCCACTTCTACCGCGCGTCGTTCGGCGGCAACGGCCCGTTCGACATCTCGTGCCAGAACACCGGCCGGCTCTCGGACGTCGTCTATCACGAGTTCGGTCACTCGCTGCACGCCAACTCGATCATCGAGGGCGTCGGCGAGTTCGACGGCGCGCTCTCCGAGGGCATGTCCGACATGTTCGCGGCGTTCATCACGAAGGACCACGGCATGGGCCGCGGCTTCTTCCTCAACGATTCGGCGCTGCGCGACCTCGATCCCGAGGGCCGCGAGAAGCGGTGGCCCGAAGACACCACCGGCGAGGTTCACGACGACGGCGAGATCATCGGCGGCACGATGTGGGACCTGCGCGAGGCCCTGATCGCCAAGCACGGCGAGGCCGCCGGCGACGAGCTCGCGCGCAAGCTCTACTACGGCGCCCTCCAGCGCGCGGTCGACATCCCGACCACCTTCGTCGAGGTGCTCGTCTCCGACGACGACGACGGCGATCTCACCAACGGCACGCCGAATCAGTGCGAGATCAACGAGGCGTTCGGCGCGCACGGGCTCTCCGATCCGGCGTTCACGCTCGGCCTCGCTCCGCCCGTCCGCGACGGCTATGCGATCTCGCTCAAGACCGATCCGCCGGAGAGCCTCGCCAACTGCACGCCCGTCACCATCACCTCCGCGAAGGTCGCCTGGAAGCAGCGAGGCGGTGCGATTTCGACGTTCGACCTCGTCGCCGACGGCACGACGTTCCTCGGCTCGCTCCCCGAGCAGCCCGACGGCACGGTCCTCGAGTACCGCATCACCATCGAGACCTCCGACGGCAACAAGCTCGTCTACCCGAACAACGCCGCCGACACGATGTACCAGATGTACATCGGCGAGGTGGAGACCATCCAATGCTTCGACTTCGAGGACGGCCTGCAGGGCTGGTCGCACGGCGCCAACCCCGCCACTCGCGACGAGTGGGAGGTCGGCGCGCCACAGGGGCTCGGCGGTGACCCCAGCGCGGCACACGGCGGCACCAGCGTGCTCGGCATCGATCTCACCGACGACGGCACCTACCGGCGCAGCGCGACCACCTGGGCCCAATCACCCATCATCGACACGTCGAGCGAGTTCGCCGATGGCGCCGAGCCGCAGGTCCGCCTCCAGTACTACCGCTGGCTCGGCGTCGAGGACGGCTTCTTCGATCGCGCGTCCATCCAGGTCAACGGCAACAAGCTGTGGCAGAGCTTCGCGAGCCAGACCGAGGCGGGCGGCTACAGCCACATCGATCGCGAGTGGCGGTTCCACGACATCGACATCACCGCGCAAGCGAAGACCGGCAGCATCGACCTTCGCTTCGACCTCGCGAGCGACCCCGGCTTCGACCTCGGCGGCTGGACGCTCGACGACATCTGCCTCGTGAAGACGATCGCCGGCCCGCCCGTGTGCCCCGCCGACGACCCCGCGTGCGACGACGACGTGACCGTCCGCGACAACGGCTGCTGCTCCGTCGGCGCGAGCCCGAAGGGCGCGCTCGCGCTCTCGCTGCTGACGCTCGGCCTCGTGCTGCGCCGCCGCCGTCGCTAACCTGACCGCTCAGACCGCGACGGGCAGGACGCGCCGGCGCACGAGCTTGATGCTCAGCAGCCGGTACAGCATCTTGCTGACCTCGAAGCTGCCCATCCGCGACTTGCGGATGATGTCCTTGATCGTGTTCTTGCCGTTGACGAGCTCGAGCACGGCGAGCTCCTCGCGCGTGAGCCGGCCGCGACCCATCTGCGCGACCGAGTCCTCGTTGCGGAGGAACACGACGTCGAAGTTGTCGATGGCGCGCTCGATGAGGTGCCACTCGTCGACGCGGCGGTAGCCCTCCATCAGCACGGCCTCGACATCGAGGCCGAGGGCGGCGTCGATGACCGACGGCGGGAGCTCGAGGCCCGCGGCGAAGCGGAACCGGCCGTGGCGCCAGCGCAGGATCTCGTAGATGAGCTCGCTCGACTGGCGCGTGAGGCAGGTCTTGAGGTCGGCCTCGCCGAGGTAGCCGAGCTTGACCAGCTGCGAGCCGATGAGGCGGCCCTGCGGGCCGGACTTGCTCGCGCGCGATTCGAGGAAGGCCTCGAAGTCGGCGCGCTGCATGAGCTCGGCGTCGAGCACGAAGCGACCGAGCAGGAATTCCTCGGGCACGCCTTCGGCGACGGCCTGGTCGACGCGGCCGCGGCGGAAGAAGATCTCGACGCGTGCGCCGGAGCGCTCGACGGTGAGGATGCCGGACTGCTCCTGCACGTCGAGGAGCTGGAGGACCTCGGCGAGCGGGACGACGCGGAGGTCGCCGCGCAGGCCGGGCGCGCTCTCACCGAACAGGTCGGCGTCGAGGTTGCCGATCAAGCGCTGGAGCGTCGCGTCGTCGAGCGCAGCGCTCGTGGCTTCGCGGATCGCGGCGGCGTCGGTGGCGACACGCGCATCGCCGT
>DATLHR010000630.1:0-5265 GCA_035539815.1 Kofleriaceae bacterium
AGCGACGAGCTCGCGCGCGAGCGGCCGGCCTTTCGCGAGCACGATCCTCGCGGCAGCGTCGCGGGCTCGATCTCCAACGAGCGCACGTTCGTCGAGTCGAGCCCGACGACGGCGACCGAGGTGCTCTCGGGGTTGTGCGAGCGCGTCGGATCGCGCGCGCGATCGCGCGGCGTGGTCGCGGGCCAGCTGACGCTCAAGCTGCGCTACACGGACTTCGAGACGCTGTCGCGCGGCCGCACGATCACGCCGACCAGCGTCGACGTCGAGCTCCACCGCGTCGCGCTCGAGCTGTACCGCGAGGCGCGCACGCGCGAGCTGCCGATCCGGCTGCTCGGGCTCCAGCTCGCGAAGCTCAGGCTCGATGCGGTGCAGCTGCCGCTGTTCGACGCCGGCGAGCGGCGGGGCATGGCGGTCGATCGCGTGCGCGATCGGTTCGGCTATCACGCGGTGCACCTCGCGACCTCGCTGCGCGGGCGAAGGCGGTAGGTGGCAAAGCGCGGCGTTGTGCAGGCGCTCCGTGGCGCGTGGTCCACTGGCCGTACCAGCGCGTGGCACGGTGCAGCCATGCGTTCGTCCCTGTTGCTCGCCCTCGTCACCGCCGCATGCACGACCACCGAGCCCGTCGTCGTGGGCCCGTACACCGGCGAGGCGCGGCGATTCGTCGTCGACTCGATCACGCTGCCGATCACCGGCGACGACTGGGACGCGGTGTCCGGTGATCTCAACGGCGGCGGCCCCGACAACGTGCTCGGCTCCGCGTTCAGAGCGCTCGCGGGCGAGGGGCTGCTGACCAACAACGGCGCGGACATGGTCGCTGCGGGGGCCATCGCATCGTCGGTGATCATCACGGCGGATGACTTCACCGACGACGCGAGCGTGTCCGTGCGCTACCTCGGAACGGAGGACGCGGACAGCATCGAGGTCGGCGGTCGCTTCGAGGACGGGCGCTATGCCTCGAACCGGACCGCGCGCACGCACGTGACCGGCGCGGCGACGCTGGTGCTGCCGGTGTTCGTCGATGCCGACCCGAGCGTCTTGCCGGTGATCGGGCTCGAGCTCGAGCTCGAGCCCGATGGCGCCGGCGGCTACGACGCGATCCTGCGCGGCGGCGTGCCCGCCGCGAGTGCGCTCGCCGCGGCGAGCGAGGCGATCGTGCAGATGCTCGAGTCCAACCCGGGCGATCACATCGGCTTCATGACCCTCGTCGACACGGTGCCGTACGACTGGCGAGCCACGCGCGAAGAGGTGGAGTCCAACTTTCTCGTCGAGTCGTTGCTCGCGCCGGACCTCATGCTCGCCGGCGCGCCGACGGTGTCGATCGCGTTCCGCGCGCACCTCGCGCCGTGCGCGGAGGGAGGGTGCATCGCCGGCCCACCTGCGGAGCCCTGCAGCGATCGCGTCCTCGACGGCGACGAGACCGACGTCGACTGCGGCGGCTCGTGCCACGCGTGCCCGGCCGGCTTTGCCTGTACGGCCGGCAGCGACTGCGAGGCGGGGGTGTGCGACGCCGGCACGTGCGCGGCGGGGACCTGCGGTGACGGCGTGCGCGACGGGTTCGAGATCGACGCCGACTGCGGCCAGTACTGCAATGCTGCCTGCGCGATCGGTGCGCGGTGCTTCGACAACGGCGACTGCGTGACGGCTCAGTGCGGCGAGCCGTTCGTGTGCGAGCCCGGCGCGTGGTTCTGCGTCGACTGGCCGGCGTACGGCACCTGCCAGTGATCAGTGGACGGCGAGCTCCTCGAGCGGCCGGCGCTCGGCGTCGACGCCGAGCACGCGCGCGACGACCGCCGCCACCAGCATCAGCACCGTGACCACCGCGTAGCCGCTGACGAGGACGTGCGGCTTGCCGGCATCGATGAGTGCACCGAACAGCAACGGCGCGCCCGCGCCGACGAGCGTGCCGAACGCGTAGAACACCGCGATCGCGATGCCGCGCAGGTGCACCGGGAACAGCTCGCTGACCGTGAGATACGCGGAGCTAGCGGCCGCCGAGCCGACGAAGAACACGACCGACCACGCGAGGGTCTGGGTGAGCGCGGTGAGCTGGCCGCTCGCGAACAAGAGGCCGCTCGCTAGCAGGAGCAGGCCCGCGCCGGCGTAGGTCAGCGGGATCATGCGCCGCCGTCCCCACTCGTCGAAGTGCCGACCGAGCAGCAGCGGGCCGAGGAAGTTGCCGAGCGCCAGCGGCACGATGTACAGGCCGACCCTGTTCGCGGGCACGTGATGGAAGCGCTCGAGGATCAGGCCGTAGCTGAAGAAGATCGCGTTGTAGAGGAACGCCTGAGAGAACATCAGCACGAAGCACAGCACCGCGCGCCGCCGATAGCGAACGAACAGCGTGTGCACGATCTCGCGGATCGAGAGCGCGTGGACCACGCGCACCGCGACGGGCTCGTGCGCCACGCGCACCGCATCGGCCGGCAGCGCATGCCGCTCGATCACCTCCATCGTCGCGCTCGCCTCGTCGGCGCGGCCGCGCATCAGGAGCCAGCGCGGGCTCTCGGGCACGTGGCGCCGGATCACCAGGATCGCGAGCCCGAAGGTCGCGCCGAGCCCGAACACCAGGCGCCATCCGAGCTCGATCGGCACGAGTCCGGGATCGAGGACGACGAGCGTCACGCCGGCGCCGAACGCGACCCCGAGCCAGTAGCTGCCGTTGATGCCGAGATCGATGCGACCGCGGATCCGCGCGGGCACGAGCTCGTCGATCGCGGAGTTGATCGCCGCGTACTCGCCACCGATGCCCGCGCCCGCGAAGAACCGGAGCACCACGAACACGGCGAAGTTGGGCGAGAGCCCGCCGAGCGCCGTGGACACCAGGTACAGCGCGAGCGTGACCAGGAACAGCCGCTTGCGGCCGCGCCGGTCGGTCAGATAGCCGAAGACGAGCGCGCCGGCGACCTGACCGACGAGGTAGATCGAGCTCGCCAGCCCGATCTGGGTCGCGGTGAGTCCGAGCGTGCGCGGGTCGCGGAGCGTCGGGGCGAGGTTCGCGACCAGGCTCGCTTCGAGCCCATCGAGGATCCACGTGATGCCGAGCGCGAGGATCACGCGGCGGTGCCACGCGGACCAGCCGAGGGCATCGAGCCGCCGCGGCACGTCCGAGTGCACGACGTCCCCGGTCATGGCTAACGCTAGCGCCTGCTGGAGCTTTCGCTCGTCGGGACACCGCTGTGTGCGCTACCGGGACGGGCGTGCGCCGACGGCGCCACCGTGCCCCGAGCAGTCGTGATACGAGACGGCATGAGCCGTATCTACCGCCAGCTGCCCGCCAGGGGGACCCGCCTCGCGATCGCGTACTCCGGCGGGCTCGACACTCGCTGCGCGGTCGCGTGGCTGCACGAGCAGGGCATGGAGGTCTACGCGTACACCGCGGACCTCGCGCAGCCCGATGAAGCGAACCCCGCGGACATCCCGCCGACGGCGCTCGCGCATGGCGCCAAGGCCGCGCGCCTGATCGATTGCCGCGAGAGCCTCGTGCGCGAGGGCCTGACCGCGATCCAGTGCGGCGCCTTCCATCTCGCCGTCGGCGGCAAGAAGTACTTCAACACCACGCCGCTCGGCCGCGCGGTCACGACGACGGCGATCGTGCGCGCGATGGTCGACGACGATGTCCACGTGTTCGGCGACGGCTCGACGCACAAGGGCAACGACATCCAGCGCTTCTACCGCTACGGCATCCTGGTCGACCCGACGCTGCGCATCTACAAGCCGTGGCTCGACAGCGCGTTCGTCAAGGCGTTCGGCGGCCGCACCGAGATGGCGCAGTACCTGGTGAAGATCGGTAAGCCGTACAAGATGGGCGTCGAGAAGGCGTACTCGACGGACGCGAACCTGCTCGGCGCCACGCACGAGGCCAAGGACCTCGAGCGCCTCGATGTGGGCATGCGCATCGTCGATCCGATCATGGGCGTCGCGCACTGGCGCTCGGACGTCGCGGTCGCCGTCGAGGAGGTCACGATCGGCTTCGAGCAGGGACGGCCGGCGACGATCAACGGCCGTCGCTTCGAGTCCCCGTACGAGCTGTTCGTCGAGTGCAATCGCCTCGGCGGCCGCCACGGCCTCGGGATGTCGGATCAGATCGAGAACCGCGTGATCGACGCCAAGAGCCGCGGCATCTACGAGGCGCCCGGCATGGCGCTGTTGCACATCGTCTACGAGCGGCTGCTCAGCGCGATCCACAACGAGAACACGCTCGATCTCTACGCGACGCTCGGCCGCCGGCTCGGCCGCCTGCTGTACGAGGGCAAGTGGTTCGACCCGGAGGCGTGCATGCTCAAGGACGGGCTCACGCGCTGGGTCGCGCCGAGCGTGACCGGCGAGGTCACCCTCGAGCTCCGCCGCGGCGACGACTACACGATCCTCGCCACCCGCGCACAGTACATGTCGTACGGGCCCGACAAGCTGTCGATGGAGCGCGTCGAGACGCCCGCGTTCACGCCCGAGGATCGCATCGGCGCCCTCGAGCTGCAGAACCTGTCCGTCGGCGACAACCGCGAGCTCCTACTGCACCACCTGTCGTCGCTGCGGCAGCTGGCTCCCACCGGCGGCGACCCCTTGCCGCGCCTGCTCGGGAGCGTAGACTCGGTCGACGAATGATGCGCTCGCTGTTCGTCGTGATGGTGGTCACGGGGTGTGGCTTCAACGTGGAGGCAGGCCTCGCGCCGGGCGACGGCAGCACCGGCGATGCGCCCGATGACGGTCCGCACGACGCCCCGCTCGACACGCCACCGTCGAGCTCGTGCCTCGCGAAGTGGATGGCCGGCACGGTGCAGCTCTCGCAACCGACACAGCTGCTTCAGCTCGGCTCGCCGACCGACGATGACCGCGATCCGTTCATCTCGACCGACGAGCTCACACTGTACTTCTCGTCGGACCGCTCGGGCTCGGCCGGCAACAGCGACATCTACGCGGGCAAGCGGCTCTCGCGGATGGACTCGTTCGGAACGCCGTCGAAGGTCCCGGATCTGAGCTCGGGAAACTACGACACGCGCGTCAGCCTGAGCGGTGACGAGCTGACCGCGGTGCGCTCGGCGGACGTAGCGGGCGACCCGGATCTCGCGCTCGCGACGCGGACGAACACGAGCGGCGTGTTCGGCAGCTTCTCCCCAGCGCTCTTCGATTCGATCAACGATACCGGACCGCAGCTCGATCCAGAGCTGTCCTACGACGGCATGCGGCTGTACTTCTCGGAGGGCAGCCCGCAGAAGATCGTGATGATCAGCCGCGCAGCTTCCAATGCCCCGTTTGGCAACCCGATCG
>DATLHR010000631.1:0-23342 GCA_035539815.1 Kofleriaceae bacterium
GCTCGAGGGCGCCCGCGCGTCGCGCGAGCACCGCGACCGCCGCCGCCGCATGCACTCCGAGCTCGGAGAGCGTGGCGAACGCCTGGGTGAGCAGACCATCGCCCGCGAGGATCGCGATCGCCTCACCGAACGCGACGTGCACCGTGGGCCGGCCGCGGCGCTCGTCGTCGTCGTCCATCGCGGGCAGGTCATCGTGCACCAGCGTGTACGCGTGCAGCATCTCGATCGCCGCCGCCGCGGGCATCGCCGCGTCGCGCGAACCGCCGCACGCTTCCGCCGCCGCGAGCAGCACCGCCGGACGCAGGCGCTTGCCCGGCCCGGTCGCCGCATAGTGCATCGCCTCGACGAGGCGCCCCGGATCCTCGGCGGGCGGGGTGAGGCGCTTCGCGAGCTCGGCGTCGACGGTGAGCCGCGCCTCGTCGAGGTATGCGAGCAACTCGGGCGGCGCACTCGAAGGAGCGAGCGTCGCCATCAGTCGACCGTGCCGTCGCCGCTCGCCGGCGTGCTCGCGAACGGCGCCACCTCGACACCGCCGGCCGTCGAGACCAGGACCTCGACGCGTTTCTCCGCGGTGGCGAGCAGCTGCTGGCCGCTACGGGCGAGCGCCACGCCTTCTTCGTAGATCGCGAGCGACTGCTCGAGCGACAGCTCGCCGGACTCGAGGCGCGTCACGACCTCGCGCAGGCGCGCGAGGATCTGATCGAAGCCGGCGTCCTTGGCATCCGCCATCGTCGCGGCACCATAGCCAGAACGAACTGAAAAGTCACTCGGTCCACATCGCTTGACGACTCGCCCACTTGCGGGGAAGCTGAACGCCCATGGGGGAGCGATCGGAGTTCCGGCCGGACGACACCAGCGAGCTCAAGGAGCGCTGGCGTGCGTACATCACCGATCGCCGGCTCAACACCACCGCGCAGCGCGAGGCCATCGTCGAGCAGTTCCTGCGCACGCGCGATCACGTCTCGATCGACGAGCTCCTGTCCAAGGTCCGCAAGCGCCAGCCGCGCGTCGGCTACGCGACCGTCTACCGCACGCTCAAGCTGCTGGTCGACTCCGGGCTCGCGGTCGAGCGCCAGTTCGGCGATGGCCAGGCGCGCTACGAGGTCGTCGGCGATCACCACGATCACCTGATCTGCATGAAGTGCGGCCTCATCCTCGAGTTCGAGGACGCCGAGATCGAGCGCCTGCAGGAGCGCATCGCGCAGCGGCTCGGCGGGTTCACGGTGCTGCGTCACCGCCACGAGCTCTACGGCCTGTGTCCGAAAGCGGCAGGCGAGGCGGGCGGAGCGTGCCCGCGCGAGCAGACCAAGCGCTAAGTTAGCAAACTAAGAGACACCTCCCGGAGGGAGCGCTCGGCGCCGGCGCACGTCAAGAAAACGCTTGGAGTGATCGCAACCGCGCGGGCATAGTCCCGGCCGCATGCGCCCCCGCCCGTCCGTCGCGCTCGTCCTCGCCCTCGCGCTCCTCGGAGCCTGCCGCGCGGACAACGGCAACGGCGACGATCAGCCCAGCGGCGACGCAGGCATCGATGCACCGAGCGGCCCCGGCTGCACGATGACGTCGCCGCGCACGGTGGCCCCCGAGACCTTCGTCGGCCCCACCGGCCTGCAGCCGCGTCTGACGCAGATGATCGACAGCGCGCAGACCTCGCTCGACCTCCACATGTACCTGTGGACCGTGCGTGCGCTCGCGGATCGCGTCGTCGCCGCCAAGAACCGCGGCGTCGACGTGCGCATCATCCTCGACCCCGATCACGCGGGAAACGACGCCGTGCGCCCCACGCTGTCCGCGGGCGGCGTGAACGTGCGCAACAACATCTCGCTCTACTCGTTCGCGCACGCGAAGTACATGATCATCGACGGTGACACCGCCGTGATCATGTCGATGAACTTCAACGTCGACGCGATGAACAGCGAGCGCAACTACGGCATGGTCGATCGCGATCCCGACGACGTCGCCGACGTCCAGGCGATCTTCGACATGGACTGGGCGGCGGCCGGCGCCGAGACCCCGAAGCCGGCGGACCTCGCGTGCACGCGCCTCGTCGTGTCGCCCAACAACGCCCGGTCGCGGTTGGTCGAGCTCATCGACGGCGCGCAGGACACGCTCGAGCTCCAGATCATGTACCTCGCCGAGGACACGGTGCGCGCGGCCGTCGGTGCCGCCAAGCAGCGCGGCGTGAACGTCCGCGTCATGATCGGTGACGACACCGACGAGTCGATCCCGTACCTGAAGGGGCTCGGCATCCCGGTGAAGACGGCGACCCAGTTCTACCTGCACGCGAAGCTGATCGTCGCCGATGGCGTCGTGTTCGTCGGCTCGGAGAACATGTCACTGACCTCGCTGACCAAGAACCGCGAGGTGGGGGCGCTGGTGTACGAACCCGGCGCAGCCGATCCGATCAAGACCCAGTTCGAATCCGACTGGAACTCCGCTCCGTCGCTGTAGGCGCGCCGGTTTCCGTGCGAGGATAAGGCGTCGACCGAATCGGCCGCCGGCTATGGTTGGGGTCAAGATGATCGTGTCCGCGATGACCGACGTGGGTCGTTCTCGAACGACCAACGAGGACGCGTGGGCGATCAAGGACCTCGCGAGCGGCAAGACGATCGAGGAGCTCGGCAAGGATCACGCCATCGAGATCCAGGAGCGCGGCGTGTTGCTCGCGCTGTCGGACGGCATGGGCGGCGCCGAGGCCGGCGAGGTCGCCAGCGCCCTGGTGCTGGAGTCGCTGCAGAAGGCGCTCGAGCGCGCGGACCGCGGGGCGATCCACGAGCAGCTCGAAGGCGCCGTGCAGCGCGCCAATCGCAACGTGTTCTTCGAGGCCAAGGTCGGCGACAAGCACGGCATGGGCGCGACGCTGGTCGCGCTGTTCGTGCGCGGCGACGAGGCCTACATCGCCGAGGTCGGCGACTCGCGTGGATATCTGTTACGCAAGGGGCGGCTGCGCCAGATCACGCGCGACCAGAGCCTCGTGCAGCTGCTGGTCGATCAGGGCGTGATGTCCCCCGAGGAGGCGCGCTCGTCGCCGAGCAAGAACGTCATCCTGCAGGCGATGGGGCTCGCCAAGGACGTGCGCGTCGCGATCGCGCGCCTGCGCCTGCGCCGCGGCGATCGCTTCCTCATGTGCTCGGACGGCGTCACCAACCCGATCTCCGACGCCGAGCTGCAGCAGATCCTGACGGAGAGCGATCCGCGCGCGGCGTGCGAGACGATGATCGCGCTCGCGAACGAGCGCGGCGGCGACGACAACCAGACCGCGATCGTCGCCGACGTCGACGGTGATGGCCTGCCGGAGCCCGACGAGTTCGAGACGGTGACCGAGACCTACGAGGTCCTGAAGCGCTACGACGCCACCTACAAGGGCAAGGCGGTCACGCCCGAGATCGCCGAGGGCGTCGCCAAGGTCGTGCGCGCGAAGGCCGCGAGCAAGGCGCCGCTGAACGTGAAGAAGCCGACGGGGCAGAATCCGATCGTCGCGCCGGTACCCGTGAGCGTCGAGGAGCCGCCGCACGATCCCGAGCCCGACGCGCCCGAGCCGATCCACGATCCGACGCCCAAGGCGGTGATCACCGCGCGGGTGCCGAAGATGGACCCGCCCGAGGACATGCCCGTCGCCGCGACGGCCCCCGTGGCCGTGAAGGCGAAGCCGCCGCTGCCGCTGTTGATCGCCGTCGGCGCGCTGTTCGTGATCGCCGTGATCGTCGTCGTGCTCGTCGCCCGCTGACCCATCGCTTCGCCCTGGCGGCCGCGACGCGGGCCGGCGCTCATTTCTGCTTGAGGCGCTCGATCTCCGCGTTCTCGGAGAGCGGGAGGAAGTGCACGCGGCACACGGCCGTCGACTCGGGGAGCAGCGCCGCCGCCCACAGGTACTTGTTCTTCCAGTACGAGCGCGTCGACTTCTGCTCGAACGGCGGTCCGAAGTTCAAGCGCATCCAGTGATCGACGTCGTCCTCGCGGCAGCCGCGGACCTTGATCTGGATCTCGATCAGCTTCGCCTCGGGCGCCGTCCCGTCGAAGTAGAGGTCCATCTCGCCGGTGCCCCTACCGACCTTGATCGCCGGCATGTTGAAGCACCACGTCGCCTTGCGTCCGTCGGTGAGCGTGGTCGGCTGGCAGATCGGGCCGAGCGCGGTGCGCGAGTCGAGCGCTTGCTTGAGCGTCGTGGTGGTGAACCGCCACGGACCGAGGCCCGAGTAGTCGCCGCGCTCCTTCTTGCAACCACCGGCGAGCGCCAGGGCCGCGAGCAGCACCGCGCCCCTCACGCCTTCACGCCTCCGCGCACGGTCACGTCGACCGTGACCTCGTCCTCCATCTTGATCATCAGGAAGCGCGGCGCGGTGAGCCCGAGGCGCTTGATGTCGAGCTCGAACGTGGCGGAGGCCTCGACCTTCACGTCGTCGAGCGTGCCACGCCCGGCGAGGGTGAGCACGACCTCCTTGCCGCGCCAGCGCAACACGCCCTCGGCGGTCGCGGTGAACTTCGCACCGTCGCGTACCACGTCGCGCACGGCGCGCAGCTCGAACGTCGCGGTGGGGTGCGCGTCCATGTCGAAGTCCTTCCGCAGCTTCCGGTTCTTGAGCCAGTCGCCTGCATCGAAGGACGTCATGTCGACCTGGAAGGTTGCACGCGCGCCCGCCGTCGCGAGCGTGTCCGCGTCGGCCTCGACGTCGCCGTGGACCTTGTCCCAGACCGTGGTGGTGTCATGGACGCGCGAGCGCGCCTGCACCGTCAGCTTGCCGGACTCGACACGGAACGTTGGCATCGCCTGAGCTTAACCGCTCAGGCAGCGAGACACTGCAACAGCAGCGTCGTGACGTTATCGGTGCCGCCGTTGCGGTTCGCCGCGTCGACGAGCTCGGCGACCGCGCGCTCGAGGCTCTTCGCGTTCGACGTGATCTGGCCGATCATGTCGTCGGTCACCATGCCCGACAGCCCGTCGGAGCACAGGATGAACATGTCGCCGCTCTTGATCTGGTGGCTGCGGATGTCGACCTGCACGGTCTCGCGCATGCCGAGCGCGCGGGTGATGACGTTCTTGTGGGGGAAGTTGCGCTCTTCCTCCTCCGTCATGTCCGGCTTCGCTTCCTTGTAGTCCTCGAGGAGCGAGTGGTCGCGCGTGAGCTGCGCGATGCCGCCGTCACGCACGCGGTACACGCGCGAGTCACCGACGTGGCCGACGTAGATCTTGTCGCCGGAGACCAGCGTCGAGACGATCGTCGTGCCCATCCCCTTGTAGCGGAGGTCGCGGTTGCTGGTCTCGAAGATGCGGAGGTTGGCGAGCTTGATGCCGCAGACCAGCCGGTTCTCGATGTAGCTCAGCGAGCGATCCATCTTGTACGGCCAGGTCGCGTCCTCGTCCTCGCGCGTCCGCTGATAGAACTCGCCGATCGTCTCGGCGGCCATCTTCGACGCGACCTCGCCGGACGCGTGACCACCCATGCCGTCGGCGACGAGGAACAGCTGCTCGTCCTCGATCAACGAGAAGTAGTCCTCGTTGTGGGTCCGCTTCATGCCCACGTCGGTCTTGGCGGCGTAGCGGATCTTCATGGGGTGGTACGGGCGCGGGTTTCAGTCGTCAGGTCCCCGCGCATTGCGAAATCATAGGCAGCGTGACCGCGGCGCGTCAACCGCGGGACCGCGTGTTTGCGCTATGGTCTCGCGTGCATGCGCGCCGAGATCTTGACGATCGGGGACGAGCTATGCCGCGGCGAGATCGTGGATACGAACTCTGCGTACCTCGCGGCCCGGCTCTGGGACCTCGACATCACCACGCGCTGGATGACCAGCTGCAACGACGACGTGGCCGACATGGTCGATGCGATGACCCGCGCCGTCGGGCGCGCCGACGTGGTGGTGTGCTCGGGCGGACTCGGACCCACCGAGGATGACCTCACCGTCGACGTGGTGTCCCAGCTCGCCGGCGTCGAGCCGGTGATCGACGAGCCGGCCAAGGCGCGCATGCTCGAGCGGTTCGGGCGGCTGCTCGCGGCCGGCGGCGTCGGCAACGTGGAGGAGCTGACCCGCATCCAGCTGCGCCAGGTGCGGGTGCCGGGCGGCGCGCGCGTGCACGCGAACCCGGTTGGGCTCGCCCCCGGGTTCGAGGTCGCGCTGCGCGGGGTCCCGGTCGTGTGCCTGCCCGGGGTGCCGCGCGAGCTGTACGGCATCTGGGACAGCGGCCTCGGCGCGCACCTCGCGCAGCTGCGAGAGGCGAGAGGCGACGTCGAGCGGATCGCGCGCCGCATCTACCGCGCGTTCGGTCGCGGCGAGTCGCAGATCTCGCAGGCGTGCCGCGGGCTCGTCGATGACGTGGCCGGCGCCTCGATCCACTACCAGGTGAAGTTCCCCGAGACCCTGGTCAAGCTCGTCGTGCGCGACCGCGATCAGGCGGCCGCGGACGCGCGGCTGGCGCAGCTCGACGAGGGCGTGCGCGCGCGGCTCGCGGGCATCGTCTACGGCACCGGCGATACCGAGACGCTCGTCGAGAAGGTGACGCGCCGGCTGATCGAGCGTGGCGTGACGATCGCGGCCGCGGAGTCGTGCACGGGCGGCATGCTCGGCGAGCTGCTCACGCGCATGCCGGGGAGCTCGAAGGCGTTCCTCGGCGGTGTCGTCGCGTACGCGGACGACGTGAAGGTGCGCCAGCTCGGCGTCGCGCAGGCCACGCTCGCCGCGCACGGGGCCGTCAGCGAGCAGACCGCGCAGGAGATGGCCCTTGGGGCGCGCGAGCGGTTCGGCAGCAACCTCGCCGTCGCGATCACCGGGATCGCGGGACCCGGCGGCGGCACGCCCGACAAGCCCGTCGGCACCGTGTGGATCGCGCTCGCGCGGCGCGGCTCCGATGACGTGACCATGAAGAAGCTGTCGTGGCCGGGGGCGCGCGACCAGATCCGCCTGCTGTCATCGTGGTGGGCCTTGAAGCTCGTCGACGAGCAGCTCGATCGGGAGAATGCATGAGTGACGACACGACCTCTTCTCCGCGCTCCGAGCGCGAACCCGGCAAGCGCCTGTTCGTCGCCGCGCAGGTCTCGACCGCGACCTCGAACGCCCTCGCGAGCGCGGCGCAGACGCTGGCGCGGCGCGCGCGCGACGCGGGGCTCGACGTGCGATGGATGCCCGCGACGAGCTACCACATCACGCTCAAGTTCCTCGGCTGGACGCGCGACCCCGCCGTCGAGGCGGTGCGCGATGCGCTCGTCGAGGCGGCGCGCGGGACGCCTCGCCTCATGCTCCGCACCGCGCGGATCGGGGCATTCCCCGCGCTCGAGAAGGCGAGCGTCGTGTGGGCCGGCGTGGAGGGGGACGCCGTGATGGCCGGACTGGTCGGTCGCATCGAGGCCGCCATGGTGGCCCTGGGCTATCCGGCGGAGACGCGGCCGTTCCATCCGCACGTGACGCTCGGCCGGTTGCGAGAGCTCCGACCGGTCAAGGACCTCGTCTTGCCGCTCGCCGAGCAGACGTTCGGGGAGACCAAGCTCGATGCGATCACCTTGTTCGAGAGCGAGACGAGGGCGGCGGGCGCGGTCTATCGCGAGGTCGCCCGCATCGACTTCGAGCCTGCTTCGATCGGGGCCGCCGACAGCGCGGAGCGCACGCCCAGGGCAGGAGACCTGGACGAGACCGACGACGGGTGGCCACGCGGGCAGGGCCCGAGTTACTAGGAGCGAGAAATAGACCGCTCCCGCGCGGTCGTGTTACCTAGCTGAACAGATGTTCGGTGCAGGCGAGCTCGGTGCGATCTCTTCGTTCGAAAGCGAAACGAAGTCATCGGGTTCGGTGTGTCGCGAGGCCGCTCGAATCGAGCTCAAACCTGCCCCGATCCGAGCCGTAGAGACCGCTGAACGTCAGACCAGGGGTGTAGACCTGGCGCAACCAATCAATCGCTAGAGGGAGCCGAGCACGATGTCCAAGGAGACGCCCACCACCACCCAGAACGCCGCCGCCAATCAGGCGCGCGACAAGGCGATCGATCTCGCGCTGAGCGCGATCGACAAGCAGTTCGGCAAGGGCGCCATCATGCGCCTCGGCAAGGACTCCGTGGAGCGCGAGGTCCACGTCATCCCCACCGGCTCGCTCGGCCTCGACATCGCGCTCGGGATCGGCGGTCTCCCGCGCGGCCGCATCGTCGAGATCTACGGGCCGGAGTCGAGCGGCAAGACGACGCTGACCCTGCACATCGTCGCCGAGGCGCAGAAGCGCGGCGGCGTGTGCGCGTTCATCGACGCGGAGCACGCGCTCGACGTCA
The DNA here is from genome assembly GCA_035539815.1 of Kofleriaceae bacterium. Lineage (GTDB taxonomy): Bacteria > Myxococcota_A > Polyangia > Haliangiales > Haliangiaceae > JABFXX01. Next base: position 8,243 of record DATLHR010000631.1, read on the forward strand.
ACTACGCGAAGAAGCTCGGCGTGAAGACCGAGGAGCTCCTCGTCAGCCAGCCGGACTGCGGCGAGCAGGCGCTCGAGATCGCGGACATGCTCGTTCGCTCCAACGCGATCGACGTCATCATTATCGACTCGGTCGCGGCGCTGACGCCCAAGGCCGAGCTCGAAGGTGAGATGGGCGACGCGCACGTCGGTCTGCAGGCGCGCCTCATGAGCCAGGCGCTGCGCAAGCTGACCGGCGCGATCGCCAAGTCGCGCACCATGGTCGTGTTCATCAACCAGATCCGCATGAAGATCGGCGTGATGTTCGGCTCGCCGGAGACCACGACCGGCGGCAACGCGCTCAAGTTCTACTCGTCCGTCCGCCTCGATATCCGCCGCATCGGCGCCCTCAAGAAGGACGAGGACGTGATCGGCAATCGCACGCGCGTGAAGGTCGTGAAGAACAAGATGGCTCCTCCATTCAAAGAGGTGGAGTTCGACATCCTGTATGGACAGGGCGTCTCGCGCGAAGGCGACCTCGTCGACCTCGCGTCGGAAGCGAACATCGTCGACAAGAGCGGCGCGTGGTTCTCGTTCAACGGCGAGCGCATCGGTCAGGGCCGCGAGAATGCGAAGCAGTTCCTCATCGATCACCCCGACACGTACAACGCGATCGAAGCGAAGGTGCTCGCGCACTATGGCGTGCGGCGCATCGGCATCGATGTCGCGCCGTCGATGGATGCGGGCGCCGAGCTGCCCGACGACAAGAAGGCCGCCGCTGCGGCGTCGACGCCGCGCGCTCCGGTCGCCGCGCCGCCGACCAGCCCGAAGCGTCCCAACGCATAGCGAGATCGAGACACTCAGTTCGCGATTCGTGAGCTGAATAGCGCCCAGGTGAGCACGTGCTCCCTGGGCTTTCTCATTTCATGCGGCGCCGATCACAAAGTCCGATAACCGCGGATCACAGAACGATCGCATCGACTTGCGTTTGTGTCAGGGATGGGCGATGACAAGCGCGCCGAGGCAGGGGAGTGCGACCCCCTGCGTCGGTTTGCAACGACAATTAGGGAGGCTCAATTTATGTTCGTCGATCGGATTCGTGGAGCGCGAGGTGCTCTCGTCGCCACGGCGGTGTTCGCGGCTGGCGCATGTAGCGACCCGACGCAGAGCACGGACCTTCGTCCTGACGGTCCGCCCGAGGTTCTCGCCGTCCTCGTCATGAACGACCCGGCTGGGCACCTCGTGGAGTCCGCCACGTACTGCAAAGAGAACGACGCGAAGCGCCCGAACATCGTCGGCCTTCCGGACTTCACGACGCAGACCATCTTCGTCGACGACATGTCGAAGCCCGCGTCCATGGTCACGAACGCGTACGCGGACGGCTGGTACATCCGCGTCATGTTCGACGAGCTGCTCGATCCCGATGTCGAGGAGCTCGAGGAGATCACGGACGATACCGGTGCAGGCACCGGCACGTTCGAGGGTCACATCGCGAACACGCATCCCGTGAAGCTCGAGTGCGAGAGCGTCAACGGCGGCATGGTCGAGGTCGAGTACGACGGCTACTACTCGCCGTCGGGCAACTCGATCACGTGGCCGCTCGGCCCGTCGCTCGTCATCAAGCCGAACCACCCCGAGCTCGTCGCGACCAACAAGATGTGCCAGGTCACGCTGCTCGACGTCATCGAGGACAAGAGCGGCGAGAAGGTCCCCGACGCGCAGGTCGGCCCGCACAGGTTCCAGATCGCGCCGATCGCCCCGATCCAGGACTTCTACGGCGACACGTACATCTCGCCGTCGGATGGCTCCAAGGTCGACGCGATCGACCTCTGGTATGACAACGTCTACGTCCAGTTCAACACCACGGGCGTCGACGCGGTCTCGATCGGCTGTGACGACGGCCCGGGCATGGACGAGTGCGAGTTCTCGTTCACGCCGGACCTGGGCGGTGCGTACTCCTACCCGTATTCGGCGGCCTTCGATTCGGAGTTCGGCTTCGGTCCGAACCTGGCTCCGGCGACCGAGACCGAGTACACGTTCCAGCTGAAGGAGGGCGCGAAGGTCCTCGATCGGTGCGGCGTCGAGACGACGTTCACCGCGTTGCAGGCTGATCTTTCGAAGATCACCGTTACGACGAACCGGTTCGACTTCTCGCGCAGCAACATCGGCAATGGCGACACCGTGTCGGCGCTGCGCAAACTGTCGCTCCAGTTCAACAACGTGATCGCGGGCGGCATCGTCGAGGCCCCCTCGTCTCTCCTCGCCGACGAGTACTCGATCGTCCCGGCGCCCGAGCAGGACTCGATCGGAACGACGACCTACAATAACGGCAACTTCCTGTTCCTCGGCCACTATCGCCCGGGGCAGGAGTACACGTTCACGCTGAAGGACGGCGCGACGATCGTAGACGATCACGGCGCGGTCTACACGCAGTCGGGTGATCGCGTGATCAGGTGGACGGTCGGCCCGATCGCTTTGACGGCGACCGACCCTGTGGACGGCGACAAGGTTGCGACGGGCACCGTGGAAATCGCGGTCTCGTTCAACCAGTCGATGGACCCGGCATCGCTCGCTTCGAATGAGTGGGAGGTCGTGGACGCGAACGGTGCCGCGGTGGCGTTCGACGCTCCGGTCGCCGACGGCTGCGGTCCCACGGACACGACGTGCGCGCTGATTTTCTCGTCGACGGCGGCGCTCACGCCCGGCAATTACACCTTCACGCTGAAAAAGGACGCGACGATCGAGGACGTTCTCGCTTCGCCGACGACGTACACGCAGCCCGCGGATCGCGTCATCGGATTCACGGTCGCGAACCCGACGCCGTCCACCCCGGTCCAGTGCCTCTAAGGAAGGAAGAGCTTACCCATGAATAAGGTCATCAAGTCTTTCATGGCCGCCGCCCTCCTCATGGGCGGTGGCTCGTTGGTCGACTCGAGCGATGCGTTCGCGCAGGGCTCGGCGACGGTCGGTAGCCTCCGCGGTGTCATCCGCGACAAGGCGAACGGCGAAACCGCTGCCGGCGCCACGGTCGTGGCGACCTCGCCCGCGCTGCAGGGCGAGCAGGTCGTGATCACCGAGGCCGACGGTCAGTACTTCATCACGTCGTTGCCGCCGGGACTCTACGTCCTGACGGTCTACTACAACGACGCGACGTTCACGCGCGGCAACGTGCTCGTCCAGCTCGGCAAGGAAGCGGTCGTCAACATCTCGATCGACTCCGCGACGAACCCGGACAAGCCCAAGGGCGAGGTCATTCAGATCCAGGGTTCGGCGCCGATCGTCGACCAGGGCTCGACGAAGACCGGCCTGACGCTGACGGACGACTACACCCGCAACGTTCCGGTCGGCCGCACGTTCGGTGCCGTGCTCGGCGCGGCAGCGGGCGCGCAGTCCGACAACTACGGCGTGTCGTTCAGCGGCGCGACGTCGGCCGAGAACACGTACATCGTCGAGGGCATCAACACGACGGACGTCCACGTCGGTGGTCTGTCGTCGAACCTGCCGACCGAGTTCGTGTCGGAGACCGAAGTCATCACCGGTGGCTATAACGCCGAGTTCGGCCGCGCCACCGGCGGTATCGTCAACGTCGTCACCAAGTCCGGTAGCGACGAGTTCCACGGCTCGGTGTTCGGCTACTTCCAGCCGGGCTCGTTCATCTCGGGCGCGAACTCGGTGCCGCGCCAGGGCGGATCGATCGACAGCAAGACGGACGTGGACTACCGCCACGACGTCGGCGCCGAGGTCGGCGGTCCGATCATCAAGAAGAAGCTGTGGTTCCACGTCGGCTTCAACCCGTCGTTCCGCTCGTCGACGACCCAGCGCATCATCAACACGCAGATCGACGAGACCGGCCCCAACGGGATGCCCGACGGCGTCCCCGACGTGAACCCGGACACGGGCTTCATCGAGACGCGCGAGCTCTCGCGCTCCGAGCTCGGGTCGTCCGCGCAGACCTACTTCTTCACCGCGAAGGTGAACGGCGCTGTCAACCAGAACCACCAGTTCCAGGTGTCGGCGTTCGGTAACCCGCAGACCTTCAAGGGCGCGGCGGGCGTGGTTCGCAACCCGAACGATGCGAACTACAAGAACACCGAAGGCGCGTTCGACTTCGCCGGCAAGTGGACGTCCAAGCTCAACGAGGGCAAGACGCAGATCGACGCCGTGCTCGGCTACCACAACGGGTACACGCACGACTCGCCGGACGGCAACGACGTGCCGTACATCTCGTACAACTACTACCGGTCGCTGTACGACTTCGCCGACTTCGAGGGCGCAGATCGGATCGCGGCGTGCGAGGACGATGGCCCGAACGATCCGTATCCCGGCATCGTGAACTGCCCCGTCATCCGCTACGGCGAGCAGGGCCTCGCGTTCCTCTACGACCGTGAGAGCAAGCGCACCTCGGGCGCGATCTCGATCACGCAGCGCGTGAAGGGCGCCGGGTACCACGTGCTCAAGGCGGGCATCGACGCCGAGTTCACGACGAACAACATCAACAACGGCTACTCGGGTGGTGCGTACATCATCCGCGGCGCGAACACCGCGGCCGGCGCGCCCGGCAGGTGGCAGGTCCAGGAGTTCCTGACCCGCGTGCGCCCCCTGTCCGACGCCGAGAAGATGGATCCGAGCTCCGTCCCGCTCGAGCCGGGGCAGCTCCTGTGCGCGAACGATCTCGCGATCTGCGAGCCGACGTCGCACCTGACGGCCGACACGTCGAGCCGCAGCATCGGCGCGTACGTCCAGGATCAGTGGCAGATCTTCCCGAACCTGACCGCGAACCTCGGCCTCCGCTGGGAGCAGCAGGTCGGCTACGTGGCGGACCAGCTGAAGAACCAGGTCACGCCGGAAGGCGAGTACATCGGCGAGAAGGCGTTCTCGCTCGACAAGAACTTCGCGCCGCGCGTCGGCCTCATCTACGACCCGACCAAGGAAGGTAAGTCGAAGATCTTCGGCCACTACGGCTGGTTCTACGAGAACATCCCGATGGACATGAACGTCCGCGCGTTCGGCGGCGAGATCACGAGCTTCCGTCTCATCAACGCGAACCGCTACACGCCGTCCAGCGGTAACTACGATCCGAACTGCGACGTCGACCACACGGCGACGACGGCGGGGCAGCAGCTGCTCGAGAAGCTCAACCAGTGCACGGACGTAGCCCAGCAGGCGGTCCTCGGCGGTGGTGCGGGCTCGTTCATCACGCCGGGCCTCAAGGCCCAGCGCACCGACGAGCTCGTGTTCGGCGCGGAGTACCAGATCCTCCCCGAGTTCAAGGTCGGCGCGAACTTCGTCCACCGCACGCTGCCCACCGTGATCGAGGACATCTCGTTCGACGGTGCGAACACGTACCTCATCACCAACCCCGGCTCGAACTACGACGCGGAAGCGGAGGCGCTCCAGCCGCAGGCGGACATGCTGCTCGCGTCGAGCGATCCGCAGGAGCGCGCGCTCGGCCAGATCTATCAGAACCGCATCGACAGCATGAAGCGCATCAAGTACGCCGACAAGCCGACGCGTAACTACGACGCGATCCAGCTGACGGCGACGCAGCGCCCGACGCGCAACTCGCTGCTGCTCGCGTCGTACACGTTCTCGCGCTCGAAGGGTAACTACCCGGGCCTGTTCTCGACGGAGACCGGTCAGCCGGATCCGAACATCACCACGATGTACGATCTGCCGGAGCTGATGGCGAACCGCTACGGCGCGCTCGGTCTCGATCGCCCGCACCTGTTCAAGATCGACGGCTTCTACATGTTCGACCTGAAGAAGGCCGGCGCGGTCACGGTGGGCGCGAGCCTCCGCGCGCAGACCGGCATCCCGCACCAGGTGCTCGGCGCGCACCCCGTCTACGGCGAGGGCGAGTCGTACATCCTGCCGCGTGGCGCAGGTACGCGGTCCGAGATGCTCAAGCAGGCGGACGTTCGCCTGACCTACGGCTACCGGGTCAACAAGACGACCAACATCGAGGCGTTCGTGAACATCTTCAACATGTTCAACTCGCAGGTGCAGCTGAACCAGGACGAGAACTACACGTTCGACTCGGTCAACCCGATCGTCGGTGGTGACAGCCGCGACCTGCAGCACGTGAAGACGGTCGACGGCCTGTCCGGCACCGAGGTCAACGTGACCCCGGCGAAGAACCAGAACTTCGGCAACACGGGCGCGAACACGGGCTACATCACGACCGTGCAGCAGGCGCCCCGTGCGCTGCAGCTCGGCTTCCGCGTGACCTTCTGATCCACCCGATCATCGAGTCACCCGGATGACCCAAGGGCCTGCGATTGCAGGCCCTTTTTGTTTGCCAGGGATCGGGCGGCACCTCGCGCCGGCCACGCGTTCCCGCCGAGCTTGGTCGGCGGAGGAGCCCCGTAGATCGAAGCGGGACGGTGGCGCGTTGGTAATGCCCCATGGACATCCGGTTCGGCGATCACGCGTCGTTTCACAGGGCTGCTCTGGGCATGGTCGGGAGCTCGCTGCTCGTCGGCCTCGCGCTTCACCCGCTGACCCCGATGGCGCCGCTCGCGGGCGGGCTCGCGGGGATCGCGGTCGGTGCGTCGATCGCGCACGGAAAGGCAGGGTGGCGGATCGCGGCGGCGATCGGCGCGCTCGCGATGCTGTTCTTGTTGACGCCGAGCTGGACCGTGCGTGCCGCGACCGCGTCGCTCGTCGCGCTCGGGCTCGCGCTCGGCGGCCCACGCGGCGTGAGGGGCGCGCTGGGGATCGGGCTGTCGGCGGGGACCGCGCTGATCGCGATGTGGTGCGCGCTGCGGATCACCGGCGCGAAGGAGACCGCGTCGTGGCCGGGATGGATCGCGACGATGACGGGGGCGGGCGCGATGGGCATGGTCGGCGTGCTCGCGATGCTGCCGCGCCATCTGAAGCTCGAGCTCGATCCGGTGACCGCGGCGGTGCGCCGGCTGCCGGCGGGGCTCGACTCCGAGGTGAAAGGGCTGTGCGATCGCTCGGTCGCGATCTGGAACACCACCAAGGCTCGCCTCACGGACGGCGATCCGGGCAAGGGCCTCGTCCGCGACGGCGTGCTGAAGACGATCGAGGTCGCGGTGAAGAGCGCGGAGGTCAAGCTCACGGGCGACAACGACGCGACGCTCGCGTCGCGCATGGAGGACTTCGACCGCCGGATCGCAGCGGCGACGGATGCCGAGGTCAAGGCGCAGTATCAGGCCGCGCGCTCGGCGCTCGACGATCAGCGCCGCTATCGTGAGCGGATCCGCCAGGGCCGCGAGCGCCTCGTCGCCCGCATGCACAACCACGTCACCACGCTGGAGAAGTTCCAGCTCGCCGCGACCGGCCTCGAGGCGCAGGCGGCGGTGGCGACGGCCGCGACCAAGCAGCTCGACGAGCTGTCGGCGGATGTGGCGGCGAGCGGCGAGGCCCTCGCCGAGATCGAGCTCGGGCTCGCCGGCGCACCGACGGCCTAAGGAATCCACGCTGTTGCCGGTTTGAATTTCCCCCGCGGCGCAGGCGTCCGAGCGCGTAACTTTCCGAGGCCAGGGAGCCACTGGTACGCTCGGTCCCCCCGCAGGAGGAAGCATGCGTCTCGCTCGGATCTTGTTCGCACTCGGTGCGCTCGTCGCGGTCCCGTCGGTTGCCTTCGGTGACAACGCGGACGCGTTCTACAAGCAGGGCCTCGCCTTCAAGCAGCAGGGCAAGTCCGACGATGCCATCGCCGCGCTCGAGAAGGCGGTCGCCGCGAACCCGCGGCACGGGATGGCGTGGTCATCGCTCGGCAACCTCTACAAGGCGAAGGGCGATCTGCCGAAGGCGGTCAACGCGTACGAGAAGGCGACCGCGGTGATCACCAAGGACAAGGTCCTGTGGGCGAACCTCGGCATGGCGTACTACCGCAACAAGCAGGTCGATCAGGCGCTCAAGGCGCTCGAGACCGCGAAGCGGCTCGCGCCGAACGACGCCGAGATCCGCGCGAACCTCGGCACCATCAAGCGCCAGAAGGGGGACCTGCCGGGCGCGATCGCCGACCTCGAGGCCGCGACGAAGGCCAAGCCCGACGAGGCGCAGCACTGGAACAACCTCGGCGTCGCGTACCGGACGGCGAAGCGCGACGACGACGCGATCAAGGCCTACACGAAGGCCGTGCAGCTCTCGCCGAACGACGCCAACTTCCACTTCAACCTCGCGGTCAGCTACCGCCGCAAGGAGCTGGTGACCGAGGCGATCGGGGAGTACGAGAAGGCGACCGGCCTCGATCCGAGCAACGCCGAGGCCTGGTTCGATCTGGGCTTCATGTACAAGACCGATCACCAGAACGACAAGGCGATCGGCGCGTTCAGCAAGTACCTCGAGCTCAACAAGGGCAAGGACGCCGCCGGCGAGGCGCGCATCAAGGACGAGGTCACCGCGCTCGGCGGCAAGCCCGACGCGAAGAAGCCGGCTGCGAAGAAGCCGGCGCCGAAGAAGAAGAAGTAGGCGCGATGTCGGCGCCGGGCGCACACGAGGCCGACGAGCCACGTGGTTGCCGGGGATGCTAGTGTGGACACATGCGGATCAGCTGGTTGTCGGCCGAGGAGATCGCGGCCGCCCGAGAAGCGCTGACCGCCGGCGGTGCGACGTGGGACTCGCATTTCGGTCCGGAGTTCACCGTGCCCGCGGTTCCGCCGGGCAACCGGCAGCTCGACTGGGAAGAGATCACCGAGCATGTCGCGCGCGCCGAGCGGGTGTCGCAAGTCGTGCGTGACTACGGCCTCCTGGAGGCGAGGCGCCGGTTCGGTGACAGCACCGTCGCCATCGAGGCCGCGACGCTCGCTGCCGCGGCCCACCAAGGCGATCAGCTCGGCTTCGATCAGATCCTCGAGGTCCTGCGCTGCCCGATCGACGCGTACGTGTTCTACGCGCCATTCCTCGAGCTGATGATCGCGCAGGGCAGGGGCGACCTCGATCGCACCGTGAGCGCGTACGAGGAGTTCGTCGCGGCGTATCAACGCGGCCTCGCGAGCTTCCTGCACGGTGCGCCGCGCATCCGCGCGGTGCGCGACGGACTCGCCGACTTCTACGTGTTCGCCGGCCGCACCGACGCTGCGGAAGAGCTGTTCGAGCGCCGGCACGACGAGGACCAGGGCGATGTCGCGGTGGCGTTGTCGGCGAGCCGCGCCTTCCTGGCCGCGGGCTCGGTGGGGCATGCGGTGCGCTGGCTCGGCGTCGGCGCGGCGCGCGCGCAGGCGCTGGGGCGTGACGAGCTCGCGCAGCGCCTGCGCTCGAAGCAGGAAGCCGTGCGCAAGCGCATGAGCTGAGCTCCGGGCCCTGCTCATCTGAACAGTCAGACCCCTCTGTTACGAGGTGCCATGGCCAAGGTCAAGGCGCTCAAGGCGACGCGCAGCATCTATCGCTGCGGTGGGTGCGGACACGTCGAGTCCAGGTGGCTCGGGCGCTGTCCCGCGTGTCAGGAATGGAACTCGCTCGTCGAGGAGGTCGACGCCGCGGGGCACGTGCGCCCGAGTGCGGCGGGCATCGCCGATGGGCAGGCACCGATCTCGATCGTGGAGGTCGGCGAGCTCGACGCGCGCAGCCGCGCCTCGACCGGCATCGCCGAGCTCGACCGCGTGCTCGGTGGCGGGCTCGTCGCGGGGAGTCTGGTGCTGCTCGGCGGTGATCCGGGCGTCGGCAAGTCGACGCTGCTGATCCAGGCGCTCGCGGGCCTCGCGCGTGGCGGCGCCGGGCGCGGCGGCGTGCTGTACGCGACGGGCGAGGAGTCGGTCGCGCAGACGGCGATGCGCGCGCGGCGCGTGAATGCAGCGGTCGGCGACCTGTCACTCGTCGCGGAGACGGATGTGGAGAAGATCCTCGCGCACGCGGCGAAGGTGCCGCCCGGCATCCTGGCGGTCGACTCGATCCAGACCGTGTACACCCCGATGCTGGACTCGATCCCGGGCTCGCTGGCGCAGGTGCGCGAATGCGCGGGCCGGTTGATGCAGTTCGCGAAGACGACGGGGACGCCGACGATCGTGGTCGGACACGTGACCAAGGATGGGGGGCTCGCGGGGCCCAAGACGCTCGAGCATCTCGTCGACGTGGTGCTGCAGCTCGAGGGAGACGGTGGGCCGTATCGGATCCTGCGCGCGCACAAGAACCGGTTTGGCTCGACGCAGGAGATCGGTGTGTTCGAGATGCGCGGCGCCGGGATGGCCGAGGTCGCGAATCCGTCGGCGCACCTGCTCGCGGAGCGGCCCGTCGGCGCACCGGGCTCGGTCGTCGTGGCGTCGGCGGACGGCGCGAGGCCGCTGCTCGTCGAGGTGCAGGCGCTGGTCGCGCCGGCGGCCGCGGGCTTCGCACGCCGCACGGCGGCGGGCGTCGACAACAACCGCGTGTCGCTGCTCCTCGCGGTGCTCGCGCAGCGCGCCGCGTGCGACGTGCTGGACCGCGACGTGTTCGTGAACGTGGCAGGCGGCGTGAAGCTCGGCGAGCCGGCGATCGATCTCGGCATCGCGTGTGCGATCGCGTCGAGCGCGCGTGGTCGAGCGATCGATGCGAAGACGGTGGTGTTCGGCGAGGTCGGGCTCGCCGGCGAGATCCGCGCGGTCACGCTGTGCGAGGCGCGGCTCGCCGAGGCCGCGCGGCTCGGCTTCACGCGCGCGTTGATCCCGCGGCAGAACCACGGGCGGATCGAAGACAGCTTCGGGCTGGAGCTCGTGCCGATCGATCGCCTGCAGACCGCGCTCGGCGAGCTGTAGGCGACCTCGCCGGCGTCCGGTCAGACGACGAGGGAAGCGCCGGAGGCGCGTTCCCCGAAGTCAGTACTGCAGGATCAGCCGCGTCTGGATCGTGTGCGCCGTCGAGGGATCGCCGACGTTCGATGCGCCGGTGTCCGGATCGGTGCCCCAGCCGAACGTCTCGCCGGTGGCGATGTTGTCGGCCTGGTGGCGCATGGCGCTCATCGGGAACAGGACGCCGTAGGCGATGCCGACGTAGAGGCCACCGTTGGAGTAGCCGAGGTCGGCGTTGAACTCGGTGCCGTACATCCGGCCGTTGCCCGGCGTCGCGACCGGCTTGAGGGCGAACGAGGTGATGTTCGCGACCTTCAGCATGATGGAGCGCGTGAGGTCATACGACATGAACGGCTTCGCGTAGGCGGCGTTGGTGACCGCGCCGACGAGCCGGCGCCACAGGATCATGTCGACCTTGTACTCGCGGTCGAAGACGAACTGGCTGAGCTTGGAGTCGGGCGCGCAGGACTGGCCGACCGGGCAGACGCCGAGCAGGTTGGCGAACGCGATGTTCGTCGCGCCTTGCGGCGTGTTGTCCCACTGATCGCCGGAGGCGGCGCCGCCCTCGAGGCCGAGGCGGAGCTTGCCTTCCATGCCCTTCCAACCGACGCGCAGCACGCCGCCGAACTTGCGGATGTCCGCGTCGGTCGTCTTGCCGTAGTCGTCGAGGCGCTCGATGCTGCCGAGCTGGGCGACGAACTCGCCCTCGATCAGCCACCGGCCATAGCCGAGCTTGACCCAGAGGTCCGGCGAGTACGACTTGAAGTCGCGCGGCACGTAGGCGCCGACCGGGTCGGGCACCTGGCCGAGCGTGAAGTCGCTGAGGTTGTAGTCCCAGCTCTGCGTCTTGTACTCGAAGTAGACGCCGTAGTTGAGCGCGAGCTCGCCGCGGTCGACCTTGTCCTTGAACTCCTGCGGCGAGTCCATCCGCGAGATCACGCCGACCCACGCGTCGGCGTCGTCGTTGTCGTCGAGATCGAACGGGTGACCTTCCTGGCCGCGGTTCTCGGAGGTCTGGTTGGACACCGGGCGCGTCGCGGCCCAGTCGGTCGCGACCATCGCGCGCAGGTTGGTGCCGGGGATCAGCGCCGAGAAGCTCACGCGATCGACCTGATCGGCGTAGTCCGCGTCGAGGTCGTAGGTGCCGGCGATCGGATCTTTGCCGCCGCCGTTGTGGTTGATGCCCATGCCCCAGTGGTTGGGCATGCGGCCGAACTTGAGGATGCCGAGCGGCAGCGCGACCTCGGCCCACGCCTGCTTGATCGTGATCGAGTCACGGTCGCTGTTGATGCCCGCGCTCGGCGCCACCTGCGAGCCACCGAACGGCCCGAGCGGCGGGAGGTTGTTACCGGTCAGCGGGTCGCCGAACGCGTCGTTCATCGGCGTCGAGCCGAGGACCACGTTGTCGAGGACATCGGCCTGGATGTGGACCGACGTGCCCTCGGAGAGGTTGATCGTGGGCTCCAGGCGGAGCCGCATGTTCGCGCTCGACAGGTTGTCGCACGGCGCGTTAGGGGCGGCGCTGTAGCAGCCGAGCGCGCGGGGGAACGGGGCGCCACCGAGATCGGTGACGCCGTCGCGCGCGCGGTCGAGGAAGCCGAGGTTGAAGTTCTTGAACCAGTCGGTGCGCAGCCGGAAGTAGCCGTCGATCTCGATCAGCTTCCACTGCTTGCGGCGGCCCTTCGGCGCGGGGAGGGCGGGCGTCGTCGGCAAGAGGCCAGGCGTCTTGGGCGCGGCCTCCGCGACGCCTTCCTTCTTCTCGTCGGCGGCGGGCTGCGGGCCGCCCATGCCGCCGCCGCCCATGCCGCCGGGCGCGATCTGCGCCTCGGCGATTCCCGTCGAAAGGACGCCGAGGCCGAGGCCGAGGCCGAGAACGAACCGCAATGAATAAGGCATGGGAAGCACGAGGGATTTGGGTATCGAACCGACCGCGATGTAGGCCGCGGACTATAGACAGGGCTTTTCGGCCCGGTCAAACGAGCCAGGCAACGAAGTCAACCGGTGGCCGCGTCTCTATCCGCAGGGTTATGGTTCATGTCGATGGCTACTGACCGCTCGGCGACCAACCGCGTTGCCTGGCTCCTGCTCCTCGCGGCGTGTGGGCCGGCCGTGCGTCCGGATGGCCCCGCGAGCGAGCCCGGACCGGTGGTCCGCGAGCTCGAACCGCGCGTGCGCGCGACACCGGCGCGCGGTCGCCAGATCGTGGTCGGCGAGATATGTCCGCAAGGCGCGGGTGGGCGCCCCGCCGTGGCGCCGCTCGTGATGCGCACCCTGCAGTGGTCCGACATCCCGGGCGACCTCACCTCGGTGGTCGAGCGCGGGTCGACCCCACGCTTCACGGTCTACGGCGTCGACGGCAAGAGCGCCGGCGCGTTCGACACGCTGGGCGGCGCGGACATCGGGTTGCCGCAGCAGATCGCGTCGGGCACGTACGTCGGTGCGTCGCCGTGCACCGCCGACACGGGGAAGGGCGCGCGCACCGAACAGCCGGCGTGCGGGCAGGCGACTGGCGGCTGCGGCCTCGCGGTCGCCGAGATCGAGCGCCCGGGAGATCTGGCGACGACGCCCACGTTCACGACGGGCGGCGCGTGTCTGTCGGGCGACACGATCGCGGCGGACCTCGACGGTGACGGCGTCGCGGAGGCGTTCCCGCTCGCGAGCCTGCTCGACGGGGTCCGCAGCCCGGCGAACGAGTGGTCCGCCGCGCCGACGGCGGGCGCCGCGTGCACGCCGTCGTTCCAGCTCTACGGCGTGAAGCTCGCGCTACCGCCCGAGCCGGGGAAGCCAGTCGACACGAAGTCGATCGTGGTGCTCGACGTGCTCGGTGTCGTCGATCTCGACGGCGACGGGTTGAAGGAGCTCGTGCTCGCGCTCCGGTTCCCGACGATCCGCACGGTGGTCGTGTACGCGCCCACCGGTTCGGCGCAGCGGCTCGAGCTGGTCGGCGAAGGCCAGTCCTTCCCGCGGTAAGCGAAGGTAGGCGAGCGCCAACGCGGTTGGCGGGCCACGGCAGCGACGCCGTGCTCGCGGCGCCTCGCGGTCCGTGGCGTCGCCGGGTTACGGTGTGGATCTACCGTTGCACGAAGGGTCGTGATGCGCGTCTTTGCTTGCTTGCTGGTGCTCGCCTCCGCATGTGGGTCGGAAGGTGGCGCAGTCGTGGGCTTCGCCGGGGACATGGTCGAGGCCGACCGCGTCGAGGTCGTGCTCGCGAGCGCCAAGTCGGATCACGTCACCGCCCTCGACGCTCCGGTCACGGACTACTTCCGCCAGCGCATCAACATCGACGCGGTCGAGAGCGTCGGCTCGCTCGACGCGCTGACGTTTCGCATCCAGCCGGATGCGATCGAGGCGCCGGAGGATACGTTCATCCCGTTCGTGTTCGCGTTCGCCGGCGATGCGCTCGTCGGCGTCGCGGTGTTCGCGGACGAGGTCGGCGAGCCGGGCGCGATCACGATCGAGTCCGGCAAGGTCATGCAGTACACGTTGACGGTGACCGCGCTGCGCCAGGTCGGCCCGCACGACGTGATCGAGCCCGCGACCGGCGCGATCGTCGAGTGCGGCGGATGGCGCAGCGGCTATGTGTGGCAACCCCGCGGCGGTGGCAAGCAGCTGCGGGTGATGTTGCCCGATCCGCAGCTCGACGCGGCGATGAAGTCCGCGACGATGCGCACCGCGGACCTCGACTGCGATGGCCGCAACGTGACCGAGGACGACTGCGACGACCTGCGCTCCGATGTCTATCCAGGTGCGGAGGAGCGCTGCGATGGCGTCGATGCCGACTGTGACGGCGAGGACATCGAGCTCGTGGCGTGCACCGGTGCGAACATCTGCGCGGACGAGAGCGTTCAGCTGTGCAAGGACGACGGCGTGACGCCCCCGCGGGCGTGCCTGCCCGCGGCGTCGTGTGCGTGCGACCCCGCGAACGGCGCGAGCTGCGCGAGCTGTGCCTTCGCGTACCACCTGAACGATGTGACGACGGGTGACAAGGCGCTGTGCGCGCCGGCGGCCGGCAAGCGGCACTTCGCGCAGTGCCAGCAGGGCACGGCGACCGGGTGCCGGGTACAAGTGGTGTCCGTCACGGGCCCGTTCGAGGTCAAGGTCGCGCCCGAGCCCAGCGGTCCGTACGAGTCGAGCGTGATGCTCCCGGCCGGGATCGACTACGCGTTCCTCCGCGCGGAGCTGACCGAGACGGTGACGTTCACCGAGGAGCAGAGCCAGAGCGTCGGCGCCAGCCGACTCGCCGATCTCGAGGTCGACGGCGACGAGCTCCGGCACACCGCCGGTCGAGATCGCGAAGTAGACCTCGCCGACGCTCTGGCTCTGCTCCTCGGTGAACGTCACCGTCTCGGTCAGCTCCGCGCGGAGGAACGCGTAGTCGATCCCGGCCGG
>DATLHR010000632.1:0-15639 GCA_035539815.1 Kofleriaceae bacterium
GTCTGGCTCCCGCAGAGGCGGGCAGCGACGAAAATGTGCGGTTTACTCGACGGGGCGCCTTGCCGCCCCTGATTCAGTTGTCAGCGTCGGGACCCTACAACACGGGTACGACATCCAATCATTGCGGGACAACGCTTAGCGTCTCGCAGCGTCGTGAAGCCCTCGTCCGAGTGGAGCGCGCGTGTCGCGATCGCCGCGGCGCTCGCGGCGCTGGTCGCGTGGTCGTGCTGGGAGCGCTGGACGATGCTCGCGGCCTCGCCCTTCCCCGTCGGGATCGACGGCTACTTCTATCCGGTCCAGCTGCGCTCGCTGCTCGAGCACGGCACGCTCGCATATCCGGCGTCGCCGCTCGCGTTCTGGCTGATGGCGCCGCTCGCCGCGGTGACCGATCCGATCACGGGTGCGAAGCTCGGGGCCGCGCTGTTCGGCGCGCTGATCGCGCTGCCCGCGTACGGCGTCGGTGCGCAGCTCGGGCGCTCGCGGGGCGCCGGGCTCGTGGCCGCGGCGCTCGCGACGACGAGCGCGGGCTCGGCGTTCTTGACGTTCGAGTTCGTGAAGAACGGCGTCGGGCTCACCGTCGCGTTGACCGCGCTGTGGCTCGTGCTGCGCGCACTCGATCGTCCGGCGCGCGGACGTTCCGTGATGGCGCTCGTCGGGGTCGCAGCGGCGGTGCTCACGCACAAGATGGCCGGCGCGATCGTGCTCGCGATCGCCGTCCCCGCAGCGCTCGCGGTCACGCGGGATCGTCGCATCGTCGTCGGAGTGGGCGTGCTCGCGGCGCTCGCGCTCGTCCTCGGGCTCGCGTTCCCCGAGCGCTTCGTCTCGCCCGATGACCTCGCGCTACTCAGCGGCATGTGGACCAACGAAGAGCACTGGGCGGCCCCCGCGCTCGTGCTGCCGCGCACCACGCTCGCGATGGGGCACGAGGCCGCGATCGGCGGCGCCCTCGCGGTGATCGCCGGCGGCTTGCTCGTGAGGGACCGTGAACGGTCGCGCAGCCTGCGCGTCGCCGCGTGGATCATCGTCGGCTTCGCGCTCGTGCTCGCCTTGCCCTGGATCGACGTGCGCGATCCGATGGGCCTCGGCTTTCGCGTCCGCATCATCGCCTTCGTGCCGATGGCGCTGTGTGGCGCGATCGTCGCGACCTGGCTCGTCGGTGTCACGACGCTTCTCGTGCGCGATGGGGTGCTCGCCGCCGTCGCGCTCGCGATCCTCGTCGCGATGCCGCGCGATCGCACGCAGGGCAAGGTCGTCGCGCATCCAGCGATGGTGGCCGCGATCCAGGCGCTCGACATTCCGCCCGGCGCCACCGCGATCGTCCCCGAGCGGCACCTCATGTTCATGGTCGCGTGGTACACGCGCGCGCCGGCGCGGCTCGCCCCGGACGCCGTCCCGCGCGATCAGCGCGTGCGCGTGATGCCGCTCGCGTTCATCGGGGCGGGCTCGCCGCTCGACGAGGCGCTCACCGCCGCGCGCGCAGAGCCGTCGCTCGCCCCCCCGCGCGGCACGCACCCGCGCCACCCCAATGGTCTCGTCCTCGTCACGGAACCGACGTGGGAATGGGTTCTCGCCCGACTGCCGCCGCCCGCGCGCGATCACTTCGCCGCCTGGCCAACGATCTGACCGCGCCGGCGACGCCCGGTCGAGCAGTCAGCGGCCGACGAGCCGCTGCAGCGTCGTCATGAACTCGTCGACGCTGACATCGATGTGCTCGACGACGCGGCCGTAGAGCAGCGCGGCCGGCACCGTACCCCCGCCCCGCTCCTTCTCGGCCTCGCGCAGCTGCCACAAGATGATGCGCTCGAGGCGGGTCAGCCCGTCGCGCGCATCGGGGAGCTCAATCCTTCTCGACGACACGCGCCTCGGGGAGAGGCTCGGCGGGCGGCTCGGTCTTGCCGTCCTCGCCCATCATGCGCTTGATGCGAGGAGCGACGAGGAACAGGGCGCCAGCCACGACGAGTGACGCGATGATCAGCGTGATGAACAGCGCATCGAAGCTGAACTTCGCGGTGATCACCGTCGCGCGTCCGGCGAGCCAGATGCCGATGCCCGTGCCGAAGAACCACATGCCCATCACCATGCCGGCGAGGCGCTGCGGCGCGAGCTTGCTCATGCTCGACAGACCGACCGGCGAGATGCACAGCTCGGCGAACGTGTTGAACAGGTAGAGGATGGTCAAGAACCAGCCGCTCACGCGCGCGGTCTCGGTCGCGCCGAGCGTGGGCAGCATCGCGACGAACGCGAACGACAGCAGCACCATACCGATCGCGAACTTGTTGACGCTCGTCGGCTCCTTGCCCTTCTTGCCGAGCGTGAGCCAGATCCAGGCGAAGACCGGTGCGAACATGATGATGAACACCGCGTTGATGCTCTGGTAGTAGCTCGGCTCGAAGAACCCGAGGAAGTCGGGCTCCGTGAGCTTGAGGGCGTAGACGCTCAGGGTCGTCGGAGCCTGCTCGAAGATCGCGAAGAACGAGACCGCGCCAAGGAACAGCGGGATCATCGCGAGGATGCCGCGACGTTCCTTGTCGTCTCGCGCCGACTTGTAGAGCGCGACGAACATGATGATCGCGCCCAAGATCAGGCCGACGCCTTGGACGTTCGCGATGGTGTCGCCGGAGGGCTCGGCCAGCACCACGACCACGCCGATCAGCACGAGGGCGCCGACGATCGAGAGCAGCACGAAGCGATCGCGTTGTGCTCGCTTGGGATCTTCGGGGATCGTCGGGAAGGCGCCGGCGTCACCGAGCATGTGCTTGAACGAGAGGAACTGGATCAGGCCGAACAGCATGCCGACCGCGGAGGCGGCGAAGGCGAAGTTCCACACGTAGTTCGGGTCGAAGCCTTGCGCGGTCACCCAGGTGCGGAACGAGTCCGACTGGGCCAGGAAGCCACACGCGAATGGCGCGATGAAGGCACCCATGTTGATGCCCATGTAATAGATGGTGTAGCCGCTGTCGCGCCGTGCATCGCCGGGCTTGTAGAGCTGGCCGACGAGCGTCGAGATGTTGGGCTTGAGGAATCCGGTGCCCAGCGCGATGAGCGCGAGGCCGAGAAAGAACAGGTTGCCGTTCTCGGGGATCGCGAGGATCGCATTACCTATCGCGATGCCAACGCCGCCGATGATCACGCCTTTGCGCTGGCCGAGGAAGCGATCCGCGATCCATCCGCCGGGCAGCGCGAGGAAGTAGACGGACGAGCCGTACACCGCGAACACCGAGCCAGCCGCGGTCTGCAGCATGCCGCGCCCACCGACCTCGACGGGCGCGATCAAGTACGCCATCAGGAACGCGCGCATCCCGTAGTACGAGAACCGCTCCCACATCTCCGTGAAGAATAGGTTCGAGAGCCCAATGGGGTGGCCGAAGAAGGCGCGGTCGCGGTCTGCCATTGCCGGCGGACACTAGCCCAAGGTGTAGGGCGAGGGGAGTGCCGTTTCGGCACGGGGTGCGCGTTCGGACCCGCCTGCGACACCCGCACGGTCGCGGCCGAGGCACGTGCGGCCACGGGTCCCAGTAGAGTTCAGCTTGCAATCATCGTCGGAATGCGAAAGATCCCCGGCCATGACGAAGACCGTGTGGGCGGCCCTTGCCGCCGTGGTGGCGATCGGAGCCTGTAACCCCGAGACGCCCAGGTTCGCGTTCAAGCACAGCGAGCGCCGCGGGCGCCTGGAGTCCAATGGTCTCAGGTTCGTCCTGATGCCCGACGCGAGCACGCAGCTCGTCGAGGTCGACGTCCGGTACGAGGTCGGCTCGAAGGAGGACCCGCCGGGCAAGGCCGGCCTCGCGCACCTCGTCGAGCACATGATGTTCCAGCTCAAGCCCGACGGCGCCGCGACGCCCGCGCTGATGCAGTCGATCGGCGATCTGACGACGTTCTTCAACGCGTACACGAACTGGGACACGACGCACTACATGAACACCGCGCGCGCCGAGAACCTCGACGCGCTGCTCAAGATCGAGGCGATGCGCCTGTACTACGGGTGCCAGACGATCACGAACGAGGAGTTCCTCCGCGAGCGCGAGGTCGTGCGCAACGAGATCCGCCAGCGCGGCGGGACGGCGGAGGGGCAGATCCCGCAGCTCGTGATGTCGTCGGTGTACCCGAAGGGCCACGCCTACGAGCGCATGATCGGCGGCGACGACGCGAACCTCACGACGATCACGCTCGAGGACGCGTGCAAGTTCATCCGCGACTACTACACGCCGGAGCGGGCGACGCTGATCGTCGCCGGCGGCTTCGAGATCGATCCGACGATCGAGCTGATCCAGAAGTGGTTCAGCAAGCTCGAGAAGCGGCCGAGCGGAAAGCGCGTCGATGTGGCGCAATTCCAGGTCACGCCGGGCCGCACGCAGTTCGATCTCGACGTCGAGCGCGCGAGCGTGCACATCGCGTGGGCGCTGCCGCCGGCGAACACCCCCGAGGGTGAGGCCGCCCAGTACGGCCTGTTCCAGACGTTCTTCCGCACCGCGCGCAAGGCGCAGGAGTACGACTTCGGCTACTCGGTCAGCCCGACGATCCTCGGTGGCCAGCTCGCGCCGGTGTTCGCGGTGTCGATCGAGCTCAAGGGCATGGACAAGCTCGGCGAGGCGCTCGAGTTCGTGAACAACGCCGCGAAGCAGGCGTACCGCGGCTTCGACGAAGGCACGTACGAGCAGATCGAGGAGCAGCAGAACCTTCGCAAGGCCGACTTCATCCAGGGCATGGAGGCGCTGCAGGCGCGCACGACGCAGATCGGTGATCTCGTGCAGTTCGCACGCGACTTCGAGTTCGACTCGCAGGACCTCTACTTCTTCCACGAGCTCGACAAGATCTCGAAGTACGACGGTGCGCGCATCGCGTCGGCGATCAAGAAGTACGTCACGCCCGACAAGGCGAAGGTCATCGTCATCAAGCCGAACAAGGAAGGACTCAAGGGCGACCGCCGCAACACCAAGGTCACGTTCCAGGTGAAGTCGCACGACAAGGTCGTCCCGGACGTCGACCCGCGCGAGGCGAAGCGGCCGATCAAGGTGTCGGGCGAGCTCAAGGCGCTCGTCGGCGCCACGCGCGTCACGCTCGGCAACGGCATGAACGTGGTGATGCTGCCCATCCACTCGATGCCGCTCGTGTCGGCGCGGCTCATCTTCAACAACGCCGGCGAGGCGCTCGCACCGCAGAACCCGTGGCTCGCGTCGACGGCCGCGGACTTCCTCAGCCTGCCGCTCGACGCCGAAGCGTTCGCGCGCACGGGCGTCAACGTCGGCTGCAGCGCCGGCGGCGACTCGACGGTGTGCGGTACGAGCGGCATCAACATCTACCTCGATGTGATGCTCAAGGGCCTCGAGCGCCTGGTCACCGCCGGGACGTATAATCAGGAGTCGATCGAGCGCTGGCAGAAGAAGGTCCGCGAGTCGCTGAAGACCAAGTCCTCGCAGCAGCAGAACGAGTACCAGCGGCAGTGGCTGACCGCGCTCTACGGCCCCGACCATCCGTACACCAAGACCGGCGTGGCGGTGCCCGACGCCGTCGGCAAGATCGGCAGGGACACACTCGACGACTTCCGCCGCACGCACTATTCGGCGGGGAACGCGACGCTCGTGATCGTCGGAGACTTCGACCCCAAGCAGGCCGAGAGCCTCGCGCGGTCGACGTTCGGTGGCTGGAGCAAGGGCAAGATCGACAAGCCGGTCGATGCGACGCCGTTCAAGCGCACGGGCCCCGCGTTCATCGGCGTCGCGGGCAAGGAAGAGCCCCAGCTCACCGTCTCGATCGGCTATCCGGCGCCTGCCGGCGTCGACGGCCAGCAGGGTGCGCGCCAGGTGCTCGCGGAGATGCTCAACATCCGCATGGCGGACGTGCGGTTCAAGCACGGCTCGACGTACGGCCTGTACGCAGCTCGCCAGACGAAGAAGGGCCCCACCGCCTACGAGATGGGCGGCACCGTCGACGCGGAGCGCGCGGGTGAGTCGATCAAGGCGATGCGCGACGGCGTCGACGAGCTGCGCAAGAGCGGCGAGCAGTTCGACATCGACTTCGTGCGCGCACGCCGCACGATCCTGTCCAACCTGCTCGGCGAGTCGACCGTGACCGGGGAGCTCGCCGGCCGCCTCGGGTTCATGGCGAGTCACAACCTGCAGCCGACCTACTTCAACACGCTGCTCCAGCAGGTTGCGGCGGTGTCGCCCGCACAGGTGCGCGCCCTGATCGCGAAGGAGCTCGATCCGGCGAACGAGGTCGTGGTCGTGCTGGGCGATAAGGCACACCTCGACAAGGCGTTCCGCGAGGCGGGCATCAGCGACGTGAAGATCGTCGAGCCAGATTACAAGTGACCCTCACGTGAGACTCCAGGGAGCCACTCGGCTCCCGACGAGCAAGGGCGCACACGCGACGCTACGGTGCGTCCATGCACGTACGCGAAGCGACGCCCGATGATCGCCCTGAAATCCTCGAGCTGATCCGCGAGATGATCCCCGGCGCCGACGCGGTCGCGCGCTGGACCTGGTTGTACGAGGGCAACCCCGGCGGTCGCGCGCTGACCTGGCTCGCGATCGCTCCGGGCGGCGAGATCGCGGGCTGCACCTCGTTCTTCCCGTTCCGGGTGTGGCTCGACGGCATCGAGAAACGTGCCGCGCTCGGCGGCGATGGCTACGTCCGTCCGGCGTATCGGCGGCGCGGGCTCGGCGGGCTGCTGCACGAAGCGTCGCGTGATGCGATGCCCGCGCATGGCATCGCGTGCATGTACGGAGCTCCAGGACCGATGAACGTCACACCGCTCAAGCGCGGCGGCTCGCGGGAGGTCGGTGCGGTCGCGCGCTACGTGCGGCCGCTGCGTGCGGGTCCCGAGCTGGTCGGTGAAGCGATCGCGCGCCTGACGCGGCCGCGCCACGCGGCACGCCTCGAGCCCCTCGAGATCCACGACGCGCGCGTCGATCAGGTGTGGCAGGAAGCGCGCAACGTGCTCGAGCTCGCGACCGTACGCGACGCCTCGTTCTACGGCTGGCGGTTTCGCGCCGCGCCCGCGCAGAAAGAGCAGCCCTACGTCATCCTCGACGACCACACGCCGATCGGCGCCTGCGCGCTCGAGCCGCTGCGCGGCGGCGCGGAGCTGCATGTCGTCGATCTCGTCACCGCGCCGGACGCGTGGCACGCCGCGCTGCGCGGCATCGTCCGGCACGCCGCCGAGGCGACCGAGGCACGCGCGGTGAGCATCAAGCTGTTCTCGATCGATGCACGGCGCCGCAACATGTGGCGCTCGGGGTTCATCGAGCGCGGCACCAAGCCGTTCCTCTGCATGATCCCCAGGAACGGCGATCGCCGCTTCCTCGATCCGCAGCGCTGGTTCTACTGCGGCGCGGACTCGGATCTCGACGCGCTCGATTGACGCGACAGGATCGCGTGCCCCTTCCGGGTCGCGAACACCTGCTGGTGGAGCTCGGGGTACTCGTCCTGCCAGCGCGACAGGATGGTGCGCTCCTCGGCGCCGAGCATGTTCATCACGAACATGCCGCGCGCGGACAGCTTCGGCGCCAGCATCGGCAGGGACGCATAGCGCAGCCAGTCACCGAGCTCGCGCGGCGGGCCGTCGTCGACGACGAGGTCGATGTCACGCAGGTCGGCCACGGCGCGCTGCGCATGCCAGCGGTACGTCTGGCCTCGCAGCGCGAGCGGCTCGAGCGGCGCGTCGAGGACCTTGGCGTAGGCGGTGAGCCCGTGGCGCTCCAGCTCGCTCCGCGTCCGTGCCGCGAACACCGGATCGTGATCGAGCGCGATGACCGTGCCTCGCCCGAGCCGCTCGAGGCGGTAGGCCATGATCAGCGTCGACACGCCGCTGCCGGTCTCCACGACGAGCTCGGGGCGGTGGTCGTCGATCAGCTGCATCAGCACCAGCGCGAAGTCCGGAGAGATCGCGTAGCCACGGAGCGGCGGCAGCGCCCGGCGCGGTCCGAGCGTCGCGTACAGCGCGATCAGCGCCTCGGCCTGACCGAGGTCGGTCTCGAGCAACGCGAGCGGATACGCGAGGGTCTTCGCGACGCGCGAGAGCTCGAACGCGAGCACGCCGGTGGCGCCAGCTACCGCGCACAGCGGTGCGATCGAGGGTCGCAGCACGTAGGCGAAGGCCCCAGCGGCGAGGGTGGCGGCGCCTGCACGCGCAGCGACCACGAGGCCGTGACGATCGAGCATGCCCAAGCGTTGCGTTGGACGTACACGTCGGCACGAATGCTCACCGACCCCTAACGCGGTTACAGCAGATCCACGAACACGTCATCGCCGACGATCGTGATCGGATAGCGCCGGAGCTCGAGCCCACGATCGTGACGGCAGCGGCCGGTGCGCAGATCGAACGTGTACGCATGCGCGGAGCACACGATCTCGTGGCCGAACAGGTAGCCATCGGCGAGCGCGACGTCCTCGTGCGGACACACGCCGGGCATCGCGAACAGCTCGCCGTCGACGGAGGTGACGAGCACGGGCCACGTCACGCCGCGCACGGAGAACGCGCGAAGCTCGCCGGGCACGATCTCCGAGCGAGCGCACACGCGCACGCGAAACGCCATCACGCCCTCCCGCGCTGGCGAGGATCGAGCCGATCGCGTAGCCCGTCGCCGAGGAGGTTGGCGCCGAGCACGACCCACATGATCGCGAGCCCGGGCACCAGCGCGTAGATCTGGAACCAGTCGTCCTTCCACATGAACGTTCGAGCCTGGTCGAGCATCGCTCCCCAGGTGTAGTCGACCTGCGGGCCGAGGCCCAGGAACGACAGCGACGCCTCGATGAGGATCACGCTGCCGAAGCCGAACGTCATCTGCACCAGCGCCGGCGCCATCAGGTTGGGCAGCAGGTGCTGGAGCATCACGCGCCGGTTCGACGCGCCGAGCGCGACCGCGGCGGTGACGTAGTCACGCTCGCGCAGCGCGAGCACCTGCCCGCGGGCGACGCGCGCGTAGCCGACCCAGCCGTTCACCGACAGCGCGAAGATCATCACGCCGATGCCGGGCTTCGCGACGATCGCGACGATCGCGATGTTCAAGAGGATCCCGGGGAACGCCATCAGGATGTCGACGACGCGCATGATCACTTCCTCGACCGCACCGCGGAACCAGCCGGCGAGCGTGCCGATGAACAAGCCGATCGAGCTCGAGATCGCGACGACGATGAAGCTGAGCTCGAGCGCGCTGCGCGCTCCCCACAACAGCTGGCTCAGCGTGTCGGCGCCCTTGCTGTCGGTGCCGAACCAGTGCTCCGCCGACGGACCGCGGAAGCGGTTCGGCAGGTCCAGCGACGTCGGCCCGACGTCGTACGGCGCGATCAGCGGCCCGAACACGCCGGCGAACACGAACACCGCGAGCATCACGAGCCCGACCCACGCGCTCGGCGACAGGTTCAAGCGACGCAGGCGACTCATCCGCGGCGGATCCTCGGGTCCGCGAGCCCGTAGGCGATGTCGACGAGGATGTTGACGATCACGTAGATGCCGGCGACCACCAGCACGGTGCCCTGCACGACGGGGTAGTTGCGCTCCTTGATCGCGTCGAGCAGCGTCGTGCCGAGGCCGGGCCGCGCGAACACGTTCTCGATGATCACGGCGCCCGACAGGAGAGAGCCGAACTGCAGGCCGATGATCGTGATCACGGGCAGCAGCGCGTTGCGCAGCGCGTGGCGCACCAGCACGCGGCCCTCGGGCAGCCCCTTCGCGCGCGCCGTGCGCACGTAGTCCTCGCCGAGCACCTCGACGAGCGACGAGCGCGTCATGCGCGCGAGCATCGCCATCAGGTGCGTCCCGACGGCGAGCGCCGGCAGCACCATCGCCTTGGGGCCGGTCTCCGTCGGGCCCGGGAACCAGCCGAGGCCGATGAAGAAGATGAACAACAACAGCGGCGCGAACAGCATCTGCGGCAGCGCCACCATCGACAGCGAGGTCGTGGTCGCGAGCGTGTCGATCCACGTGCCTCGCCGGATCGCGGCGATCATGCCGAGCGGCAGCGCCAGCACGATCGCGACCAGCATCCCGCAGATCGCGAGCCAGATCGTGTGCGGGAACACCTCCAGGATCCGCGCCGCGACCGTGCGCTTGTCACCGGCGCCCACCGAGCACTGGCGTCCGAGCGAGCCGTCGACGACGTGGCCGAGGAACGCGCCGAACTGCTCCAGCTTGGGCTTGTCGAGCCCCATGCACTTCTCGATCTTCGCGCGCTGGTCCGGCGTGGCCTCGCCGCCGGCGAGGTGGTCCACCGGATCGCCCGGCACCATGTGCAGGAGCGCGAACACGAGGATCGAGACGCCGACGATCGCGAGCAAGCCTCCGCCCAAGCGCTTGAGCAGAAACAGACCGATGGAGCCGGGCGCCCCGAATCCCACGCGTGCAGCGTATCAGGCCGGCGCCGCGGCGCAGAACTTCGGCGCGTTCTCGTCGATCGGCTGACCCGGCGACATCACGGGCTGGCCGCCGTGCTCGATCATCAGCTGCAGGTCGCGGCACTCGTAGCCGTCGCGGCAGTCGTCGTTGCTCTCGCAGGTGCGCATGCAGTTGCGCTGCTCGGACTTCTGCGTGACGCAGTGCCCGTCGAGCGCGCACAGCTCGTCGAGCGAGCAGTCATCCGAGCTCTCGCAGGGGCGGTTCGTGAACCCACCGCTGAAGAAGCTGACGCACACCGCCTCGTCGGGGCAGGTGTTGAAGTCGCAGCCCTGGATCGTGCAGTACCCCTCCTTGGCGGACGAGTCGCACTGGCGATCGCCGTCGGGGCTGCAATCGATGCTGAGCGTGCACGAGTCCCCGATCTCCGAGCCGCACCCGGCGGCGAGCGCGAGAACGAGCGTGATCAGGGACTTCCTCATGACGGGCGGCATCCTAGCGGCCGGTTCGACCCGAGACAAGACAACGGGGTTGCCCGCGTTCGCAGCTCCTCGCCGTGCGTTATAAGGTCGCGATGCGCGCCGTGGTCCAACGCGTCCGTCGAGCCAAGGTCACCGTCGGGGAGCGTGTGACGGGAGCGATCGACCACGGCCTGCTCGTGCTCCTGGGCGCGGGGGCGGGCGATGGGCCCTCGGACCTCGCATACACGGTCGACAAGATCGTGAACCTCCGCATCTTCGCCGACGACGCCGGCAA
Organism: Kofleriaceae bacterium; assembly: GCA_035539815.1. Lineage (GTDB taxonomy): Bacteria > Myxococcota_A > Polyangia > Haliangiales > Haliangiaceae > JABFXX01. Next base: position 11,090 of record DATLHR010000632.1, read on the forward strand.
GATGAACCGCTCCGTCCTCGACGTCGGCGGCGGTGTGCTGGTCGTCTCGCAGTTCACGCTCTACGGCGATGCGCGCCAGGGCCGCCGTCCCGCGTTCACGGGTGCGCTCGAGCCCACCGCCGCCAAGGCCCTCTACGAGCAAGCGCTCGCCGCCGTCCGCGCCGCCGGCGTCTCGCGGGTCGAAGCCGGCGAGTTTGCTGCGGATATGCAGGTCGAGCTGGTCAACGACGGCCCGGTCACGATCCTGCTCGATTCGCGCAAGGGCTTCTAGCTCCCGCGTCCCCCCAGGCGTTAGGTTCGCCCCTGCGCGCGCGCGTTCTTGGTCATGAAGGTCAGGTTCTGGGGAGTACGAGGTTCGATTCCCGTCCCGGGCAAGGCGACGAGCCGCTACGGCGGGAACACCTCGTGCGTGGAAGTCCGGCCTCGCCACGGAGCGCCCATCATCATCGACGCCGGGACCGGCCTGCGCCGGCTGGGCAAGCACCTCATGGAGGAGGCGTTCCGCGACGGGCTTGGCAACGCGTCGATCCTCATCAGCCACACCCACTGGGACCACGTCCAGGGCCTCCCCTTCTTCGCGCCGCTCTACCGCGCCGGCAACCACGTCGACATCTTCGCCCGCCAGCGCGACCTGCACCTCGAGGCCGTGTTCTCCGCGCAGAACCGCGCCCCCTACTTCCCGGTCCCCCTGTCCGCGATGCAGGCGGAGATGCGGTTCCACGAGGTCCTCGAGGGTAGCCACTTCGAGATCGGGACGGCGAAGGTCTCGTGCACGCGCCTCAATCACCCGTGGGTCGCGATCGCCTACCGCGTCGAGGTCGATGGCGCCTCCGTCGTCTACTGCTCCGACACCGCGCCGATGACCGAGGTCCTCCTCGGCGAGAAGTTCATCGCCAAGGCCCCCTCCATCGACGAGCCCCTCCCTTCCGACGTCGCGGCCGAGCTCGCGCAGATGCGCGCGGGTGTCGTGCACCTCGCGCGCGACGCAGATCTGTTGATCTACGACACCCAGTTCTCGAGAGAGGAATATCGCCAGCGGCCGCACTGGGGCCACTCGCACCCCGACGACGCGATCGCGATCGCGCGCGAGGCCCGCGCCAAGCGGCTCTGCCTCTTCCACCACGCGCCCGCGCGCTCCGACGACGACAACGACAAGATCCTCGCGCAGTACCGCCAGGTCATCACCGCGCAGCACGACACGTTCGAGCTGCACAGCGCCTACGAGGGCCTCGAGCTCGTCCTGGGGAACGAATGAAAATCCGGTTCTGGGGCGTGCGTGGCTCCATCCCCGCGCCCGGCCCCGACACGATCCGCTACGGCGGCAACACGTCGTGCGTCTCGGTCACCAGCGCGAGCGGCGGCCTCGTCATCATCGACATGGGCACCGGGCTCATGCACCTGGGCAACTCGCTCCTCGGCGGGCCATTCGGCAAGGGCCAGGGCCGCGCCTCGATCCTCCTCTCGCACACACACTGGGATCACATCCAGGGCCTCGGCTTCTTCGCGCCCGTGTTCGTCGGCGGCAACCGGTTCACCGTGTGGGGCCCCGGACCGCACGGCTCGGCCGAGACCCTCGAGGAGATCCTCGAGGGCCAGATGGATCCCAACTTCTCGCCGCTCCAGACCCTCAAGAACTTCTCCGCCACGTTCGACGTGCGCGCCGCCGCGAACGGCCAGACCTTCGAGACCGAGGGCTTCACGATCACCGCGCGCGAGCACCCGCACGGCACCACCACCGCCCTCGCCTTCCGCATCGAGGAAGCCGGCCGCAGCTTCGTCTACGCGTCGGACGTCGGGCAGCCCGTCGAAGGCGCCCCGCCGTCCCCCGAGGCCATCGCGTTCTATCGCGGCGCCGACGTCCTGCTCCACGACACCACCTATCGCCCCGTCGATCAGGAGTCGCGTCGCAACCGCGGCTTCTCCACGTACGAAGACGCCGCCGCCGCTGCCGTCGCCGCCAACGTCAAGCGCCTCGTCACCTTCCACTACGACCAGGACTTCACCGACGACGACGTCGACACCCTCGTCGCCAGCTGCCGCGCCGCCCTCGACGCACGCGGCGGCACCGCGATCCAGCTCGTCCCCGCGCGTGAAGGCGACGAGCTCGAGCTCTGATCAGTGGTTCACCGCTCGCCGGCGAAGCTGCGCGTCGTGATCCCGAGATAGACGCCCGTCATCCACGCGCCGCGGTCGATCAAGCTGCTGCCGGCGATCGCGCCGACGTTGACCCACGGATTGATCCAGCGCTCGACGTTCGCGCGCACCTCGAGCATTCCGCGCGAAGCCCCGACCGCAACGTCCTGCTCGCAGGCGTAGTACTGCGAGTGATACGCGTAGTTGACCGCGCCGATGCCGCCCGCGAGCTCGACACCAAAGCTCGACCGCCCACGGCCACCGCGCGCACCGACGACGCCGAGCGCATTGAACGCGACCCCCGACTTGCTCGTGATCGTCGGCGACCCGCGCATCCCGCTCGACGTCATCTCCGCCGCCGGCGCGCCGCTCGCGATCCCGCCGAGCTCGAGATCCGCGGCCACATAGAACGGCTTCCCCAGTCCGATGCCGAGCCGGAACGTCGACATCACCGCCGTGTCCTCGCTCGTCGCGCCGCTCCCCTCACCGCCCACCATGCGGTAGGTGAACGACTCGCTGTCGTGCGTCACGTGCCCCGTCTGCCCGCGGACGAGCGAAGGCGCCTGCCGCACCGCCATGCCGAGCCCGACGATCAACCGCGGAAAGCGCAGGTTCCCGCCCCACGTCCCGAACTTCGTGCAGGTGCGAAAACCGACCGGCTCGTCGCCGTCGGTGCACCTGGGCGTGGCCGTCGTCGTCGTCGATGACGAGCCCGAGTCGCTCGAGTAGCTCGAGCTCGAGTCGTAGCTGTAGCTGTCGCCGCCGCCACTGCTGCTGCCGCCGCCGCTACTGCCACCGCTCGATCCGCCGCCGCCACCTCCCCCGCCGCTGCCGCCGCACGACGACGCATGCGCCTGCGTCGGTGCCGCCATCACCGCGACCACAGCCGCCGCGATCCACGCCACGGTCTTCACGGCGCCACCTCGGCCATCGCGACGGCGACCAGGTTCCCGAAGCACACCCACTGCGCCGGCTTCTGGTGTGCCAGCGAAGCGACATCGACGCAGACCTGGCCGAGGCTGACGTCGGCGGGGTACGCGAGCACCTCCCGTCCCGAAACCCGGCCATCGAGCCGCAGCACCCGCAGCTCCGACTTCGGATCGTACGGCGCGAGCGCGATCTCGTTCCCCTCCGTCGTGCGCCCGACCACCTGCGCCCACGCGAGATCGACGGTTGCCGCCTTGTCGCAGCGATTGCCGAACGAGAAGTCGAGCACCGCCCACGATCCGCGATCCCACTCGCGCTCGACCGCCACGTCGAGACACCCGACCGTCACGCGATGCCCCGTGAACGCCTTCCTGGTGTAGGGCTGATTGAACGATCCCGGCTGGTACGCGCAGCCGACCACGACCAGCGCGACCCCGAGCACCGCAGCCAAGACGAACGGACGCATGTGCGCGTCGCAAGCAAATCTTCGGCCTGCCCTCCGCGCCAAGATTCCAGCGCGTTGCTCCCCGAGTGCCACGGTCTGCCGTTGCGCGCGCGCCACACGACCTACGGCCCCCACCACACTCCTTCGGGAGCACGTTTGGCCCTCACGCCCGACGGCGAATCGCGTGGTAGCGTGCCGCGCATGAAGATCGCAGTCGTCGGCACCGGCTACGTCGGACTCGTCACCGGGACCGGATTCTCCGACTTCGGCCACGACGTCACCTGTGTCGACATCGACCCCAAGCGCGTCGAGACGCTCCGCCGCGGCGAGGTCCCGTTCTACGAACCGGGCCTCCATGACCTCATCAAGCGCAACACCGCGCTCGGTCGCCTCTCGTTCACGACCTCCACGGCCGACGCCGTCAAGGACTCCGAGCTCGTGTTCATCGCGGTCGGCACGCCCTCCTCGGACGACGGCAGCGCGGACCTCTCCCACGTCCTCGACGCCGCCAAGCAGATCGGCGCGGCGCTCACGGGCTTCACCGTCGTCGTCACCAAGTCCACCGTGCCCGTCGGGACCGCCGAGAAGGTGCGTGCCGCGGTCGCCTCCACCGCCAGACATCCGTTCGCCGTCGCCTCGAACCCCGAGTTCCTCAAGGAGGGCGACGCGATCAACGACTTCATGAAGCCGGATCGCGTCGTGGTCGGCTCGGACGATCCGAAGGCCCTCGAGCTGATGCGCACGCTCTACGCGCCCTTCGTCCGCTCCCACGACCGCATCCACGTGATGGACCCGCGCTCGAGCGAGCTCACGAAGTACGCGTCCAACGCGATGCTCGCCGTGCGCATCTCGTTCATGAACGACCTCGCCCTCCTCGCCGAGAAGATCGGCGCCGACATCGAGAAGGTCCGCAAGGGCGTCGGCTCGGACTCGCGTATTGGTCCGAAGTTCCTCTACGCGGGCCCCGGCTATGGCGGCTCGTGCTTCCCGAAGGACCTGAAGGCGATCGTCCACCTCGCCGACAAACACGGCCACGGGCTCGACG
>DATLHR010000633.1:0-4300 GCA_035539815.1 Kofleriaceae bacterium
CGCCCACGCCGCGCGCTCTGCGTCGGTGACCGGGTACAGATCGCGATCGACGTCGATCAAGTCCGCCGACGCACCGTAGAGCATGAGCCACGAGTCATCGGGCGCCTTGCCGGGCATCGAGCGCGCGTAGAGGACCTTCGCTACCCCGGGGACCGCCGCGAGCTTGTCCTTCAAGGCGAGCGGGTAGATCTGGCTTCGCTCGAGCCGCAAGTTCTGTGGCTTGATCCAGAGCCGCTGGTACTGGATCTCGTCCTGCGTCGAGAGCACGCGCTGGATCTCGGAGCGCACCGAGAAGAAGCCGATTAAGACGGCCACCGTGATCGCCACGGCGACCGCCGTGAGCACCGTCCGCCAAGGCCTGCGTCGCAGCGACCAAAGAGTAATCTGGGCGACCACGCGTGTTGATCCACGCTATCACGATCACGCTCGTCGGTGCGCTTGACCGTCGCGATGCCGCGGTGCGATCGTCGCAGACGCGAGGATGCTGTTCTTTCACTACGTGGCGCGAAAGCTCGCCCGGCGCCTCGGGAACAACGCGCTCACGATCGGCGTCATCGGCATCGTGATCGGCGGCTGCATCCTCGGCATCTCGTTCTTGCTGGGGCTGCGCGCGGCGGCGCGCGAGTCGATCCCCGCCGAGAACGTGTTCGTGATGATGGAGGGCTCGTTCTTCGAGGAGTCCTCGTTCGGGTTGCCGCTCGAGACGGTCCATCAGCTCGAGCTGCTCCCCGGGATCCGGGGCGGCGACAAGAAGGCGTTCTCGCCCGAGATCGCCGCGAACGTCCTGCTCGGCCTCGATCGGAACGCGCGCCCGCAGCTCCTGCGCGGCGTCGATCCGATCGCGTACGAGCTGCACGATGCCAAGGTGGTCGAGGGGCGAGCTCCTCAGCCTGGCGCCCCCGAGCTCGTCGCCGGCGTCCAGACGCGGCGGCGGTACCCGAATCTGACCATCGGCTCGAAGATCCAGCTGCCCCACGAGGAGTGGACGATCGTGGGCTTCTTCACCGCGGGGGGCTCGACCTACGAGAAGGAGATGTGGGGCGACCGCACCCACCTCGCCAAGCCGCTCAAGATCGAGCGCATCAACGCCGTCGTGATCGGCGCGGCCACCCGCGCCGACGCCGCGGCGCTGATCGAGAAGATCCAGTCGAGCAAGGCGCTCCAGGCCGACGCGTACTTCGAGCGCGAGTTCCGCGGCTCGCAGGCCAAGCTCAGGCAAGTCTCCAACGTCGTCCTGCTCCTCGTGATCATCCTGTGCGTCATCGGCGTGTTCGTGACCGCGACGAACCTCCACGCCTCGCTGGTCACGCGCATGCCCGAGTTCGCGTCGCTGATCACCCTGGGCGTCCGCCGCAGCAAGGTCGCGACGCTCGTGATGATGGAGAGCCTGATGCTCGCGCTCGCCGGCGCCGCGCTCGCCGTCGGCATCGCGCTCGTTCTCCACGGGCGATCGAGCGCATCGTTCAACTCGATCGCCGCGTTCAACCTGCGCGTGGGCGTCGTCCCTATCGGCATCGGTCTCGGCCTCGCGGTGCTCGTCGGCGTCCTCGGCGGCCTGATCCCGTCACTGATCGTCAGGCGCCTGAACCTGATCCGCGGCCTGCGCTGACCGCCCGGCGCCCGAGTTTCTCCGCGCCGTGCAGCGTTTCACGGCCGCTTCCGACGCTGATCCTCGACGGAGATGAGGCCCCCCTGGCGCGAGGGCCGGCCATGAAGCCGCGAGTTTTCTCCGCGGCGCGGAGGGCCTTAGCCTCCCGCTGTGCTCGGTGCTTCGCAGACGGAAACGAATCCACGTAGGCTCGAGGTCATGAGGAAAGGACGTCGTGGTCGCCCGGCGAGAGCGCGCGCACCGGTGCCGCGCCAACCGAGCGGGGAGCTCGCGGAGGCGATGTTCGCCTCCATCGTCGAAGCGGGGATCCGGGTGCTCTCCAAGCACGGTTCCGACGGCCTCACCACCAACCGCGTCGCCGAGGTCGCGGGCGTCAGCGTCGGTTCCTTGTACCGATACTTTCCGAACAAGGAGGCCATCGTCTCGGCGGTGTTCGATCGCTGCCTCGAGCGGCTGGGCGAGGTCATCGGCGACGCGTTCGACGCGGCGCGATCGGTGAACGACATCGTGCGCGGGGTACCGGAGCGCATCGTCGAGGCGTTCACGGCGGACCGCGCGTTGTACCGAGAGCTGTGGAGGCTGCGCTCGGCGGCCGACGCTCACGCGCGGATCGCGCTCCACCACACGCGCATGGTGCAGCGTGCGACCGCGGCGCTGCTGCGGCTGAAGCTGCTGCCCGACGGCGAAGCACAGGCGTTCGCGTACGTCATGATCCACAGCGCCGACGGGGTCGCCAACCAGCTCGCGATCGATCGCGACGTCGATATCCTGCAGGTCGCGATGGTGTGCTCGGAGCTGATGCGCCGTTACTTCGCGCAGGCTACTCGATCACCCACACCGCCGTGACGATCGCTCCATCATCCGCGCTGTGCTTGCCGCTGGTCGCGAGGCGGACCTGACAACCTCGCACGTCGCGACCACCCCATACGAACGGATTGAAGTCGGTGGTCGCGGTGAGCCGCGTGGCGTCGCCGATCGCCGCGGGGTACTCGCCGACCTCCCCCGGGATCCACTCCTGCGCGATGTACTGATGCTTCAGCGCACGTGTCACCGCCTGGGTCCACGTCGCATCGTCGGCCTGGGGGCCGATCACCACGCCCTGCCCCTGCGAGCCTCCACTCGGCTTGAGCACGAGGCGCTCGCGGTTTCGCAAGATGAACGGCACGAGATCGATCGACTCGCCGCCGTAGGTGGTCGTCCGCTCGCGGACGCCGCGCGTCCACGGCACGTGCAGGGCGAGTGCGGCCGCCACCGGGGCATCGAACATCGTCGCGTGCACCGGATCGCTCAACAGCTCGAGGGTGTGCTTGTAGCCGCACAGGAGGCCGCGCGAGAAGCCATCGAGGACGCGCACCGCGCCGCTGCGCACCGCAGCCAGCACCGGCTCCATGTCGTCCGTGGGACACAGCGCGTCTTCCCACTGCAGCACGACGTAATCGATCGGCCATGGCTCCCCGTCCTCGACGACGAGGCGGGCGCCGTCGAGATGAAACCTGTCGTACGGCGCGAAGGTGACGCGGTGCCCGCGCGCCTGCGCGTGACGAAGCCAGTAGCGACCACGATCGTCGCCACCGGGCACGGCGATCGCCGCCGGCGCTCGTCGATCAGCGCGGTCGGCGCCCAACCCGTCGACCGCGTACTCGTCGAGCCGCTGCGTGCGGAACCCGATCTCGCGACCGAAGTGCGTGGCGATCCGCGACGTGGCGAACATGTCATCGATCGCCCGCGCGGGGCTGAACTCGGGCTGCGAGTTGTACTCGATGATCTTGAACACCCCGTCTGCTGCCAGCATGCCGTCGAACCTCGCCATCACGGAGGCCCGGCCGTGCACGCGATCGAGCTCGAGCACCTCGTCGAAGTAGTCCGGAATCCCGATCGCCGCGCGGAGGCGCTTGTCTGCGACGAGCCGGTCGGCCGCCGCGACGATCGCGCGGCCGAGCAGCGCCGTCACCGCGCGCGTCTCCTCGTAGACGCGTGCAGCCACGAAGTACGGCCGGAGCACCTTGCACTCCGCCACCAGCGGCTCGCGCTCGATCGCGCGAGCGAGGTGCTCGCGCGTGTCGTCGAGATAATGCCCGATCAGCAGCTCGTCGTATCGTCGGATCGCGTCGGCGATCATCACGCATCCCTCTTGCGAAGGCGCCGCAGCAGCAGCGCGCGCTGGGCCGGGCTGAGCGAGGCGAGGCGGGCAGCGTCGCCAGGCCGGACGGCCGCCGCGTCCGCGCGCGTGGCGGTCGCCGCACCGTGCACGATCGCCGCGGCGAAGCTCTCCCGCGGCAGCGACTCCACGAGCTCGCAAGCAGCGTCACCTCGCTCGCCCCGGAGTCGCTCCGCGATCTGCGCGCACGCACGCCGCGGCGCCTCCGCCAGCAGCCCCTCGGCCGCGTCACGGATGGCGGCCTCTCCCCACTCGGCGGGGCGGACGTAGCGGCCGACGCCCAGCCGCTGGATACAGCTCGCGTTGATCGGCCGATCGCCTCCGGTTCCGAGGGCGATCTGCGGGACCCCGGCGCGGAGTGCATCCTGGACGGTGCCGATCCCGCCGTGATGGATCACGAGATCCATGCGCGGGACGACGTCTCCATACGGCAGCGAGCGGTACCAGCGCACCGCGGGCGGCAGCGGCTGCGGCACGAGATCGTCGAACGGCGTGCTGAGAAAGAGGGTCGCGTCGAGCATCGTCGCGACGCG
>DATLHR010000634.1:0-11488 GCA_035539815.1 Kofleriaceae bacterium
GCCTTGCTCGGCACGCTCGATCTCGAGGCCATCCCGCAACCCAACCTCGCGGCGGGCTCCGTCCCCTCGAAGCTCGAGGACGTGCCGACCGGCGCCGTGCGCGCCGCGGTCGTCGACGCGCCGGCCGCCGAGCCGAGCGACGCCCCGATCGCGCTCGCCGCCGAGGAGCTCGAGGAGCTCGCGGCCGAGCACGCGCCGGTCTCGTTCGAGGAGCCGACGCAGACCTCGGTGCCGCTCCAGCTCGCCGCGACGCCGGAGATCGAGCTCGCGACGCGCACGACGACCGGACCGCGCTTCGTCGTCGGGCCCGTGCGCTCGGGCGTGATCCTCGAGCACGAGGGCCACCTCGTCGTGTTCGGCGACGTCAACCCGGGCGCGGAGGTCCGCGCGACCGGCAACATCATCGTCCTCGGCCGCCTCCGCGGGACCGCGCACGCGGGCATCGGGCAGGACGTCGGATTCATCCTCGGTCTGCGCCTCGAGCCGCAGCAGCTGCGCATCGGCCGCAAGGTCGCGCGCAGCGGCGACGGCGACGCGCCGAACGACGCGGAGATCGCATTCAGCACCGGCGACGGCATCGTCGTCGAACGTTACTCGGGCAAGTTGCCGCGCAACCTGGCCACCAGCATCTGAGAAAGGAAGTCACGCCATGGGTCGAGCCATCGTCATCACCTCGGGCAAAGGAGGCGTCGGGAAGACGACCACCACTGCCAACCTCGGGGCCGCACTCGCGGCCCTGGGCCACTCCGTCGTCCTCGTCGACGCCGATATCGGCCTGCGCAATCTCGACGTGGTGATGGGGCTCGAGAACCGCATCGTCTACCACTCGGTCGACGTCGTCCGCGGCAAGTGCTCCGTGCAGAAGGCCCTGATCAAGGACCGCCGCATGGAGAACCTGTGGCTGCTCCCCGCGTCGCAGACCGACGACAAGGACGCGATGTCGCCCGACGACATGCGCGCGCTGGTGCTCGAGCTCAAGGCGACTCACGACTTCGTGATCATCGATTGCCCGGCTGGCATCGAGCAGGGCTTCAAGAACGCGATCGCCGGCGCCGACGAGGCGGTCGTCGTCGCGACGCCCGAGGTCTCGTCGATCCGCGACGCCGATCGCGTGGTCGGCTTGCTCGCCGCGGCGGAGGTCCCGGCGCGGCTCGTGGTCAACCGCATCTCCGCGAACCTCGTGAAGCGCGGCGACATGCTCTCGCAGGTCGACGTCATCGAGATCCTCGCGCTCGATCTGCTCGGCGCGATTCCGCTCGACGATCAGGTGATCGCGACGACGAACAAGGGCGTCCCCGCGGTGATCGAGGGCAAGTCGCTCGCCGCCAAGGAGTTCATTCGCATCGCGCGCAGGCTCGCCGGCCTCGAGGCCGACGAAGCGAAGGCCGTTGGCTTCTTCACCCGCATCGGCCGCGCGCTCGGCCTGTCGGCGACGCCGGCGTGAAGGAGGTAGCGATGTGGAATGGCATCAAGAACTTCTTGTCCGGTAAGTCCAGCCGTGAGGTCGCCAAGGGTCGCTTGCACCTCGTGCTCGCGCACGATCGCACGGGCCTCGAGGGCGCGAAGCTGCAGGAGATGCGCGACGAGATCGCGGCCGTGATCGCCAAGTACGTCCCGATCGACGCTGACGCCGTCGAGATCCAGATCGAGAAGACGCGCAGCCGCGAGACGCAGCTGACGGTGTCGAGCGCGATCTCTCCGCGCAACGCCTGAGCCCTGGCCTCGAAAATTCGAGGCACAGCGCGCGCAACTCGTTGGAATCGCACACCGCGCTCGATGGCTCGCGGCTTGCGGTACAAAGGCGCATGCGTTCGCTGCTGCTCGGTGTGCTGTGCCTGACGTCGTCGTGCGTGTTCATCTTCGACGGCGACGACGAAGGCGACAAGGCCTGCCCGGAATACGACACGCCCGCGATCGCGCCGGCGCCGCTGCGGGATCCGGGCGATCTGACCTGTGACGCGTTCTACGGCGGCACCTGCAACCCCGAGTGCGGCCCGTGCCCGGCGGCGACGTCGGGGGTCGCGCCGATTCCGCCGATCCCGTCGTGGCCGATCTGCGGTCACGTCTGCGAGAGCAAGGGCTACGCCGAGTGCGAAGCGGATCCGCAGTGCCGCGTCGTGCTCGACGCGGACTGCTCGTTCGGCAACAGCGCGTGCCTGACCGACTACCTGGGCTGCTTCCCGATCGACACGCAGCCCGATGCATCGATCGCGTGCTTCACCGCCGACGCGTGGGACTGCTCGCGCAGCGCGGGCTGCACCGCGTATCACTCGCTCGGAGCATGCACCCCGGACGGCGAGTGCGAGCGCCCGTTCGAGCTGTGCGCGCCGGAGGGGCAATCGCCGGGTCAGTGCTACGAGCAGGTGACGTGCCGCGCCGTGCCGCCGGCGTGTCCGGCCGGTACGACGCCGGGCATCCTGAGCGGCTGCTACACGGGCGCCTGCATCCCGCAGCACCTCTGCGGCCCGCAGATCTAACGGGCCGGTTCGGCGGCGGATTCTGCAACTGGCGACTCGAGTTGCCTGGGACTCGACGCCGGGGTCAGCGGAGCGCGGCCCCGCCTCGTGATGCACCGCAGGATCAATGATCCCGGCGATCTAGCGCCCGTACCGGTCGGGCATGACCGCTGCACATCTGCCGGACATGCTCAGGGCCCTCGCCGCGATCCTGCTCGTCTCCGCCGTCGGGTGCGCCCCCACGACGATCGCGGATGACCCCAACGATCAGCCGCCGACGCTCGAGGTCATGACGCCGCAGCGCGGCACGCAGGCGCAGGGCAGCCAGGTCACCGTGAGCGGCCGGGTCACCGACGACAAGCCCGGGGTGAAGGTCAAGATCAACGGCATCGAGGTCGCGCCGGCCGCCGACGGATCGTTCTCGGCGTCGATCGACGTGCCCGCGGGCGTCTCGATCATCGAGACCCACGCCATCGACTCCAAGGGCAACGACCTCCGCGACGCGCGCGCGGTGATGGCCGGCTCGCTGGCGCCGACGGATGGCTCGCTGGCCTCGCCGCTCGCCGCCAGCATCAGCGCGCCGGCGCTCGCGACGATCGGCAGCGTGCTCGCGACGCAGGCCGAGGCGATCGACTTCACCGCCGCCGCGATGGCGATGAACCCGATCTACAGCAACACCGGCTGCCTGGGCGCCGTGCTCGACGTGCAGAGCGTCTCGCTCTCGAACATCGACGTGGGCCTCGTGCCCGCGGCCGGCGCGCTCGAGGCGGCGGTCACGATCGACGACGTCGCGATCGTGCTCAAGGCGAAGTACAAGGTCGCGTGCATCGGCGGTAGCACCACGATCCGCGTCACCAGCAGCAAGGCGCGCATCAACGGCGCGCTCGCGATCGCCGTGCAGGGCGGTGCGCTCGCGACCTCGCTGCCGAGCTCGTCGGTGCAGCTCGACGGCTTCGGCCTCGACATCGGCGGCATCCCGGGCGCACTCGAGAGCCTGGTCCGCGGCGAGGCGCGCAAGGCCGCCGAGAAGGCGCTCACCGAGGTGATCCGCGACCAGGTGCCGCCGATGGCGAACGACGCGTTCGCGAACGTGCTCGCGAAGCCGTTCTCGACCTCGCTGTTCGGTCACGCCACCACGCTGGCGATCACGCCCGGCCAGGTCACGCTGTCGCCATCGGGCCTGTTCGTCGCCGTCGACACCAAGGTCGCGGTCGCGGGCGGCGAGGGCGGCATGTTCGTCCAGCAGAGCGGGCCGGTCTCGCAGACGATGATGTCGGCGTCGGGCGTCGGCGTCGCGATCGCCAACGACACGGTCAACCAGCTGTTCGCGGGGCTGTGGGCCGCCGGCGCGCTCGAGCAGGACGTCGGCCTCGACAGCATCCCGGGGCTGGGCGCGATCCTCGACGACGACGCGGCCTCGCTGTCGATCGAGCTCCTGCTGCCGCCGACCGTCGGTGACGGCTCGGGCGCGCTCGAGCTCTCGATCGGCGACATGATCCTCGACGTGAAGGACGCCTCCGGCACCACGATCCAGAACATCGCGATGTCGCTGCGCACGTCACTCGACGTGGTGCCGAGCCAGACCGGCGGCATTCGGCTCACCGCCGGTCAGCCGGAGATCTTCGCGCAGATGCTCGTGCAGACCGAAGCCGTCGATCGCCCGCTCACCGACATGCAGTTCGAGGGCATCGTGAGCGGCGCGTGGGGCCTCGTCGCGGGCCAGGCGAACAAGGCGCTCGAGGCGGTGCCGCTGCCGTCGGTGGCCGGTGTCACGCTCGGTGCGCCTACCGTCGACGGTCGCGATGGGTTCCTGATCGCCGACGTTCCGCTGCAGTGAGGCGGGCCGCTCAGTCCGCCGGCGTGATCGCTTCGGCGACCGTGGCGGTCAGATCATCGGCGCGCTCCGGGTCGAGACCGAGCGCTTCGACGAGCAGGTCGAGCAGCTCGCCTTCCTCGGGCGCGAGGTCGAGATCCGCGATGGTCAGCACGTAGGCGATGCTGTACGCGAGCGCCGCGGCCGGCGTGCCGCGCAGCTGCGCCGCGTGCGACTGCAGGTGCTCGATGCGCTGCTCTACGTCCTCGACCGGGCCGAGCGTCGGCGGCGAGGTCTTCAGCTTCGCCTGGCCATAGACGTGCTGCGCGAGCGACGCGAACAGCGCCTGCTCGTCCGGATCCTCGACGCGATCTGCCGCGACGGCGAGCTGCGCGATCGCGATCACGAGCTCGGCGTGCGCGGGCGTGAGCTTGGCGTCGGGTGTGTCCGCGAACGAGGCCTGGACGATCTTGGCGTACTGCTCGGCGTCGATGTTCATGTCCGCCGCACGTTACCCTGGACGATCAACGGTAGTACAGGCCGGGTATCTCGAGTGCGTTGGTGATGCACGCCGCCTCGTCGGGCTTCCCCCGGCAGGCCTTGATCGCGGCCACCGCGGAAGCGGCGCCGAGCGTCACGCTATGTGGACCTTGCGACTGGGGCCGCGCCATCTTGATCTTGTCGGTTCCGGTGGCCAGCCTGATGCGCGCCAGGACGGCGCCGAAGCGGTGCGTCGACTCGGCGTCGAGCGCCCCGGAGAAGTGCGCGAGCGCCGCCTGGCGTGCGGTCGGGTCGGCGTAGCCGGTGTCCGCGAAGCGTGCGAGCAACTGCGCGCGCTCCGTACGTGGCATGGGGGTGTTCTTGGGCATGGTGGCGAACGCGACGACGTTCATCAGCTCGATCGCATCGGACGTACAGGTCGCGCTGGCGGACTTGCACCAGGCCTCGCCACCGGCGAGCAGGCGGCCGATCGGAGTCGGCTCGCTCGCATCGTGACAGTCGCCGCACCGAGTCTCGGTGAGCGCGGCGAGCGCGGAGCCCTTGGCGTCGGTGGCCGGTGAGGCGCGACCCTGGCGGCGAGGGAGCTCGCGATCGAGGTAGCGCTCGAGGGTGAGGGTGAGCAGCTTGCGATACGACGCCTTGGCGCTGACGAGCTTGCGTAGCTCGCCATCGAGGTCGACGAGCTCGTCGTCGAATCGGCCGAACACGTGCTCGATGAACCGACGCGACATGCACGCGGGAAACTCGGGCTGTGCGAGCGCCAGGTTCGCGAACCCGGCGGGATTGCGTGGCGCGGCCCCTCGCGGATCGTTGATGTCGCGGTTGTAGAGCGGCCCGGGTGTATCGAGCTGGGCCGCGCTGATGTAGTGGTCGACCTTGTGGGACCACTGGTCGCCGGCGAAGAACTGGACGCCATAGTCGATGCGCGCGTGGCAGCTCCCGCAACCCTCACGGGTCGCGAGCTCGTTCGGAACGACGTTGTCGCGCAGGTTCTGGCCGATGTGCTTGCCGAGCTCCAGCACCGCGGCGGTCGACACGCGGAGGCTGTCGTCGGTCGAGCACCACATCATCTGGTATGCGAGATAGAGCCGCGTCCGCTGCGAGTCGCGCGCTTGCGGGACGAACAGGTTGGTCAGGACGCCGGCGTGCTCGCCACGAACGGCCTCGGGCCGTGCCGCCCACTTGCCTGCCTTCGGCCACTTTCGCCAGTCGGGGAGCTCCGCGAGCGACTTGACCTTGCGGTCCTCGACGAGCCATCGCTGATACATGAGCTCGGCCAGGCCGGACCGATAGCTCTCCTGGCTGCGGAACACGGTCTCGAGCGGGAGATCCTTGTCGATGATGTACGCGATCGTGTCGAAGGTCTCGTCCTCGATCGCGGTGGTCCAGGCCGCGAGCTCGTCGTCGCTCTTCACGCACCGGATGAGGTTGGGGCCGCATCCGCACGGGGAGTCGACGCGCTTGGGCGACGCGATCGTCCCATCGCAGTACGCACCGTCCTTGTTCTGGAACACCGTCGGTCGATGGGCATCCGCGCACACGCGGACGCTCGCGTTCAGATCCCACCACGGGTGGACGGTCTCGGTGCGTGCGAGCTCGCACGGAGCGTGCAGGTAGTAGATCGTGGTGCCGCCCTCGGTCTTGGTCTTGAGCGTCGCGACCGGCCAGAGTCCTCGCTCGCCGCCGCCGAGGCTCAGGACATCGAACCCGCGTCCCCCGGCCTCGGGGCGCTTCAGCAACTGGGCGACGTAGCTCGCGAACGCGTCGCGCGTGAACCCGGCGCGCGCGAGCTGATCGAGATCGTCCGGTCGTGCGGTGATCCCGGTCGCGAGGACCGACAGGTCGTGCGCGAGATCGATCATGCGCGCCGTGGTGTCGGCGGGCGAGCTCGGTGCGCGGTCCGCGGGAGCCGACGGCGATGGCTCGCGATCGGTCGATGCGGCGCGGTCGCAGGCGGCCACGACGAGCACCGCGAAGAGGGCCGCTCGCTTCACGACGCGCTCCTCAGGAACTCGACGGGACGGCCTTGATATCCGTACGTGAGCGGATCGATCCCGAACGCATCGAGGATCGTCACGCCGATGTCGTCGAGCCGGACCATGCGCCCGTTCTTCGCGAGCTGCCCGGTGGCCGGATCGACCGGCAGCGCCTCCATCTCGCGACCGGTGGCGCCGTAGACCCCCGGCTTGAACGGCTTACCGAACATGATCAGCGGAGCCTCCGGCAGGTGATCCTTGCCGTGACTCGCGTTGAGGTACGGGTGCCGTCCGAGCTCGCTCATCAGCACCACGACCGTGTTGTCGGCGAGGGTGCCGTGCGCATTCCGCCGCGTGGCGAGCTGCTCGAAGAACCTGGCGAGCAGCGGGAAGAACACGGCGTTGTGCTTGGTCTGCGTGCTCAGGTTGTCGAAGTGCGAGTCCCAGTCCATGGCCTGGACGTTGAGGAGCACGGTCGAGGTGATCTCGTTCTCGAGCATCCACACGGTCTGCTGCAGCTGCTTCTGCAGCGGCAGGGTCAACGGGATGCCCATCACCATGAGATCTTCGGGGGCGGTCTCTTCGGCCCACTGCTCGAACGTGAACGCGGGCGACCCCGCGAGCTTGCGCATGTAGCGCGCGACCTCGCGCGTGTTCTGGACCTCGCGCTGGGAGCCCGTCGAGCGTTGCGCCGTGCGCTCGAGGATCTCGGCGCCTCGGAGCAGCTCGGCGCTGGAGAGCTCGGCGAAGTCGTCGCACAGCGTCGGCCCGCCCCTCATCTGCGCGCCGGTGCAGTTGAGCGTGCGTGGCGACATGTGGCCCGCCAGGCCGAGCGCGACCGATGGGATCGCACCGGTGCCGAGGTGGGCTCCGACGATCTCGGTGATCAGCGGCGCCTCGCTCGGCGCACCGATGCGCAGCCGAGCGTGCTGCTGCCTCCCGCCGGGATGGGAGACCGTCTCGGTGCGCACGTTGTTCAGGATCGTGAGCCGGTCGAGCCAGCCCTTCAACGGCGCCATGTGAGGACCGAAGCGGTTCCCCGCCTCCTCGAACACGTCGGCATCTCCGAACGGCCGATCGACGGCCGACGAGAGCTCGTTGGAGCGGCGCGGATTGGTGGTCAGCACCGCATCGATCCCGCCGGGGATCCGGATCGACACCAGGTAGCGAGGCCGTGGTCGAGCTACTGCCGTCGGTGAGCTCGGACCCGCCTGCCGCGCTGTTCCCCGATCTCGCGCACCGCACGCCGGAGCGAGCGAAGCAGCGATCCCCGTGGCGAGTAGCTTCAGTACCTCCCGTCTCGACCGCGATCTTTGCACGATAGGATCGATGGTACGTGCGCGTCGACGCTACGGTCAATGCTCGGCCAAGTGTCGGCGCGGCGACTACTCGATGCTCAGCCGGTCGCTGCCGCTACGCCCGAACGTCTCGGGCATGTACATCTCCTCGGCCTTCGCGGGCGGGATGACGTACGTGCCGGGCGTGGTCGCACGCGCGGCGTACTCGTAGTGGTGGACGCCCTCGTAGAGCTCGGCGGCGAACGCCTCGACGCGCTCGTCGCGCATGTTCTGGTGCTGGTACCACGGCCCGTACCACCACCCGTAGCCGCGCCGCGCGGAGCCCACGTCGTCGCCGGTCGACGTGCTCGCCGGGATCGGGGCGGTCGTCGCGAGCGAAGGGTTCAGCGGCTCGAGCCCCGCGGGCAGCGGGTCGACGAGGGCGACGTGATAGCGGCGGTTGTCGTTGACCATCGCGAGCTTGACGCGGACGCGCGCGCCCGCCTTGACGTGCCACACGCCCTGCGCGTCCCGGGTGACGTCCTTGGGATCGTCGATCCCCTCGTACCTGCGCTCGACGACGAATCCATAGTCGGCCGGCGCGAGTTGGAGCGACGCCGGCGCGTAGCGCATGCCGATCCGGTAGTAGAGGCGACCCGCGCCGTCCTTCTGGATCGTCAGCGCCTGCTTGTCGTGCATGGCGACGTCCTGCATCGGCACGTTGATCTGAAAGGACTTCGTCGAGCGGCCGCGGAACGCGAGGTCGCCTGCGTAGTCGGTGCCGAGCCACACCCGCGCCACGAAGCTCGGCGCCGTCTTCTCGTAGGTCTGGAAGTACCGATCGAGTGCGAGCAGCGCGAACGTATTCTCCTGCGTGTTGAGCCAGCGGCCGCCCTTGCGCCCCGCGAGCAGCCCGGTGACGAGCTTCGGGATGAGGTCGCTCGCCGGCTGGTCCTGGATCAACGCATCGAGCATCACGGCGTCGACGCGGTGCGCGCTCGCGAGCAAGAGGTGCGCTCCGTCGCGATAGCTCGTGGTGAAGTTCGCCGCGCCGGCGGTCTCGCTGACGTTGTTCAGCGCGTGGCGCACGATCGCGTCACGCTCGGACTTCGCAGCGGCATTGCCCGCGAACGTCGCGAGCAGCCAGCCGTTGGTCTCCATCGAGACCTTGTCGGGACCGCCGGCGTCGCGCAGCAGGCGCTGACCCTTCGCGACGTCGAGGTCGCCGATCTGCTTGCGCACGTACAAGGCGAACGCACCGATCGCACGCCTGGTGTCGGGCGAGTAGTCGCGATCCGGCATGTGGCGCTCGATGTCGCGCAGGTACGGCTTCGCCTGCTCGATCAGCTGCGCCGGGATGTCGAACCCCTTGGCCCTCGCCTGCGCGAGCGCGCTGACCACGTAGGCCGTCACGTACGGCACCGACTCGTCACCGCGCTCCCAGAACGCGAATCCGCCGTCGGCGTTCTGCATCTGCGCGAGCCGCTTCACGTCGGCGGCGACGCTCGCCTCGAGCTCCGCGCGCGAGGGCAGGTCCTTGACCTGAAACGCGGCGAGCACGTCGCGCAGCGCGGCGATCCCGAGCACGCGACTCGACCGCTGCTCCGCGCACTCGAACGGATAGTGCACGAGGTAGATCATGGCGTCGGTCAGCGCCTGGAGGTTGGTCGACGCCGTCGTGATCTCGAGTCCGCCGAATGTCGCGACGACCTGCCCGGGGAGCGCGACCGGCTGTGCGATCGACACGCCTTCGTCGATCACGCCGTAGGTCGCGAACGCCTCGGTGGTCGCGGGCGTCCACACGGGGATCGCGAGCTCGGCGGCATCGGCGAGCCTGCCGGCCGCGGCGACGATCTGCATGCGCGCGGTGCCGGCGCGCTCCGCCGCAGCGGGCAGCTGCACCTCGACACGATCGTTCGCGGGCACGGTGAACGCTCGGCCCGCACCGTCGGTGAGCGCGAGGTTGGCGGTCGCGACGGCGAGCTGCACCTGCATCGGCGTGTCGGTCTGGTTGTGAACGACGATCGGCAGCCGGAACCGGTCGCCGAAGTTGAGGAACCGCGGCGCGCTCGGCCGCACCATCAGCGGCAGCCGCGCGGTGATGGCGCTCTCGCCCTTGCCGAACTGCTTGCTGCCCGCCACGGCGAGCGCGACGACGCGATAGCGCGTGAGGTTGTCGGGCACCGTCACCGGCACGCTCGCGGCGCCGCTCGCATCGGTGATCACCGTCGGTGAGAACGCGGCGAGCGGGTTGAAGTTCGAGCGCACCGCGATCGGCGCCTGCGCCTTGCCATCCTCGTTCGCCCGGAGCGCATCGACGACCACGTCGGGCTTGGCCACCCGCGCCATGATCGCCTGATCGGCGCGGCCCATCTTGCCTTCCTCGAGCATCATGTCTCCAGCGGCGCCGCCCGGGACGCCGCCCTCGAAGGACGCCGGCGGCGGTGGCGGCGGTGGTGCATTGCCGGGTGCCTGCGCCGCCGGCAGCTTCGCGAGCTTCACGTGCCGGCGGAGGTACGTGTTGTGCGTGTCGGCGCCGCGCTGTCGGTAGAACGTGACGATCGGATCGACGAACTGGTGGTCGGTGAGCGACAGCACCGCTTCGTCGACGACGATCACCGCGACCTCGGCGTTTGGTACCGGCTCACCGCTCGCGTCGCGCACGGTCACGGCGAGCGACGTCGACTCCGCGGGCGCGAGCTTGTCGCTCGCCGGCTTGACCTCGACGGTGAGGGCGCGCTGCGTCGGCGGGATCGACAGGTCGATCGTCCCCGACGCGAACGCGGGTCGCCGCGGCTGCTTCGGATCCGGCCGCCCGTCATCGCCGGTGCGCTCGGCGGTGCCGGCGAGGTTGACCTGGACGTACAGGTTCGGCGTCATCGCGTCGTCGATCGGCACCGTGATGATCTTGGTCGCCTTGTCGAGCGTGATCCGCTCGGTCTTGACGATGCCGCTGCGCTGCCACATCACCACGCCCTCCGCCGGATAGAACGGCGACATCACCAGCAGCTCCGCCGTCTGACCCGCCGCGTACTCCTTGTGGTCGGGGATCAGCGTGACGTGCTCGAGCGCGACGTCGCGCGACGGTGGACCCTCGCCGCCCGCGACCCAGAACGTGAGCTGCGACTGATTCGTGCGGCCCTGGTCGTCGACGATCTTCGCGGTGACTTGATACGTGCCGCCGGTCTTGGTCTGGAAGGCGCAGCGCGCCTGGTCGCTCGCCATCGTGGCGGTGCACGTCTGCGGATCGACCTCCTTGCGCTTGTAGCTGCCGCGCTCGTACGTCCAGTCGAGCCGCACGGCCTGGACGTCCATCTTCGCGCCGGTGACGAGCTTGCCGTCGATGTCGACGGCGACGAGGTCGAGCTCGAACGGCTGCCCCTTCTGAACGAACGGCTTCTTCGCCTTGATGCCGACGTAGCGCGACGCCGGATGCACGACGAGCGCCGCCGCTGCCGACCACGC
>DATLHR010000635.1:0-19588 GCA_035539815.1 Kofleriaceae bacterium
GTCCCGCTCGGCGCACGCGCGCGGTATCAGGACGTCCAGACGGCGGCATCACATCGCAAGCGCGGCATCGCGGGCGCGCTGCTCGCGGCGGCCGCCGCGAAGGTCCCGTCGGCCGAGCTCGTGATCATCGCCGAGCTCGGCAGCGCCGCGGAGCGCGTGTATCAGCGCGTCGGGTTCCGCGCGATCGAGCACATCGCGTCGGCGGTGCGCCGCCCGAGCTAGCGGATCAGCTTCGCGACGACGATCGTCAGCCCGAGGGCGACGCCGATCGCAAGCACGAACAGCATCACCATCATCCACGTCGGTAGCGCGCGCGCCGGCATCGCCGCGGCCTCTGCCCAGTCGACCTGCTGCGGGTACTGCTGGCCGACCGGCGACATGAGGTTCGGATCGAGCGGGCGCACGGGGCCGCTATCGGGAATCGCGTGCGCGACGGGCCCGCGGAATGAATCACTCGGGAACACATCGGCGCCGCGCGCGATCTGCGCGCTCATCTCGGCGCTCATCATGGGATAGCCCGGCGGCGCCGTGGGCGGCAGCTGCGGCGGCGGCGTGGAGACCTCCATGAGGTCCCCCGCGATCACCGTCTTCGCCCCGGCGGCACCGTCGACGTCCTCGGCGATCATCGTCGGCATCTGCGCGGCGGGTGCGAACCGCTGGCTCGACGGGCGCAGCTCCGGCCCCGACGGCGGCTCGGGCAGTCGCAACGGTCCCGACGGCGGCATCACGGGGCGTGCCGGCGCGACCGGCGACGGCATCGAATCGGAGATCATCGTCGGGCTGCGCGCCTCGGGCGAGTTCACGCGCATCCCGGGCGGCGTCACGACGCCCGGGGCCTTCGGCTTGGCGACCGCCGGCATGCTGCCGGTGGTGCGCGGCGGCTGGTTCGCCGCGGCGACGTTCATCTCCTTGAGCCGCTCGAGTGGATTGGCCTCGATCCGCGTCCTCTCGGCGGGCTGCGACTCGTCGTCGTCGCTCGCCGCCTCGTCATCGATCGCGCCCGCGATCGAGCTCTGGCTCGACCGCTCCATGATCAGATCGCTCGTCGACAGCGACAGCGATTGTTCGCTGGGGCGTCCGCCGAGATCGACGGTCTCCTGCCGCTTCTCGTCTTCGTCGCCCCAGTTGATGCCGGTGTCGACGCTCTCGCGGCCGGAGATCAGCTCGCGCATGCGCGCGCCGTGCTCGTCGATCTCCTGGACGAACGACGCCTCGAAGAAGCGGCCGAGCTCGCTCGGACCGGAGCCCTTCCCGCGATGGTGCAGATAGCCGAGCAGCGCGTCGCCGAACGCCTCCGCCGTCGGGTACCGCTTCTCCTTGTCCTTGGCGACGGCGCGCATGACGAGGTCGTCGAGCGCCGGATCGACGTGGATGTTGAGCTTCGAGGGCGGCGGCACGTTGCAGTCGATCACCGCCTGGTACGTCTCGTACGGAGACGGGCGCTTGAACAGGCGCTGGCCGGTCAGCAGCTCGTGCGTGATCACGCCGAGCGCGAACACGTCGGTGCGGCGATCGACGTTCGCGGCGATGCACTGCTCGGGCGACATATAGGCGAACTTGCCTTTGATGGTGCCCGACTTCGTCTTGGTCTCGCGCAGCTCGGCCTTCGCGATGCCGAAGTCGACGACCTTCACCACGCCCTCGAAGCTCACGACGAGGTTCTGCGGCGAGATATCGCGGTGGACGATGTTGAGCAGCTTGCCGTTGACCGAGCGCTCGTGGGCGTAGTGCAGGCCGGCGCACGCCTGCGCGACGATGTTGATCGCGAGCGGCACCGGGAGCATGCCGCCGGGGAGCCGCTCGCCTGCGCGCCGCGCGATCATCGCGAGCGACATGCCCGCGAGGAACTCCATGACCATGTAGTAGCGGTTCTCGTGCTCGCCCAGCTCCATGGTCTGGACGATGTTCGAGTGATCGAGGTGCGCCGCGAGCCGCGCCTCGTCGAGGAACATCTTCACGAACTCCTGGTCATCGGCCAGGTGATCGTGGAGGCACTTGACCACGACGTACTTCTCGAAGCCCGCCGCCCCGCCGATGCGCGCGAGATAGATCTCGGCCGTACCTCCCAGCGCCAACAGGGCCAGGATCTCGTACTTGCCGAGGCGCTTACCGAGCAGCTGCCCCGCGCCCGCCGGAATGCCGGACATTCACGGCATCATACCCGAACGGGCGGCCCCGCCGCGCTCACAGCTCCATGATCTCTTTCTCTTTGGCCTTCGCGATGTCGTCGACCATCGCGATGTACTTGTCCGTCAGGTCCTGGACCTTCTTCTCACCGTTCTTGCGCTCGTCCTCGGTGATCTGCTTGTCCTTCTCGGCGTCCTTGATCATGTCCATCGCATCGCGACGCGCCGAGCGGACGGCCACGCGGGCCTCTTCGGTCTGCTTGTTGACGACCTTCGCGAGCTCCTTGCGGCGCTCCTGGGTCAGCGGCGGGATCGGCAGCCGCACGAGCTCCGAGTCGGACACCGGGTTAATGCCGAGGTCACTCGCGCGGATCGCCTTGTCGATGATCGCGATCATGTTCTTCTCCCACGGCTTCACCGTGATGAGGCGCGCGTCGACGACTTGCACCGTCGCGACCTGATTCACGGGCGTCGGGGTGCCGTAGTAGTCGACCTTGATCCCGTCGAGCATCGCCGTGTTGGCGCGCCCGGTCCGGATCTTCTGGAGGTCGCGCTTGAACGATTCGACGGCCTTCTTCATGCCGTCTTCGGAGTCATTGGTGATGTCGTTGATCATGGGTCCCTCTCGGTGGATCAGGCGTACGCCGTCGTTTCGCTGTCTCGCACCACGGTCGTGCACACCGCCTCGCCGGTGACGACGAGCTCGATGTTGCCGGGCTTGGTCATGTTGAACACGATGATCGGCATCTCGTTATCGCGACACAGCGCGAACGCCGTCGCGTCCATCACGTGCAGATCTTTTTGTAGCGCGTCGGTGAACGTCACGGTCGCGAACCGCTTCGCATCCGGGAACTTCTTCGGGTCCTTGTCGTAGATCCCGTCGACCTTGGTCGCCTTGAGCAGCACCTCGGCCCCGATCTCCATCGCGCGCAGCGCCGCCGCCGTGTCCGTCGTGAAGAACGGATTGCCCGTGCCCGCGCCGAAGATCACCACGCGCCCCTTCTCGAGGTGGCGGATCGCGCGCCGGCGGATGTAGGGCTCCGCGAGCTGGGACATCGGGATCGCCGACTGCACGCGCGTCTTCACGCCCTGCCTCTCGATCGCCTCCTGCAGGGACACCGCATTCATCACCGTCGCGAGCATGCCGACGTAGTCCCCGGTCGCGCGCTCCATGCCGCGTGCCTGCGCCCCGCGGAAGATGTTGCCGGCACCGACGACCACCGCGACCTCGACGCCGAGCTTCGCGACGTCCGCGATCGCCGTCGCGACGTGGTTCAGCACCTCGGGATGGATCCCGTAGCTCTGGTCTCCCATCAGCGCTTCGCCCGAGATCTTGAGGAGGATGCGCTTGTACGCGGGCTTGCGGGAAGGCGCCATGGCCGACGGACATTAGCGCCCCGACCGTGCGAAGGGAACCGATCGCGGGCGCTTGCGCCGGGAGCGGCGCCTTACTCCGCGAGGCGGCGCACCTCGAAGCCACGCGCCGCGAGGAGCTCCTCGAGGGCGGGGATCCAGGCGCGGTTGCGATCGAGGAGGAGCGCGGCGTCGAGGCGCGCGAGCCCGGCCTCGTCGGCGACCTGGAGTGCGGCCGCCTGGCGCGCCGAGGCGGCGAAGGTCTCGAGATCGCCCTCCTCGTAGGCGGCGAACATCCGGCGGTTCGGACCGGGGAGTCCGTCGCGATGATCGACGAGGCGCTTGAGCGCGTCGAGCGTGAACAGCGACGCGAGGAGCTCGCTCTGTGACCTGGCGGTCTCGAGGTAGACGATGCGCTTGCCGAGGGTCTTCGCGCGCTGGAGGAGGATGAAGTCCATCGTGGCGGTCGCCTCGACGTTGCCGCCGTAGCCGGAGACCTGCATCGCGATCGCGGCGGTCGAGCTGAAGCCGCTGAGGGCGAGGGTGCGCTCGCCGAGCATGTCGACGAGCTTCGCCCAGTAGACCTCGCCGAGCTCCTCGCGCAGCGTCGGAGCATCGTGTCGCCGGACCGCCCAGGCGGTGAGGTCCGGATCGAGCGGATCGACCTCGACCGCGAGGGCGGGCGCGGCCTCGACGCGCTTCCACGCCCACAGCGGCAGGCGATCCTTGGCGTCGACACCCGCGTGCAGCGTGCCGATCAAGGTCAGCGTGCGCCCATCCTTCGTCGCCGCCCACACGAACGGGTGCGGCAGCGGATCGGTCGGCGCCGGCGGGGCCGTGTCCCTCGCCGGTGGGCCGGCGTTCCACGGATCGGTCGCGCCCCCGGCGGGTGGCGACGATGACGGCGGCGCAGGCGCGGGCCGCTCCGCGCGGTCGCTGCACGCCCCGAGTAGCATGACCAGCGCGAGCGCGCGCCGCATCAGTACGACTTGGCCCACACGACGCGCTGCTTGCTCGGCTGTCCGGTGAACGGACACGTGCCCGGATCGCCGCCGACCTTGGCGTCGAGCGGGATGCACCGCACGGTGACCTTGAGGTCTTCCTTGATCTTCGCCTCGAGCGCGGGGTCGCCGTTGAAGTGCGCGAGCGCGAAGCCGGCGTGGATCGGGGTGGGGTCGTTGTCGCGCTTCTTCGGCGGATCGGCGAAGAACGCGTAGAAGTCGTCCTTGCTGTCGATCTTGACCGTGTGTTGCTCGCGGTAGGCGAGCGCGCGCGCGTACAGCGCGTCCTGGATGTCCTGGAGGAGCGTGGCGATCGTCGACACGAGCTCGGTGCGCGCGAGCGACGTCTTCTCCTTGGGCCCCTTGTCCCGGCGGCCCATGAACACGGAGTCCTTGTCGAGGTCGCGCGGTCCGATCTCGAGGCGGATCGGCGCGCCCTTCTTGATCCACTGCCACGCCTTGTCGCCGCCGCGCATGTCGCGGCCGTCGACGTGCACGCGCACCGGCGCGCCGGCGAACGTCTGCGCCTCGAGCTCCTTCTCGAGCGCCTTGCAGTAGGTCATCACGCGGTCGCGATCCTCGGGCTTCTGGATCACCGGGATGATCACGACGTGCTCGGGCGCGAGGCGCGGCGGGCACACCATGCCGTCGTCGTCGGCGTGGCTCATGATCATGCCGCCGACGAGCCGCGTCGACACGCCCCACGACGTGGTCCACGCGTGGACCATCTGGCCCTTGTCGTCCTGGAACTTGATCTCCGACGCCTTCGCGAAGTTCTGGCCGAGGAAGTGCGATGTGCCCGCCTGGAGGGCCTTGCGGTCCTGCATCATCGCCTCGATCGAGAACGTCTGCACCGCGCCCGGGAACCGCTCGCCCGCGGTCTTCTCGCCGCGGATGACGGGCATCGCCATCCAGTTCTCGGCGAAGTCGGCGTACACGCCGAGCATCCGCATCGTCTCCTCGACGGCCTCCTCGGGCGTCGCGTGCGCCGTGTGGCCCTCCTGCCACAGGAACTCCGCCGTGCGCAGGAACAGGCGCGTGCGCATCTCCCAGCGCACGACGTTCGCCCACTGATTGATGAGCAGCGGCAGGTCGCGATAGCTCTGCACCCACTTCGCGAACGACGCGCCGATGATCGTCTCGGACGTCGGGCGCACGACCAGCGGCTCCTCGAGCTCGCCGACGGGGATCAGCTTGCCGTCGCGCGCTTCGAGGCGGTGATGCGTGACGACCGCGCACTCTTTCGCGAAGCCCTCCACGTGCGCGGCCTCCTTCTCGAGGAACGAGACCGGGATGAACAGCGGGAAGTACGCGTTGACGTGTCCGGTGGCCTTGAACATGCCGTCGAGGACGCGCTGGATGTTCTCCCACAGCGCGTAGCCCCAGGGCTTGATCACCATGCAACCGCGGACGTCGCTGTTCTCGGCGAGGTCGGCGGCCTTGATGACCTCCTGGTACCAATCCTGGTAGTTGTCGGCGCGGGTCGGGACGATCGCGGTCTGGGGCTTGGCGTTACTCACGGCGGTCGAAGGCATACCGCAGACCGTCCCAGGGGTCACGGCGTCGTGCGCCCGCACAAGGGGCTTGCGCGGGAACGCCTCCGGACTTAGCCGTTCAAGCACGGAGGTATCCAGATGCGACGTTTCCATGCTTTGCTAATTGCAGCGGGGCTGGCGGCGGCGCCCCTTGGCGCAGCGGCCGGACCCTCCCCCACCGCCCCCTCGACGCAGGCCCACAGCTACGAGCACTTCGAGTGGTCCACGAGCAAGGGCCGACTCGGCGTGATGGTGATGGGCTTGACGCCCGAGCTGCGCAAGCACCTGGGCGCGGGCGAAGATCGCGGTGTCCTCGTGGCCCGGGTCGAGGCCGGGACGCCGGCCGCCGCTGCGGGAGTCGCGGTCGGTGACGTGATCGTGTCCGTTCGAGGCCAAACGATCGACGGCGCGAGCGACGTGCTGAGCGCGGTCGCGGACGCCGACGAGGGCCAGGAGGTCACCGTCGACGTGATCCGCGCCGGCAAGCCACTCACGCTGAAGGCCAAGCTGACCGACGGCAGCACCGCGACGTTCGAGCGTCCGTGGTCCACGTTCCCGTGGCTGCGCGACTTCTTCAAGCCGCTGGAGTCGCGCACGCTGGGCCAGCGCACGTGAGGTGACAGCCATGACGTACGCGAGCAACCGCGAGCCACGCCGGCGCTGGCGGGCGGAGACACAGCGCGGACGCGTGCCGTGTGCAGCGTGTGGCGCCCCCGCACGCCTGCACTCGGCAGAGCTGCCGTTCTGCGCCGCCTGCCGCGACTGGACGCGCCAGGACAACTTCGACGAGTGGGACGAGCTCGGCACGGGCGATTGACCCGCTTGCGAGCGCACCACCACGTGATTAGCGATTCGATCAACACACGGAGGAGACACACCATGCAGACGTATTTCTGGAATCCATGGTCCATCTTCGACGAGCTCGAGCGACCGCTGCTGTCGGCGAGCTCGACGATGTGGCCGCAGTTCGACATCGAAGACATGGAGGACGCGACGGTGATGACGGCGGACCTGCCGGGTATGACCGAGGACGACGTGGAGATCACCGTGAGCGGCTCGCATCTCGTCGTCCGCGGGGAGCGCAAGCCGAAGGACGGCAAGTTCGTACGGCGCGCGCGGTTCCACGGCACGTTCGAGCGCAGGTTCTCGCTCGGGGACGCCTACGATCCCGACGGCGTGAGCGCGGCGCTCGAGCACGGCGTGCTCACGATCCGGCTCGCGAAGGCCGCGAAGGCCAAGCCGCGCCGGATCAAGCTGGGAGGCGGGCTCGCGTCGAAGATGAAGGGCCTGCTCGGAGGAGAGAGAGAACCCAAGGCGGCGTAGTCCAGCGCCGCTCGCGCACCACGGCGGCGGCGCCCGCGACGGCAAGGTCTCAGGCCTGCTCGAAGCGCCGCGTGCGTACCAAGTGGCCGTCCTCCGGGCCCGCCGCCGTGTGTGCGATGTGTTCCGCACCTCGTGGTTCGCCATGATCACGACACGATCCGATCCAACCATTCTCGACGAGCGGTGGCGGCCACTGGCCTACGTCACCGTGAACGACAGCACCGTGCGCACGCGCATCCTCGACGTGCTCGAGCGGGCGGGATGGATGACCATCGTGCAGCCCACCGGCTTTCACCTGGTCGACGCGCTCGGCGGGTTGATCGACGGCACCGCCGCGTGGCGACGGCCGGGGCTGCTCGTCGTCGACGCGTACGCGCGTGGCTGTGCGGGTGCCACGATCGCGGCAGGGCTGCGCGACCTAGGCGTCGCGATCCCGACCGTGCTCCTCGCGACGCCGACGCGCGCGCCCGGCGTCAGCCCTGATGCATCGCTCCACGTCGTCGATCCTGCGATCGCCGATGCGTTCGTCGCCGAGCTCGTACGCGCCCCGCCGAGCGAGACGGAGCCACACCGGCCTGCCGCGTGACTACCGCGATCGCTTCGCTTGCTTCGCCATGACTACGCCTCGCGACGGAGCGCGGCGACCCGGCGCCTGCGGGAGACGACGAGCCTGACCGCGTAGTCATAGTTCGCGCCGCCTACGACGAGGATGTCGAGCCGCCGGCTCATGGTGGACCGCCGTGCATGCGGCGGCCCATCGGCGCAGCGCGAGCGCCGGAGCGCGCCGTGCACCGGGGCGCGCGGGTCGGAGAGATCGCGAGCTCGAGTCCGTCATAGGCAGCGCCGATCCGAGAATCGATGGCGCGCAGGTAGCGATCGAGCACGGCGTGCGGCGGGGTCGAGCGACCGAGCTGCGTGAACAGAATGCGGCGAACCGGCCACCCTGCCACGATCGGCGCCGTCGCATGCAGCTCGAGGTGGGTGTACAGCGACCGCCCCCACATCGCGCCGTCGAGCACGAGGAGATCGCACCCCGCGCAGAACTCGGCGAAGTGGGCCGTGAGCCGCGCGATGTCGGAAGCGTAGACGAGCGCGACGCCGCCATGCTCGATGCGCCACGCGAAGGTCGAGCAGTCGGGAGCGTGCGGAACCAGGAGCGGCGTGACGCGCAGCTGGCGCTCCGCGATGGTCGCGCCCGACGGGACCGCACGCAGCGTTACGTGCGAGAGCGCGTGATGACGCGCGCGCAGCGTCCGGATCGTGTGACGCGACGCGAACAGCGGGACCGGCGCACGCAGCCAGCGGTCGAGCGCGACCACCCCGCCGCTGGCGTCGCGGTGCGCGTGGGTCACGAGCACGAGGTCCAGGCGGTCGATCCCGCGCACCTGCGCCGCAAAGTCACGCGTCACGTCGACGAGGATCGTGGTGCTCGGCGATGTGACGACGAGCGAGCTCTCCATGCGGCCAGAGTGCCCCCGACCGGGGCGCCCGCCCGCCGGGCCGGTGCCGAGAAATCGCACGCGCAACACGTGATCCGTACAGCAGCCGGCATGCCAGCCGGGCACGTGCGCTGCACCGGCGGTGGTCATGGCGTCCCACGCGTTCGAGCAACACACCGGCGAGGTCAAGGTTCGCCTCGCTGCGAAGAACCTCGGCGAGCTGTTCACCGAAGCAGCGCGCGCCCTGTCGGACTTGCTCGGCGTCGGCACCGAGGAACCGCCGAGTCCGTGGGAGCGCATAACCCTCACCGCGCGAGATCACGAGGCCCTGCTCGTCGGCTGGCTGAACGAGCTCGTCGCACGCGCCGAGATCGACGGGCGGCTCGTCCGTGACGCGATGATCCACGACCTCACATCGACGCGCCTCGACGCGTCGATCCGAGGCGTTCCGTTCCGCGAGACGCGGACCGCGGTCAAGGCGGCGACGTTCCATGGCCTCCGCATCACCCCCGATCCGCACGGTGTCTCGGCCACCGTGATCCTGGACGTGTAGTCATGATCCGCGCCGAGTTGATCGCTCCGTTCGAGTACCAGCTCGTCGACGAGCATCAGCCGCTCGCGGCGCGCGTGTTCGCCGACGCGACGTTGATCGAGGCGATCATGCGCGACCACAGCCTGCAGCAGCTCGCGAACGTGCGGGCGTTGCCCGGCGTGTACGGCGACGTCTACGGCATGCCCGACATGCACGAGGGCTACGGCTTCCCCGTCGGTGGTGTGGCCGCGACCGAGCTGCCCGATGGCGCGATCTCGCCGGGCGGCATCGGCTTCGACATCAACTGTGGCGTGCGCCTGATGACGAGCAACCTCGATCGCGCATCGTTCGCACCGCTGCGTGAGCGGATCGTGCACGACATCAGTCGCACCATCCCGAGCGGCTACGGCCGTGGTGGCAGGCTCGCGCTGGATGACGACGCCCTCTGCCGCGTGCTCGCCAGCGGTTGCCGCGAGCTCGTCACCCACCTCGGCTTCGGCATCGCCGAGGACCTCGAGGTGATCGAGTCCGGCGGCGCCCTCGACGGTGCCGACCCCACCGCGGTGAGCGTGCGCGCTCTCGCGCGTGGTCGCGATCAGCTCGGCACGCTCGGCGGCGGCAACCACTTCGTGGAGGTCGGCGCCGTCGACACGATCTTCGACGCGGATGCCGCGCACGTGCTCGGCCTGCGCGCGGATCAGATCACGCTGATCGTCCACACCGGCTCGCGCGGCCTCGGCCACCAGGTGTGCAGCGATTACCTCGCGCTGATGGATACGGCGCAGGCGCGCTACGGAATCACGCTGCCCGATCGCCAGCTCGCGTGCGCGCCGCTGTCCTCACCGGAGGGCCAGCGCTACTTCGCCGCGATGCGCGCCGCCGCGAACTTCGCGTTCGCGAACCGGCAGCTGATCTCCCACCGCGTGCGCGCCGTGTTCGAGCGTCACGCGCACTCCCCGCTGCGCCTCGTCTACGACGTCGGGCACAACACGGCGAAGCTCGAACGCCACGCCGGCCGCGAGCTGTGCGTGCATCGCAAGGGTGCGACGCGCGCGTTCGGCCCAGCGAACCCCGAGCTGCCGGCGCGCTATCGCCGCGTCGGCCAGCCCGTGTTCATCCCGGGCAGCATGGGGACGGCGTCGTACGTGCTCCTCGGCACCGACGCGGCGGAGGCGCGCTCGCTGGCCAGCGTCTGCCACGGCGCCGGCCGCGTCCTGTCGCGCGGTGCGGCCAAGCGCCAGGTCACCGGTCACGCGCTGCGCAAGGAGCTCGAAGCGCGCGGCATCACCGTGCGCTGCCCGTCGAACGCCGAGCTCGCCGAGGAGGCGCCCGAGGCCTACAAGGACATCGATCGCGTCGTCGACGTGGTCGTCGGCGCGGGCCTCGCCCGCAAGGTCGCACGGCTGGTGCCGCTCGGCGTGGTGAAAGGCTGAGCGGCACGTCGCTCGCAGCGCTGAGCTCGCATGAGTCCCGCATGGTCGATCTTCGCGCTTCCGCCTCACGAGCTTCTCG
Organism: Kofleriaceae bacterium; assembly: GCA_035539815.1. GTDB lineage: Bacteria > Myxococcota_A > Polyangia > Haliangiales > Haliangiaceae > JABFXX01. The sequence continues at coordinate 10,822 of DATLHR010000635.1, forward strand.
GACGCGCGATCGCCGCCGACCTCGGTCACGATCTCGCGCAGTACGAGCTTCGCCGGTTCGACGATGGCGAGCTCAAGATCCGCGCGATGGAGCCCGTGCGCGGCCACGACGTCTACGTGATCGCCTCGCTGTACGGCGACACAAACGAGAGCGTGCACGATCGGCTGTGCCGGACCCTGTTCTTCCTCGGAGCGCTGCGTGACAGCGGTGCCGGGCGGCTCACGCTGGTCGCGCCGTACATGTGCTACGCGCGCAAGGATCGCCGCACCAACCCACGCGATCCGGTGACCACGCGCTACATCGCGCGCCTGATCGAAGCGGCCGGCGCGGATCGCGTGCTCACCGTCGACGTGCACAACCTCGCCGCGTACGAGAACGCCTTCCGCATCGGCTGCGATCACCTCGAGGCGACCCCGTTGTTCGTCGCCGCCTGCCGCGAGCTGCCCGGCCCGCTCGCGGTGGTGTCGCCGGATCCCGGCGGCTTCCATCGCGCCGAAGCGCTGCGCGACGCGCTCGAGCTCGTGCCGGCCGGCACCGTCGAGCTCGCGATGCTCGGCAAGCACCGCAAGGGCGGCGTCGTGCGCACCGAGGCGTTCGTCGGCGACGTCGCCGGCCGCACGGCGCTGATCGTCGACGACATGATCGTCAGTGGCACCACGCTCCTGCGCGCGGCCGACGCGTGTTTGGCGCGCGGTGCGACCGCGGTCCATGCGCTGGCGACGCACGCGATGCTCACCATCGACGCGGTGCGTACGCTCGCGGCCTCACCGATCGCGCGGTTCGTCATCACCGACACCATCGCCACCGACCGCGTCGACCTCGGTCTCCTGCGCCAGCGACTCGCGGTGACCTCGGTCGCGCCGCTCGTCGCCCGCGCGATCGGCGCCCTCCGCGACGACGCCTCGCTCACGCGCGCGCGCTACCCGCTCGCCGCCAGCGCGCGCGCGAGGTAGTCCTCTGCCTTGCCGCGCCAGCGCGGGTGGTCGGTGGGCAGCGCATCGACGACGTGGCGCACCGCGATCACCGCGCGCGCGAGGGCGTGCTGGCCGCGATAGAACGCGACCAGCTCGGGCGGGGGCCGGTCGCCGGTGTGCGCGGCATAACGCGCGATCACGCGGTCGGCGAACCACGCGCCGTCGAGGCGTTCGCACTCGAGCGCGAAGAAGGCGAGCTCGGAGGCCGCGTCGAGCGTGCGCAGATCGTCATCGAACTCGAGTGGATCGATGATCGCGGGTGGTGCCTCCAGGCACACGTGCTCGGGGCGCAGATCGCCGTGAGCGTCGACGACGTGACCCTCGACGATCCGATGCGCGAGCAGCGCCGCGTGCCGATCGCCGAGCGCGTTCAGCGCCGCCTCGACGTCCTCGACGCGACCGTGGGTCACGCCGGAGGCGACGAGCTCCGCCGCGTACACGGCCACCAGGTCGTGCATTCGCCGGACGTAGGCCTCGCCGCTCCACGCGCTCGGCGTCGCGGTTCGGTAGAACCCCGCCAGCGCGTCGCCGACCGCGTCCGCATCGCTCGGCGTCGCCGTCCCCGCCGCGAGCGCGTGCGGCAGCATCGCCGTCTCCGGCAGCCGGCGCATCGCGACCAACCACTCGACGATCTCTCCCTCACCGCCGAGCGCGAGCCCGCGCGGCGTCACGACGAGCGGCAGCACGTCGAAGTAAACCCCCTTCGCGAGCCGCCGGCCGAGCACCAGCTCCTTCTCGCAGCTCCTCCGCCGCCGCTCGAGCGTGCGGTGGTCGAGGTACAGCAGCGCGACCGGCTTCTTGAGCTTGTACACGCGGCGGGCGGTCAGGAACACCCAGCTCATGTGGGTCTCGATCGTGTCGACGACGGTATCGAGCCGACCCGGCGTGCCGAGGAAGGCGAGCTTGTCGGCGAGCGTGACGCTCATCTACGGCGCGCCCGCGGCGAAGCCGACCTGATGCTCGATCACCGCAGCGGCGCGATCGAGCTGCTCGCGGATCCACGACACGAGGTCGTCGAGGGAGAGGATCCCGAGCAGCGAGCCATCGCGATCGATGATCGGCAGACGACGGATCTTGTGTCGCTGCAAGGTCGCGAGCACGGCGCTCACGTCCTCATCATCGAACGCAGTGACGACATCCGACATCACATCCCGCACGCGCAACGTGAACGCATCGGGTGTGCCGCGTGCGAGCGCGCCCATCACCAGATCCCGGTCAGTGACAAGCCCGACGGGCTTCACCTGATCGCCCACGTACTGCACGACCACGAGGTCGCCTACGTTCTCTTCTAGCATCCGACGTGCCGCATCCACGACGTTCTCGTCGCGCTCCGCGGTGACCACGCGCCGGATACACAGCTCACCGGCCAACAACATGCACGAGGGGCGTGCAACGTTCAGACCCTCAGGCCTGAAGCGAGGGCCGAAAACGAAGCTGCCCTCCGACGGGAGGGCAGCCTACGTAGCGTGTGCGCGAGCTACGAGGAGAGGCCGGCTTGAGCCGCGACCTCGGCGGCGAAGTCCGACTTCTTCTTCTCGAGGCCCTCGCCGAGCTCGAAGCGGACGAAGCGGCGGATCTTGATGTTCTCGCCGATCTTCGCCACCAGCTCCTGCTGGACCTGCGCGATGGTCTTGTCCGGGTCCTTCACGAACGCCTGGTCGAGGAGCGTGATCTCCTTGAGCCACTTCGAGATCTGACCCTCGACCATCTTCTGCGCGACCTGCTCGGGCTTGCCGCTCTCCTTCGCCTTGGCGACGAGCACCGCGCGCTCCTTCTCGACCACGTCCGCCGGGACCTCTTCCTTGGTCACGAACTGCGGGGACATCGCGGCGATCTGCAGCGCGACCTCGCGGGCGAACGCCTGGAAGTCCTCGTTGCGGGCGACGAAGTCGGTCTCGCAGTTGATCTCGACGAGGACGCCGATGCGGCCGCCGCCGTGGATGTACGAGACCACCGCGCCCTCGGTCGCCTCGCGGCCGGCCTTCTTGGCCGCCTTCGCGAGACCCTTCGCGCGCAGATAATCGATCGCCTTGTCCATGTCGCCGCCGACTTCGACGAGCGCCTTCTTGCAGTCGGCCATGCCGGCGCCGGTGCGCTCGCGCAGGTCCTTGATGGAGGTCGCGGTAACTTCCGCCATGGACTACTCCTGCTCCGGCGAGGCCGAGGCCTCGGGGTTGAACATGCTGCCGCCCGTCGACATCTCGACGCGCGGGCCGTCGCCACCCGACGAGACGTGGATGATGCGCTCGCCCTCGTCCTGGCGCTCCTGGCCGCGGCTGCGCGCCGTCTCCTTGAAGACCTTGGTGCCGATGACCGCGGCGTCCGCGATCTTCGACGCGAACAGCTTGATCGCGCGGATCGCGTCGTCGTTGCCCGGGATGACGTAGTCGATCACGTCGGGGTTGCAGTTCGTGTCGGTGATCGCGACGACCGGGATCTCGAGCTTGCGCGCCTCGTCGACGGCGATGTGCTCCTTGTGCGGGTCGATCACGAACAGCATGCCGGGGAGCTTGCTCATCCCCTTGATGCCGCCGAGCGACTTCATGAGCTTGTCGCGGTCGCGCTTGATCATCACCTGCTCGCGCTTGGTGAGCGCGAACAGCGTGCCGTCCTCTTCCATCTTCTCGAGGCCGCGCAGGCGCTCGAGCGAGCCCTTCACGGTGCGGAAGTTGGTGAGCGTGCCGCCGAGCCAGCGCTGGGTCACGTAGTGCTGACCCGAGCGGCCGGCCTCCTCGACGATGACGTCCTGCGCCTGCTTCTTCGTGCCGACGAACAGGATCGTGTCACCGCGCGAGGTGGTGTCGACGATGGCCTGGAACGCCTGACGGAACAGCTTGACCGTGTGCTGCAGGTCGATGATGTGGATGCCGTTGCGGGCGCCGAAGATGTACTGCTTCATCTTCGGGTTCCAGCGACCCGTGTTGTGTCCAAAGTGAACGCCCGCCTCGAGGAGCGCGCGCATGCTGATGGGGTTTTGCCCCGTCGCCTCTGCCATCGTTTCCATGTCAATCCTCCGTTGGTAGCCACCCGCGCTGTCATCGACTCCGGGAACCCCTAGGGGCACGGCCCATTGTCTCGAACGCGGTGAGTAGTGCCCGGAACATCCGAGCCGTGGCGGATCTAGCACGCGGATTCCGGCGCCAGCAAGCCTCGTGGTACTCCAACCCCCCGATGACCAAGGCCCTGCCCATCGTCCTCGTGCTCGCCGCCGGGTGCGGGTCCAGCAAGCCGTCGTCCACCATCGCCGCCCCCCCGCCGGGGAGCGAGCCGGAGCCTGTGGCGGCGTCGACCCCACCTGAGGAGGAGGTGCCGCCGGCTCCCGCCCCCACCAAGCCGGTGACGACCAAGACCCTGGCCTCCCAGGGCCTCGACCCCAAGGCCCTCGACCGGACGGCAGACCCGTGTACGGACTTCTATCAGTTCGCCTGCGGCGGCTGGATGAAGTCGACGGTCATCCCCGACGACAAGCCGCTCGCGATGCGCAGCTTCGTCGACATCGGGGACCGCAACACCGAGTTCCTCCACGGCAAGCTCGAGGAGCTGCGCAAGGCCCCGGGGCCGGACCCGATCGGGAAGCAGCTGGGCGCGTACTACGGCGCGTGCATGGACGAGGCGGCGATCGAGAAGGCCGGCACGAAGCCGATCCAGCCGCTGGTCGCGGCGATCAACAAGGTGAGGGACGTGAAGACGCTGAGCGCGGCGGTGGCGCAGCTGCACGCCGCGAGCGTGCCGGTGCTGTTCGCGTTCGGCCCGACGCAGGACGCCAAGGACGCCAAGCAGGTCATCGGCGGCCTCGACCAGAACGGCCTCGGGCTGCCCGACCGCGACTACTACCTGCAGGACGTGCCGCAGCTGAAGAAGGTGCGCGAGGCGTACCTGACCTATGTCGCCGAGATGCTCGTGGCCGCCGGCCGCAAGCCCGACGTCGCGCAGCAGGAGGCCGCCGCGATCCTCGCGCTCGAGACCGAGCTCGCGAAGATCAGCAAGGACAAGGTCGCGCGCCGCGATCCCGTCGGCATGTACAACCGCCTCGAGCGCGCGGGCGTCGCGAAGGCCACGCCGTCGTTCGACTGGGCCGGGTACTGGAAGACGACCGGCGTGAAGACCGAGGCGATCACCGTCGGTGCGCCGCAGTTCCTCGAGGGGCTCGAGCCGCTGCTCGCATCGACCAAGCCTCAGACCTGGCGCGCGTACCTGACGTTCCACCTGTTCTCGAGCACCGCGCCGCTGCTCACCAAGCAGCTCGAGGACACGGCGTTCAAGTTCACCTCGGTGCTCACCGGGCAGGCCAAGCAGCTGCCGCGGTGGAAGCGCTGCGTGAACCACACCGACACCGCGCTCGGCGACCTCCTCGGGCAGGTGTTCGTGCGCGAGCGGTTCGCGGGTGCGAGCAAGAGCGCCGCCATGGAGCAGATCGCGGCGATCCGCGCGGCGATGAAGGACAACCTCGAGACCCTGCCGTGGATGGACACGGTCACCAAGGAGCGCGCGTTCAAGAAGCTCGCGGCGATGACCGACCAGATCGGCTATCCGAACAAGTGGCGCACGTACACGTTCAAGATCGATCCCAGGACGTGGGGCGCGAACGCGATCGCGGCGCGCCAGTTCGAGCAGAAGCGCCAGCTCGCGAAGATCGGCAAGCCCGACGATCGCGATGACTGGTACCTGTCCGCGCCGACGGTGAACGCCTACTACTCGGCCGAGCGCAACGGCATGGTGTTCCCCGCCGGGATCCTCCAGCCGCCGTTCTACTCGGTCGACGCGGCGGTCCCGGTCAACCTCGGCGCGATGGGCATGGTCGGCGGCCACGAGCTCACGCACGGCTTCGACGATCAGGGCGCGCAGTACGACGATGACGGCAACCTCGTGAACTGGTGGGAGCCGTCGACGCAGACGGAGTTCAAGGCGCGCACGCAGTGCGTGATCGACCAGTACAACGCGTACGACGTGGTCGGCGGCAAGGTGAACGGCGCCAACACGGTCGGCGAGAACATCGCGGACATCGGCGGCGTGAAGCTCGCGCTCGCGGCGTATCGCGCCCTACGCGCGCCGGCGCCCGACACCGTGGTCGCCGACGGCTTCACCGAGGACCAGCAGTTCTTCCTCGGCTTTGGTCAGGCGTGGTGCGCGAAGCTGCGCCCTGACTTCGAGCAGATGCTCGTCACCGTCGACGTGCACTCGCCCGCGCAGTGGCGCGTCAATGGCGCCCTCCAGGCGACCCCGGAGTTCGCCAAGGCGTTCCGCTGCAAGGCCAGCGCGAAGATGCGCCCGGCCAAGCAGTGCGCCGTGTGGTGATGCCGCCGGGGCGCAACCCGGCGTGAGCACTGGCAAACCGGAGTTGCTACCTGGCCGCCGCAGGAGCCACCGCGCACGCAGGCAAGTGTCAGGAATCACGGGGTGCCTACATTGGCGCGCCGCTTGATACACCTCGCCCCCATGAAGCGCACCGCCGGGCTCGCCGTCCTCCTCGCCTTCGCCGTCGCCTTTGCCACCGGCTGCGCCGCCAAGCAGACGACGACGCCCGGGCGCGGCCCGGTCATCCAGCACACGGATGACAGCGCCGCGCAGGACCATGGCGACCTGACGCGTCCCGTGTTCGGCCAGCGCTAAGTCCGCGCGAAGCTCGCGCGCAGGATCGGCTCGGCGGTCTTGAGCGCGGTGACGCGCACGGCGCGATCGGCGGGCAGCCCCGCGATCAGCGCCCCCAGCGGTCGCTTCGCCTTGCGGTTGTCGACGATCGCCTGCGCCAGCGAGCGCACCACGCCCCCCGGATCGACGCCCGGCAGCTCGATCGGTCCCGGCTTGAGCGACGGGATCTCGCCCCAGCGCGCCACCGCGTGCAGCAGGGGCGCTTGCTCGGACCACAGCGTCGTCAGCTCCTGCAGGCCCAGGGGCCGCGCCGCGAGCTCCTCGCCGAGCGCCGCGAACCCGAGCCATGCGAGCCACATCCGCGCGAGCACCGGCGACATCGCGCTGCGCGTCGCGTACTGGCGCGGCCCGTAGAGCTCGTTGAACCGCATCGATGGCGTGAGCCACAGCGCGTTGGTCAGCGTCGCAGCGGAGGGTTCGCGCCACGCCGCACCGACGATCGCTTCGAACGCGGCGATCGCCTGCGTGCGCTCGCTGGGGAGCGCCGGGCCATCGGCCTGCGCGCTCCACGCCACGGCGAGCTCGCCGGGCGCCGCGAAGATCGCGCCCGCGATCGCGCGCTCGCTGTCGACGAACGAGCGACCCTCGGTCTCGGCGTGCTGCGCGGGCAGCTGCGTGCCGACGACGGCCGGATCGCGGATCGCTTCGATCTCCGCGAGCACGTCCGCGTGCGCGATGCCGCCGTCACCGACGGTGAGCGGGCAGATCACGCTGTTGAAGTCGACGACCGTGAAGCCGCCGATCCGGAACACGCGGTTGAACGGGACCAGCCGGCACGAGGCAGGCTTCGCGTCGCGGCCGTCCTCGGTCTCGATCCGGCACAGCCCGTCGTCGGCGAGGAACCAGCACCGATCGCGCGGGTTGAACGCGGTGATCGTGTCGCCGCGCCGGCGCAAGAACGCGGTGATCGCCGGCCGGCGCCCGACCAGCTGCACGAGCTGGCCGCCCGCGACGTCGAGCCCGATGCCGTGACCCTTGCAGCACGCGGCGCAGCCCCGACACTCGTACGCAAACCGCCGATCCGGCCACGTGAAATACACCCGCTCCACGGGACGAGTATCCTCCGGCGCGCGCGGCGGCGCACGGCGCGTGGCCATCTGCTTGCAGCTCCGTCCCTCCGTGGATGACGCCACTCTCCACGGCTCGCTCGTGTTCGTGTTCGCGTGGCTCGCGCTCGGCGGACTGGGCGCGCCGCTGCCCGAGGACGCCGCGCTCCTGACGACCGGCGTGCTCATCCAGCACGGGACGGTGCGGCCGGAGATCGCCTTGCCCGTGGTCCTCGTCGGCGTGCTCGTCGGTGACGCCGGGCTGTTCTTCGCAGCCCGCAAGCTCGGACGCCACGCCTACGACCGCAAGACGTTCCAGCGGATCCTGCCGCCCGCGCGGCGTGCCCGGCTCGAGGACGCGTACCGCCGCTATGGCGGTCGCATGGTGTTCTTCGCGCGCCACGTCGGCGGCCTGCGCGCGGCGGCGTTCGCGATGGCCGGCATCTCGGGGATGCGACCGACGCGGTTCTTCTTCTGGGATGGCCTCGCGGCGTGCCTCAGCGTCCCGCTCATGGTCGCCATCGGGTTCTACGGTGCGACCCACGTGCAGCGCATGCGGGCCGGCGTCGCGACCACGGAGCACTACATCGCGTTCGCAGCGACGCTGGTCGCGGTGGTGCTCCTGATCTGGCACCACGTGCGCAGCTTGCGCGTCATCCCGCCTGACAGCGTCAGCGGCGAGGCGATCGCCGCGGGCGCGCGAGAGCCGGAGCCGGCCGCATCGCGGTGAGACGCGACATGCGCGGCCCGCGTGGCCGTCTCACTCCTCGCTGTCCTTGTCCTTGCCCCGGCGTTCGATCCGGGCCGCATTGCCGAGCTCGCGATGGATCCGCGCGACGCGCTCGACCTGCCCCTTCGCCGGGAACCGCTCGTAGAAGCCCTCGACCTGGAACTGGCGCGCGAGGTCGCTCCACGGCGAGAGCCGCCGCGTCCAGCGCTTGACGCGCTCGTCCTTGGGATCGGCGTCCTCGTGCGCGAGGTCGGCGCACACGCGGAGCATCGCCTTGAGCGTCACCGGGCGGGTGATCATGTAGCGCGGGTGGCCCCACGCTTCGCCCCACGCCTTCTCGGCGGCGCGCAGGAAGTCACGCACGATCT
>DATLHR010000636.1:0-5749 GCA_035539815.1 Kofleriaceae bacterium
GGATCTCGAGCGCTACGGCGGGACCGACGAGCCTCACGATCGGCTCCAGTTCCGGATACGCCATCACGAGGCCCAGGTTCTTGATCGGCGCGCCGAAGCGGCTCGACGTCCCGCAGATGCGGAGATCGCACAGCGCGGCGATCTCGAGCCCGCCGCCGACGCAGATGCCGTGGATCTGCGCGACGACCGGGTGGCGGCAGCGCGCGAGCGAGTCGGCGGTGCGGTGCATGACCTCGCCGTACTCGATCGCCTGCGACTTGTTGGCCCGCTGCGCCGCGAACTCCGCGATGTCGTTGCCCGGCGAGAACGCCCGCTCGCCTGCGCCCCGTACGATGATGCAGCGCACGGCCTCGTCGGCCGACAGCGCATCGACTGCCGTGCCCAGCATCCCCCACATGTCGCGCGTGAGCGCGTTGAGCTTCTCGGGGCGATTCAGCACGATCGTGGCGATCGCGCCGTCGCGCTCGACGCGGACGCGGTCGTCCCCGGCGCTCATCGGTAGAAGAAGGTGACGAGGCCCATGCCAGTGACCGGCACGTAGGTGACGAGGAGCAGCACGGCGAGCAGCACGCCGATGAACCAGACGTTGACGCGCGACACCGCCCACACGGATTCCTTCGCGATCGAACACGCGACCATGAGAACGCTGGCGACGGGGGGCGTCTGCTGCCCGATGCCGAGGTTGATGGTCACGATCAGGCCGAAGTGCACCGGGTCGATGCCGACCGCGCGGACCAGCGGCATCACCACCGGCACCACCAGGATGATCGCGGCGGCGGAGTGCAGGAACATCCCGAGGAGCAGGAAGAGCAGGTTGAGCAGCGCGAGCACGAGCCACTTGTTGCGTGTCAGCTCGGAGACTCCCTGGGCGAGCGCCTGCGGCGCCTGCACCTCGGTCAGGTAGGTGCCGAGGAGCGAGCTCGTGGCGACGAGGAGCATGACGACCGCGGTCTGCACGCCGCCTTCGACGATGGTCTTGCGCAGGTGGCGCACGTCGAGCTCGCGATAGATCACCAGCCCGACGAGCAGCGCGGCGACCACCGCGAGCGCCGCGCCCTCGGTCGCCGTCACCACGCCGCCGAAGATGCCGCCCAGGATGATGATCGGCAGCAGGAACGCCCACAGGGCGTCGCGCGCGGTGCTGCGCACGCGCGACCAGGCGAACGCCTCTTCGCGCGGCAGGTCGTAGCGGCGGGCGAACCAGGACGCCATCGCCATCAGGCCGAGACCGCCGAGGATGCCCGGGACGATGCCGGCGACGAAGAGCTGCACCACCGAAGTCTCCGCCATCACCGCGTAGAGGATCATCGGGATCGACGGCGGGATGATGACCGCCAGCGTGGCGGCGGACGACATCACGGCCGCGGCGAGCGGGGCCGGGTAGCCGCGCGCCTTCATGCCCGGGATCAGGATCGAGCCGAGCGCCGCGACGTCCGCGACCGCGGACCCCGAGATCTCGGCGAAGAACATCGACGAGCCGATCGAGACGTGCGCGAGCCCGCCGCGGATCCAGCCGAACAGCGACGACGCGAAGGCGATCAGCCGGCGCGAGATGCCCGACGCATTCATGATGGCGCCGGCGAGGATGAACAGCGGGATCGCGAGGAGCGGGAAGCTCGTCGCGCCGTTGTAGGTGACCACCGCGAGATTGGGCAGGATCGCGCTCCCGTGCGTCGCCACCATCGCGACCAGCGCGACCACGCCGAGCGCGACCGCGATCGGGATGTTGATCAGCACCAGCGCGAGCACCGCGCCGAAGAGGCCGAGCATGATTCCCATGGCGGCCTCGCGTCAGTGCAGGCCGTCGGCGAGCGCGGGCCCGCCGCCCGCGGCCGGCGGTGCGCCCGCGCGGACGAGGTCGACGAGGTAGAGCACCTCGGCGATCACGATCAGCGCCGACGAGATGGGGATCACCGATTGCACGACGTTCATCGGCACCCACGAGAGGCTCACCAGCGTGTCGCCGGCGAGCGCCGGCATGATCGTGACGCCGACCGTGCCGAGCGCGGCGAAGAACGCGATGACCACGAGCTGGGCGACGATGTTCGCCGCCCGCCGCACGCGCCACGGCATGAGGTCGACGATCTCGGGGCAGCCGATGTGCGCGCGCTTGACCGACGCCAGCGCCGAGCCATAGAAGGTGAGCCACGCGAGCAGCACCGAGGCCACTTCGTCGTACCAGATGAGCGAGTGGCCGGCGAAGCGGAACACGACGCCCGCCGTCACCTCGAGGAAGAGGACGACCATCAGGACGACCACGACCCCTTCGAGGAGCCTGCCGTAGCGGTCGCGGAGCGTGGGGGACGCGCTGCCGTCCGGACGACGCCTCGGGACCGGGTTCATGAACCTGGTACCGGCAAGCGCGGCGCGGCCCGCGGCGCTCCGGGATCGGGAGCGCCGGTCGAGGGCGTCACCGGGCTACTTCCCGAGCGCGACGGCGCGGTCGATCACTTCCTTGGCGCCGGTCACTTCCTTGCCGAACTCCTCGTAGATCGCGCGGCTGGCGGCGATGAACGCGTCCTTGTCGACGTCGTTCACCTGCATGCCCGCGGCCTTGAGCTTACCCAGGAGGTCGCCGTCGTCCTTCGCCGCAGTCTCGTATACGAACCCCTGCGTCTCCTTCGCCGTGTCCTCGAGAATCTTGCGTACGTCGGGCGGCAGCGACTCCCACTTCGTCTTGCCGACCGTCAGGTAGGCGGGCGTGTAGACGTGGCCGGTGAGCGACAGGTACTTCTGGACCTCCTGGAATTTCGCCGAGTAGATCTGCGTGAACGGGTTTTCCTGGGCATCCATCACGCCGGTCTGCAGCGCCGTGAAGACCTCGGAGAACTTCATCGGGCTCGGGTTCGCGCCGTAGGCCTGGAACATCTTGACGCGCCACTTGCCGCCGGGCACCCGCAGCTTAAACCCGGCAAGGTCGGCGGGAACCCGGATCGGCCGCTTGCTGTTCGTGATCTGGCGGAAGCCGTTCTCCCACACCGCGAGCACCTTGAGGCCCTTCTTCTCGGCCTCGGGCTCGAGCTTCGACCAGAAGAGCTCCTTCTCGATGCGCATCATGTGCGCGCGGTCCTTGACGAGGTACGGCATCTCGAACACGCCAAAGAGGTCGACCTGCGAGCTCATCACCGTCGAGGGCAGCGCCATATCGACGGTGCCCAGCTTGAGCTTCTGGATCAGCTCCTCGTCGCTTCCGAGCTGGCTCGAGCCGTAGACGACGACCTTCGCCTTGTCGCCCAGCTTGGCGTTGGCGCGGCGCGCGTACTCGTCGGCGCTCTTCTGGAACAGCGAGCCCGGCTCGCCGACATGGCCGAGCTTCATCTCTACCTGCGCCTGCGCGGCGCCGGCGACCGCGAGGCCAGCGGCGAGCGCGAGCGCGCTGCGGATGGCGGCCCTGCGGCCGGGTACGGTAGTCATGCGGTTCATTCGGCTCCTCCGGTGGATGGCGTTGCTTCGGCGCGCTCGACGGCGCGCTTGGGTCGTGGTTTCTGCGCGGCGCGCGGCAGCGCCTGGCCGCCCGCGTCGACGAGATAGGCGAGCGCGGCATCGACGCCGCCCTTGCGGTGCGGGATGCCGGCGAGGGCGAGCCCCATCTCGACGCCGGCGAGCGTGCCGCAGAGCATCAGGTCGTTGAACCAGCCGAGGTGCCCGATGCGAAACACTTTGCCGGCCACCTTGCCCAGCCCCTGCCCGAGCGACATGTCGTAGCGCTCGAGCACGATGCGGCGGAACGCATCGGCGTTATGCCCCTCCGGCAGCACGATCGCGGTGAGCGTCGAGCTGTACTCCGCCGGCTCGGCGCACAGGATCTCGAGGCCCCACGCGCGCACGGCCCGGCGCGTCGCCTCGGCCAGGCGGTCGTGCCGGGCGAACACCTGCGGGAGCCCTTCCTCGAACAGCATCGCCTGCGCCTCGGCGAGGCCGTACAGCAGGTTGGTGGCCGGCGTGTAGGGGAAGAAGCCGGTCGCGTTGGGCGCGAGCATCTCGCGCCAGTCCCAGTACGAGCGTGGCAGCTTCGCGCGGCCCGCGGCCACCAGCGCCTTCGCCGAGATCGCGTTGAACGAGAGGCCCGGCGGCAGCATCAGCCCCTTCTGCGAGCCGCCGACGGTTACGTCGACGCCCCATTCGTCGTGGCGGTAGTCCATCGACGCGAGCGAGCTGATCGTGTCGACCATCAGCAGCGCGGGGTGGCGGGTGCGGTCGAGCGCTCCACGCACCTGCGGGATGCGCGTCGCGGCACCGGTGGACGTCTCGTTGTGGACGACGCACACCGCGCGGATGGCATGCCCGGTGTCGGCGGCAAGGCGGGCCTCGATCTCGCTCGCGTCGGCGCCGCGGCGCCAGTCGCCCGGCAGGAAGTCGACCGTGAGCGAGAGCCGCTCGGCGAGCTTGCGCCACAGCGTCGCGAAATGGCCGGTCTCCGCCATCAGCACGCGATCGCCGGGCGAAAGCGTGTTGACCAGCGCGGCTTCCCACGCGCCGGTGCCCGAGGCCGGGTAGATCACGACGTCCGCCTCCGTGGCGAATACCCGCTTCATGCCGGCGAGCACGCGCTTGCCGAGCTCGCCGAACTCGGGACCGCGGTGGTCGATCGTGGGCCGGTCGATCGCGCGAAGCACGCGGTCGGGCACGTTGGTCGGCCCCGGGATCTGCAGGAAATGGCGGCCGGAAAGGGCGTGCTGGGAGGTCATCGTGGGTCCGCGCGGCCGGGGAGGCGAACGGGCGCGGAGCGATCGATGCTACGCAATGGGGCAGCCGCGCGCAACGGTGGAGGGCGGTCCTGTGCGGCGGGCCCTAGAATGCCGGTGGCGCTTCGATTCCGCGCCGACGTCCACGCATGGCCACGATCGCCCTTCCCAGGCCCGGTACCCTCGCCGGCGAGCTCGCCCGCCGCCTGCGCGGCGCCGTGCGCGGCGAGGTGATGTTCGACCGCGCGTCGCGCGGGCGCTATGCGACCGACGCGTCGATCTACCAGGTCGAGCCGGTCGGCGTGCTGGTGCCGGCCTCGCACGAGGACGTGCTCGCCGCGTTCGCGGCATGTCGCGAGCTGCGCGTGCCGATGCTGCCGCGCGGGGCCGGCAGCTCGCAGTGCGGCCAGACGGTGGGCGCGGCGCTGGTCGTCGACCACAGCAAGTGCCTCTTTCGCGTGCTCGCGTTCGACCGCGACGCCGCTACCGTCACGGTCGAGCCGGGGATCGTGCTCGACGCGCTCAATGCGTGGCTCAGGCCGCACGGGCTGTGGTTCCCGGTCGACGTCAGCACCTCCGCGCAGGCGACGCTCGGCGGCATGGCCGGCAACAACTCGTGCGGCTCGCGCTCGATCGCCTACGGCAACATGGTGCACAACGTGCTCGCGATCGACGCGCTGCTCGCCGACGGCACCGAGGCCCGCTTTGGTCCCGCGGCGTCGATGCGGGGCGCGAGCGCGCGTGTGAGCGACCTGGTCGCGCGCCTCGATGCGATCGGCGAGCGCGAGCGCGACGAGATCGCCGCGCGCGTGCCGCACGTCATGCGCCGCGTCGGCGGCTACAACCTCGACGTGTTCCACCCGCAGAGCGAGCGGCCCTACACCTCCGACGGCAGCGTCAACTACGCGCACCTGCTCGTCGGGAGCGAAGGCACGCTCGCGTGGACGAAGGCGCTTACCCTCGCGCTCGCGCCGCTGCCGGCGCACCGGACGCTCGGCGTCGTCAATTTCCCGACGCTCTACCGCGCGATGGAATGCGCGCAGCACATCGTGACGCTCGCGCCG
>DATLHR010000637.1:0-25115 GCA_035539815.1 Kofleriaceae bacterium
ACAGCGGGCCGCTCGATGGTGGGCTCGCCTTCACGTCGCCGCGGCGGCCGACGGGGCCGATCGCGGTCGCCAAGGTGCACGCGGTGGCGCCGCTCGCGCCCGAACCTCCGCGCAAGCGGCGGGCGCCCATGCACGAGCTGATCGAGAGCGCCTCGGGGCGCGTCGTCGCGGTGATGCTGCCGGACCTCGAGATGGACGTCGACGTCCCGGCCGTCCTCGCGCGCGCGCGCGCCCTCGCCGCGGGCGATCTCGATGCGGAGCTCGCCGCGCTGAGCGACAGCGCGGCCGCGCCGATCGAGATCAGCATCGAGGCCGCCTCCGCGGAGCTCGCGCGCCAGCTCGGCGGTAAGCCGGTGGAACGCAGCGCGCGGTGGGCGCGTCCGCTCCATGCGATCGCCGAGGGAACGCCCGCGCCGATGCCGATCGTCGAGCAAGCGGCGCTGGTGGCCGAGGGAACGCCGGCACCGATGCCGGTGATCGCGGAGCCCGCACCGGTCGTGGAGGAGCCCGCACCGGTCGTGGAGGAGCCCGCACCGGTCGTCGCGGAGCCGGCGCCTGCCGTCGAGGAAGCGGCGGCGTTCGCGGAGGTGCCGACGCGGGTCGGTGGGCCGAGCGCGCCCGTCGTCGAGGAGCGCGAGTCAGCTCCGGCGCTCGCCGTCGAGCCCGACCAGATCGCGGACGAGATCCATCGCCTCGACGAGCGTGACTTCGAGGACGTCGAGCACACGCACGCGGGCGAGCTGTCGCTCGACACCAATCCCTTCGAGCACCACGCGTTCGCGACCGAGCCGGCGATCGAGGAGATCGAGCGGAGCCTCGATCAGCAGCTCGCCGACGCCGACGACGAGGATCTCGGGCTCGCGACCGGCGATGCCACCGGCGAATCCACGGCAGCGTCGATGGCGCCCGCGCCGGCTGGTGAGGTCGATGAGGCCGACGATCCCGACGAGCTGGATCCCGAGGCGATCGAGGAGATCGATGACTTCGAGATCCTCGCCGAAGCGGACGAAGCCGACGAGGACCTGCTCGCCAAGCGACCTTCGCATTCAGACTTCGCGTCGCGCCTCGACCTCGGCGACGACGACGAGCCCGACGCCACGGAGGCCATCCCGCTCACCCAGGCCCGCGTGCGCAGCCTCGCCGAGATCGACACGGCGATCGGCGAGCTCGACCCGAAAGCGATCAGCGCCGCGCACGCGATCGCAGCGTTCGACAGTGCGTTCGACAACAGCGACGTGGTCGTGCCCAGGGAGCACACGCCGCGTGCGCCCGTGGATCCAACGCCAAACGCCGACGACCTCGAGACCGCCCTCGAGGCGCTCGATGTCGACCTCGACGATCTCGCGTTCCCGCACGCCAAGACCGAGCTGCCGCGTAGCCGGTTGGCAGCGCCCACGCCCGCGGCGGCGCCTGCACCCGCACGCGCTCGCATTCCGACGGCCGCGCCTCCGCCCACGCCGGCCGCCGCACGTTCGCGTGCGCCTTCCGCCGCGCCGCCGGCGGTGCCGCGGCGACATCCCCGCGCCGCGAGCGAAGACGGCGTGCTGATCGACTTCGACGACGACGAGTAGCTACGCGAGCTCGGGGTGCGCGAGCGCTGCGACCAGCGCCTTGCGGTCGCCGGCGTGGCGCTGCCACTTCTCGATCATGACGTCGGCGCGCGTGCGCCCGGTCGTCGCGATCTCGGCGACCGGATCGAGCAGCGGCAGCGAGGAAGGCGCGACGCGGGTCAGCCCGTCCTGCGCGATCTTGACGAGGTCCTTCGCGAGCTCGCCGACGCTGCGCGTGCCCACTCGCGCCGCGAAGCCCAGGCGCGGTACGTCGTCGGCGAGCTGCTGGCGCTCGGGGAACGACATGCCGGCTGTCAGCGCCGTCGCGGCGGCGCGCGCCGTGGGCTCGTAGAGCAGGCCGCGCATCATCGGACCGAGCGCCTCGATCATCGGGAAGGAGCTGCAGTCACAACCGCGAACCTCGATGAACTTCTTGAGCCGACCCTCCGGGAACAGCGTCGAGAGATGCATCGCCCAGTCGGCGCGCGTCGCTCGGTGGCCATTCCAGCCGTCGCGCAGGTAGGTGCGGAACGTCAGGCCGGCGGGCACCGGCAGGTAGTCGTGGCGATACACGAAGTACATCGGCACGTCGAGCGCCCACTCGGCGTACGCCGTGAAGATGTCGTCGCGCTCGAACACGAACGGCAACAGGCCAGCGCGCGCATTGTCGGTGTCGCGCCAGATCCACGCGCGGTAGCTCTGATAGCCGCTGAGCTTGTCCTCGACGATCGGCGAGCACGCCCACAGCGCGGTGAGGATCGACGTCACCGAGTACAGGCACTTCAGCTTGGCGGCGGCGTCGGCCTCGTCACCGAAGTCGAGGTTCACCTGCACGGTCGCGGTGCGCAGCATCATGTCGAGGCCGCGCGTGCCCACCGTCGGCATGTAGTTGCGCATCACGCCGTAGCGCAGCTTCGGCATCCAGGGGATGTCGTCCCGTCCACCGAACGGCCGCAGCCCGGCCTCGAGCCAGCGCAGCCCGAGCTGCTTGGACGCGGCGCCGAGCTCGCGTCGATACGTCTGGAGGTCCGACACCAGCTCGCGGTCATCGACGACCGGGCGCGCGGCGAGCTCGAACTGGCCGCCGGGCTCGATCGTCAGCTGCGCGGCATCGCGTGTGAGCGCGATCGTGTGGCCCGCTTCCTCGACCGGCTGGCCGCCGTGGGCCGCGAACGCGGCGAACAGCGCGCCGATGCCGTGAGGACCCTCATAGGGTGGGGCCTCGCCGGTGTCGGCGATCACACCGACGAGCTCGTGCTCCGTCCCCATGCGCCACGCACTCGCCGGCTTTCCGGCATTCACGAAGTACGCGATGAGCTCGTCCTGCGAGCGGAGCGGAACTTCATCAGCTTCATCGACGAGGTGCACGCGTAACCTCGGGCACTCTAGGAGGTGATTTAGGACGCGTCAATGCCACGCATGGCCGTGGTAGCGTGCCTTGCATAATGCAACGCCTCCTCGATCGGCCAGGGTTCGCGAAGAAACGTGAACGGCTCCTCGAGCTGCTCCGCACGCACGCGTTTCAGGAGCGCGAGGTCGTGTTGTCGTCGGGCTTGAAGTCGAACTTCTATATCGACTGCAAGCAGGTCAGCCTCGACGCGGAAGGCGCGGCGCTGATCGGCGAGCTGTTTCACGACGTGATCGAGGAGATCTCTCCGAAGGCCATCGCGGTCGGCGGCCTCACGCTCGGTGCGGATCCTCTCGCGACGGCGACCTCGATCGCCTCCTTCCGTGCGGGCCATCCGCGACAGGCCTTCATCGTGCGCAAGGAGCCCAAGGGCCACGGCACGAACCAGTGGGTCGAGAGCACGAAGCTCCCCACCGGCGCCGAGGTGGTCATCCTCGAGGACGTCGTCACCACCGGTGCCTCCACGCTGCGCGCGATCGAGCGTGCCCGCCTCGCGGGGCTCACCGTCGTGCACGCGCTCGCGCTCGTCGACCGCCTCGAAGGTGGTCGCGACGCGGTGATCGCGGAGACGCCGTTGACGACCCTGTTCACGCGGCTCGACTTCCTCCCCGCCCAATGACCCGCCTCGCCGTCATCTTCGCGCTCGCTGTTGCCGCATGCGGCCCTTCGGTCTCGCGCGTGCCGCTCGACAACTCGTGGCCCGCGCAACCCGGCCCGTACTACGAGGTCGTCGATCAGTGGACGCGCAAGGCCGTGCTCCGTGGCGCGTATCAGGAAGTCCTCGAGCTCGCCGCGACGCTCAAGTCGCCCGCGTGGCGCCTCGCGTATGCCGACCGCGACGCGCAGCACCGCGGACTCGCGGGCGAGGCGCGCGAGCAGCGGTTCGCCCAGGCCAAGGCCGATGCGGCCGGGCCGTGGGAGCTCGAGCTGATGGTCACGACGTGGGATCGCCGCGAGAACGATCTCGATCGTGGCCAGAAGAGCATCTGGAAGGTCACGCTGCTCGATGAGCGCGGCAACGAGATCGCGCCGCTCGAGATCGTGAAGGACAAGCGGCCCGCGTTCGTCGTTCGCGCCGAGTACCCGGCGCTTGGAGACTTCGCACAGGCCTACGTGGTGCGGTTCCCCCGCGAGGCCAACATCCTCGGCCCGGGCGTTCGGCAGGTGCGGCTGCGGATGAGCAGCGCGCGCGGCGGCCTCACGCTGCAGTGGGACGCGCCCTGACGTCGGTCAGATAGCGCTCGATCTCCGCGAGCGTGGCGACCACATCGGCGACGCGCGCGGACCACGTCTCGGGCCGCATGGCCTCGGAGCGGCGCCGGCTCAGGCTCGGGCTCCGCTCGGCGAGCGCGCGTTCGATCGCCGGCAGCGCATCGTCATACGAGCGCGCGATGTAGCAGAGGTGCGCGTACGGCTGGACCTCCGGCATCGCCGTCGTCACCACCGGCAGCCCGGCGCACAGGTACTCGCGCAGCTTGAGCGGGTTGATGAACTTCACGTCGTCATCCATGCGATACGGCACCAGCCCGACATCGAAGCCCTTGCAGTACGCGGGGAGCTCGTCGTGCGATTTCTGCCCGAGGAAGTACACGTTGGGCAGGTCGCGCAGCTTCGCCACGTGTGGGGAGAGTTGCTGGCCGATCAGCGCGATCGACCAGTCCGGGCGTCGGCGCGCGATCATCGCGAGCAGGTCGTAGTCGATGAAGTCTCGCAGCGTGCCGAAGAAGCCGAGGCGCGGCGGCGGCACCGCCAGCAGGTCGTCCGGCACCGCCGTGGCAGGCGACAGCGCGCGCGCGAACTTCGCGTAGTCCACACCGTGCGGCGCGAAGAACGTGTTCGGGCACACGGCGCGCTTGGCCGCGGCGAGCGCGCGACTCGTCGCGAACGTCGCATCGACGCGGCCGAGCAGGCGGCGCTCGGCCTCCCGGGTCGCGGCGGCGTCGAGCCCCGGAAACGACGCCCATTCGTCGACGCAGTAGTAGACGGTCAGCTGCTCGTCGAGCGTCCCGATGTAGTCGCCGGTGTTGGGCAGGAAGGTCCACAGATCGAACTCGCGGATCGCGAGCCGCTCGCGCACGTGCTCGATCGTCGAGCGCACGACGTGGCGATTGACGGCGCGCGCGATCGGATGGTGCGGCATCGGCAACACGAGCGGCGTCACCACCCACAGATCGCGCTCGACATTCACGGGCCCAACCGTGAACTCGAGCAGCTTGCGCTTGATCTTCGCGAGGTCGCGGCTCGACATCGACGGGGTGCGCGTCGAAAGCGAGTTGAGCCACACCACGCGACGTGTCTTCGCGAGCTCGCGCAGCACGTGGTGGTTCGAGGTGGGGTCCTCGTGCCAGTCCTTCGAGAAGGCGATGATCGGTCGTCCCATGCCTGCACCTTGTTCGTGCGCCCGCGGCTGCGATCCTGGCTCACGGGCTGCTCCCTTCGGAACATGTCGTGCGATGACGGAGGACAGCGGTCCGCCTAGTAACTCGCTGTGTCGCCGGCTACTTGGTGGGCTTCTTGCCGCGCAGGCGGTCCCAGAAGCCCACGGGCTGGTAGCCCTCGTCGAGGTCATCGAACTTCTCGATCGGCCCCGTGACTTCGGGCTGGTTGCGAGGGCGCTCGGTGCCCGCGCGGAAGAACGCTTCTTCGGCGTCCGTGAAGGCGGTCGCAGCGTCGGCGATCGCCGCCTGTGCACCGTGTCGAATGTCGGAGACGGCGAGCTCGCTGGAGGCGGAGGCGAGGTCCGCGGTGGCGGGGGCCTGCGCCTGCGCAGTCGCGACCTTAGCGATCGCTGCGTGTGCGGCCGCGAGATCGGCGACCAGGTGCTCCGGGGCCTGCGGGGGCGGGGCCGGTTCGCTCGCCGGTGCCGGCGGCGCCGACGTGGGCGCGACCGGCGCCGACGTGGGCGCGACCGACGCCGGCTCGATGTCGACGAGGATCGATGGCTCGCTCGCGCGTGGATCTACGGCCGCGTGGGTGGGACGCGAAGCGATCTCGCCCTGCCGCGCTTCCGGGCGATCGTCGACGACCGGAGGAGGCTGGGGGCGTCCGAGCGGCCGCGTCGCGACGGTCGGGATGCGCTGGACGATGCCGTCGCTGGTGTCGTCGAGCGCGACGCGCTCGACCGCGCCGGTGAGCGAGGTGTCGTCGGCATCGTCGAGGGTGTCCTCGTCGCGGCCGATGATCCGGGGCTCCTCGACCTTGGCCTTGGTCTCGGCGACGCGGCGCGCGAGCTCCTCTTCCTCGCGCGCCTGCGCCTCGGCGGCGCGTGCGCGGGCGGCGGCTTGCTGCTTGGCCCACTCGGCGGCCTCGGCGCGCAGCTGCGCATCGTCGGCCTCGGCCTTGGCTTCTGCCTTGGCCTCGGCCTCGACCAGCGCGGTCTCATCAAACACGACCTTGGGCTCGAGGCCCACATCCATCGGAAAGATGCGGTGACGCTTCTCGGTGTTCATCGTCTCTTCGAGCCTCTCGCGCGGCGCTTCACGCGTCGGCGCCAGCTCGATCTCGCCCGACGTGTGGGCCGCGGGGACGACGCCCGAGAGTGGGGCGAGCTCCGAACCGAACGCGCGCGGCACGAGTGCGCCCCAGTCGATCTCGTGCTTGAGCGCCGAGGCCGCCGGCGCAGGCGTGGCGGCGGGTGGCGGGCCGCTCGCGCGCTTCTTCTTGCGCTTGCGACGCGAGCTGCCGCTGGCCGACGCGGGCGTCGGGCCGCTCTCGCGCGCGACCGGACCCGTTTCGCGCGCGATCGGCCCGGTGTCGATCGCCGGCTTCGGGCGCTCCGTCCCGACGAGCCACTCCTCGATGCGCAGCACCGCCCGCCAGGTCGCCCGCGCGCGCTGGCTCTCGACGATCCGGAGCAGGCCGGCGTCGACGGCGCGCTGCGCGACGCGCAGCGTCTCGAACACGCGATAGGGCGAGTCCTCGAGGACGTCGGCGAGCACGCGATGGCCGTCGAACATCCGCAGCACGCCGTGGACCTCCGTCGGGATCTTCGCGCCGAGCGCATGGATCGCGGCGACGTCCTGCTCGAGCACGAGCGAAGGGGAGAGTGATCCGCTCGCATCGCGCACGCCTTCGAGGAACCGCTCCGCGTCGGCGAACAGCTCCTCGGCGGACAGCGGGATCTGATGGCGGCGCACGATGTCCTCGCGGTGGTACTCGAAGCGCGCCTCGGTCCACAGCAGCAGCTGGTGGAACGCCGCCTGGCCATGGATCAGGCCGACCTGCGCCGACGTCACCTCGCCGTGGAAGAACCGGATCTCACCGCGCCGCAGGCCGCGGATCAGCGTGAGCACCGCGGACCGGCCAAGGGCACACAGCGCGCGCACGAGGGTGTAGACGCCGGTCGTCTCGGCGAGGCTGCCGACGAACGCGTTGCGCTGGCCCGCGGGCTGCGAGCGCAACAGGCGACCGACCGTCACGACGTCGCGGAGGTAGGTCGGTAATACGATGACCTCGTCGGCGCCAGCCGCGGTGGCCTCGGTGCGCGCCACGCCACCACCCGCGAACACCAGCGGCGCGGGGCTGTGCTGTTCGTCGAGCCGGCGGCGCGTCGTGCGCACGAGCTCGAGTGCACGCGCGTCGGCGCCGCCGACCACGACCAGGCCGGCTCCGTCGACCGGAACCGTGCCGTTCGCGATCGCGGTGGGGACGCCTTCGCGCTCGAAGCCGAGCGCGAGCTGACGTGCGGTCCGCGCGTCGCCGCCGCCCTCGGGAACAACCACGATCACTTTCGAGAGTCCCGACATGCGGCCCGCTGCCGATCGCAGTATAAACCGGATGCGGGGCCGACCTGGCGCCTCGTTTCCGTGATCGTCCTCGAAATCCTCAACGGCACCGCCACCCAGCGTCACCATCGGGTGCTCGCGACCGGTGGGACCGCGACCATCGGCCGCTCACCGCAGAGCACGGTCGTCATCACCGACTTCCATCTCTCGGGCGACCACGCCCAGATCTCGCAGGTCGGCGAGCACTTCGTCTTCCGCGATCTGCGCTCGACCAACGGCTCGGCCGTCGAGCGCGACGGCCAGCGGCTCCCGGTCGATGCGGCGGTGCGGTGGGAGCTCGCGCTCGCCGACGGAGACGTGCTGCTGCTCGGGAACGTGCACGATCCCGTGCGCGTAGCGGTGCGGATCGGCGCCGAGGACGCCGACGAGGACCTCGGCGATCGCTTGATCGCTTCGCGCTCGATCATGGACCTCCCGGCGGTCACCGACCAGCTGGAAGGTCGGCCCGCGGACGCCCTGCGCGTGTACAAGGCGCTGCAGCCCCTCGGCGCGCGCCTCGAGCCGGGCGAAGTGATCGAGGCGTGCGTGAACGCGACCTTCGAGCTGCTGTCGCGCGCGACCCACGTCGCGATCCTGCTGCGCTCCGAGTCGGACCGCGATCGGTTCGCGCTCGCCGTGTCGCGCCAGCGCCCGGGAGCGGACAAGGCCGATGCCGACCAGGCTCCGGGCGTGCGCGCGAGCCGCGCGGTGCTGCGCCGCATGCTCGCGGATCGCGCCGCGGTGCTCACGGCGAACGCGCAGGAGGCGCTGTCGAGCGAGTCGATCCTCGGTGGCCAGATCCTCTCGATCCTCGCCGTCCCGCTCTGGCGCGGCGACGACATCATCGGCCTCATCCAGGCCGACAATCGCGCCAGCGCCGGGATGTTCAGCGAGCATGACCTCGAGGTCGCGCTGCTGCTCGCGGGGCAGGCCTCGCTCGCGATCGACAACGCCACGCTCGTGCAGCGGCTGCGGATCGCCGAGGAGAAGGCGCGCGGCGAGAACGTCTACCTCAAGCGCAAGGAGCAGAAGATCCGGTTCGACAACATCGTCGGCGATTCGCCGGCGATGAAGGCGGTGCTGGCGCAGCTCGAGCGCGTGATCGACACGCGCGCCACGGTGTGCATCGAAGGCGAGACCGGCACCGGCAAGGAGCTGATCGCCGCCGCCGTGCATCATCAGTCGGGGCGCGCGGACAAGATGTTCGTGGCGCAGAACTGCGCCACGCTCCCCGAGAACCTCCTCGAGTCGGAGCTGTTCGGCCACAAGCGCGGCGCGTTCACGAGCGCCGACAGCGACAAGAAGGGCCTGTTCGAGATCGCCGACGGCGGGACGCTGTTCCTCGACGAGATGGGCGAGATGCCGATGACGCTGCAGGCGAAGCTGCTGCGCGTCCTCCAGGAGGGCACGATTCGCCCCGTCGGCGCGACCAGCGAGAAGCAGGTCGACGTCCGCATCATCTGCGCCACGAACCGCGATCTCGCGGCCGAGGTCGAGAAGGGCCGGTTCCGCCAGGACCTCTACTACCGGCTCATGGTGTTCCCGATCAAGCTGCCGCCGCTGCGCGAGCGCCGCGAGGACATCCCGCTGCTCGCCGCGCACTTCCTCAAGCGCTACGCGGCCGAGTACCGGCTCGAGCTGCCCGGGTTCACGCAGGACGCGCTCGACGCCCTGTCGTCGTACTCGTGGCCCGGCAACATCCGCGAGCTCGAGAACGAGATCCAGCGCATCGTGATCCAGGCCGAGCCGAGCCACTGGATCGAGGTGACGGACCTCTCGCCGCGGCTACGCAAGATCGAGGGCACGGTCACGCGCATCGCGCCCAAGCAGGGCACCCTGAAAGAGATGATGGATCAGGTCGAGCGCTGGCTGATCACCGAGGCGCTGCGCGACCACGGCGGAAACAAGACCAGGACCGCGGTCACGCTCGGCATCACGCGCGAAGGCCTGCACAAGAAGCTCGCCAAGTTCGGCGTCTGACGCCCCGCGGCTCGCATCACGCTGCCCGCGGCGTGATGCAATCGAGAGGTCCTGCCGCGTGACCTGCGCGAGTCCACGCTAATTAGTTAGAGTGTCTCGATGCTCGAGGCGTTTGTGACCGTGCTCGTCGTCGCCAACGTGGTGCCGATCCTGCCGGTCGTGCTCGAATTCACCGCGGGCCTTCAGCCACGTGCGCAGCGGCGCGTGTTGCTCGAGGCGATCCTGGTCGGCAACGTGGTCGCGGGTGCGACCGCACTCCTCGGGCGCGCTCTGCTCGATGCGACCCGGCTGACGATCGACGATGTCAGGATCGCGGGCGGCCTGGTCCTGCTGGTGTTCGCGTTGTTCGACATGCTGTTCGATCGGGTGCAGCGCAAGCGCCCACTCAACGAGGTGGTCGGCCCCCCCGAGCATCCGGCGCTCGTGCCGCTCGCCGTGCCGCTGCTCGTTGGCCCGGCGGTGCTGGCGACCGTCCTGGTCAGCGCCGATCACTACGGCCGCACCGCAGCGCTCGTCGCCGTGGCCGGCAACGGGGTCATCAACGCCGTGATCTTGACGGTCGGCGGCACCCTCTACGCACGGATCGGGCCGGGGTTCGGCCGCGCCCTGGGAAAGGTGATGAGCTTGATGCTCGCCGCGCTCGCGGTCTCGATGATCCGAGCCGGCATCGTCGGCATGTTCCAGGCGGCGCAGCGATAGCGCTACTCGGCCGGCAGATCGAACGTGTACCAGCGCTTGCCGAGCCGCACGAGCTGCAGCGCGGACGTCTGCTCCTGATCTCCGACCTTCCACCGGGTCGTGACCTCGACGACGAGGATCTGCTCGGTGACCCTGCAGCCGTCGAGGTCTCCATCGATGACGTGGGTCTGCGTGTCGCCGACGCCGAGGAACGTGCCACCTTTCGGTGCGGCCGTCGGGCGCGTGATCGCGTGCTCGGCGGTGGTGTCGATGCGAGCGGTGATCTGGTCGCACGCGAAGTACTTCGCGAGGGCGGCGCGCGGCGGCATCTCGGCGCGCACCTTCGCGGGATCTCCGGTGGCGAGTGCATCGGCGAACGCCTTCGTCGCGTCCTGGATCCCCGCGTGCCCGCCCGACGAGGGCGTGGAGCTCGCGGACCCGCCGGGATCGCTGCTCTTGCAGGCGACCACGAGCAGCGCGAGTGCGACGATCGGCCGTAGCATCCACCCGTCGTAGCACGGCGCTTCGGCTGCTAGCATTGCCGCGCATGTCGCTCGTTCTGTACATCGGCAACAAGCGCTACTCGTCGTGGTCGCTGCGTCCGTACCTCGCGCTCGCGCACGCCGGCGCTCGCTTCGAGACCCGGACGATCCTCCTCGACCAGCCGTCGACCGCCGAGGAGATCGCGAAGGTCAACCCGGCCGGGCGGGTGCCGGTGCTCCATGCTCCCGATGGGCTCGTGATCTGGGACTCGCTCGCGATCTGCGAGTGGGCGAACGAGGTGTACCCCCAGGCGCAGCTGTGGCCCGCGGATCGGGCGCAACGGGCGCGCGCGCGGTCGCTGGCGGCGGAGATGCACTCGGGATTCACGGCGCTGCGCGGCGCGATGCCGATGGACCTGTGGTCGTCGTTGCCCGGCGTGGGGCACAGCGAGGCGGCGCTCGCCGACGCGCGGCGCATCCAGGGGATCTGGCGCGAGCAGCTCGCGGCGAGCGGCGGACCGTTCCTGTTCGGTGCGTTCACGATCGCGGATGCGATGTACGCGCCGGTAACGACGCGGTTCACGACCTACGGCGTCGAGCTCGATGCCGTGTGCCGCGGCTACGTCGACGCGATCGCGGCGCTACCGGCGTTCGTCGCGTGGAAGCACGACGCGAAGTCCGAGCCGGCGAAGTGAACGGGCGCATCTTCCAGCTCAACATCTCGCCCGGCGGCGTGCCCAAGCTGCCGATCCGCGAGGCGCGGGTGGATCGGCTCGGGCTCGCCGGTGACGGCCACGCCCATCCCAAGGTCCACGGTGGTCCGGAGCGCGCGGTGTGCCTGCTCTCGCTCGAGTTGATCCAGATGCTGCAGGCCGAGGGCCATCCGATCTGGCCGGGCTCTACCGGGGAGAACGTGACCTTCACGGGGCTCGATCCCGCGGTGCTCGCGCCGGGCATCCGGCTCGCGCTCGGCGACGAGGTGATCGTGCAGCTGACGCGCGCCACCGAGCCATGCAGGTTCATCGCGGGCTCGTTCCTCGACGGCGCGTTCCGGAGGATCGATCACGACAAGCACCCCGGCATCACGCGGTGGTACGCGAGCGTCGAGCGCGAGGGGACGATCCGCGTCGCACAGCCTGTCCTCATCATGTAGTCGCGCCCACGGTTCGGGTCGCGAACATGCGTCGCGATCCGACGACAATTGTCCGCGCCGGCGAACACTCGGCCGTGCAACCGAGCGGAGCCTCGTGCCAAAACGAGAGTGTCAATCGCGCACATTGATTTGAGGCCAAACGATTCGCCATGCTCGTCGCCCGTGAAAGGAGAACGCATGCGCCGTTCGATCATGACGAGCTTGGCCTTCGGGCTATTGGCAACGTCGGCCTGCAAGAAGGGCGACGAGACGAAGTCACAGGCCGGGCCCACACCGTCCAAGGTGCAAGAGGGTCCGGTCGCGAAGGAGCCGGGCAAGCCCGCAGCTGCCGGGGATCCCGGAGCTGCGGTCGGGGTCGCTGCCGGCGGCATCCAGCACGATGCCAGCGAAGGTCCGGCGGCGGTGATCACCGCCGCGACCGGCAGCGTCGAAGTGCGCCGGCTCGGCGAACCGACGTTCGCGCCGGCCAAGGTCGAAACGCCGCTCTACGCCGGCGACACGGTGCGGACCGGCGAGTCATCTTCGGCGACCGTCACGCTCGCGGATGAATCGCTCGTCGAGGTCGCCGAGGTCTCGACGGTAGGCATCGCGAGCCGCACGGGGACGGCGGATCCGGCGTCGGCGGCCGCGGTGCTCGGCGGGCTCGCGAGGTTCACGGTCACGCCGCGCGCGCCGGGAGAAGGCGCGTTCCGCGTGTACACGCCGGCGGGCGTCGCGGTGACCAAGGGCACCGTGTACGGACTGGGCGTCGCCGCATCCGGCGAGGTCAAGCTCGGCGTCGAGAGCGGCGCCGTGGACTGGATCGGACTGACGGCGGTCGAAGCATCACCGCTCGCGGTCGAGGGCGGCATGGCCGCGACGATCGACGCGGAGGGCAGCGCCGCGGCGCCGGCCGCATGGACGACGGATGACTGGGGCGCGTGGCGTGCGGACGCCGACGCGAAGCTCGAGGTCGGCGCGGCGATCGACGCCCACACGCAGGCGATGTCCGAGCTCGAGACGGGGCTCGTCGCGGCGTATGCAGACCTCACGTCGGCCGCCGATCGCGTCGCCACGTTCGAGGCGACCGCGGCGGCGAGCCTCGAGAAGAACGACACCGCGGCGTACGAGGCGAGCCTGCCCGACGGCGCGGCGACCATCGACGCGTCGTTCTCGCTCGCCGGCTACATCGAGGCGCTGACCTGGGCGAACGCCGCGCACGCGACGATCGCGACCGATCTGTACGTGCGGCATCCCGACGTCGTCGCGCCGGCCGTGTGGCAGCCGATCGCGCCGCGCGTCGACGCTGCGGTCCTGTGGCCGAAGCGCTTCGAGGTGACCGCGGGCGAGTACCTCGAGCCGCTGCGCATGCAGTACTACGTGCACCACCCGCGCGGCCGCGCGAACGCGGTGTTCGTCGGCATCGCGGTGCCGGAGATGTACGCGAAGGTCACGCCGCCGGAGCTCGAGCCGCAGCGCGTGCGTGGCCGCGTGAAGACGAAGATCTGGCTGCAGCCGGACGTCAAGGTGACGGCGTCGGCGCGCCCGGTGTGGATCGCGGCGCCATCGGCGAACTGGCGCGCGAGCGTGAAGGTCAAGCCCGCGCCGTTCCGCGCGAAGGCCGGCTGGTACGCGCGTCCGCCCGAGCTCAAGACCAAGGTGCTCGTCGGTGCGGACCTCAAGGGGGCGTGGGACAGCAAGCTGACCGTCGCACCGCCGGCGCCGCGCGCGAGCTTGTTCGCGAGCTGGTCGGTGCCCGTCGGCGCGAAGATCAAGGTCGCGGCGCCCGATCTACGCGCGGCCGCCGATGCGCGCGTGAAGTTCAAGGCGCCCGGCGTCGGCGCGCGCGTCGGTGTCGGCGCGGGCGTCGCCCCACCGGCGATGCCGGCTGCGCCGGATGTGAAGGGCAACGTGAAGGCGGGCATGAAGGCCAAGGTCGGCGTGGCGGTGCCTGCGGTCGACGTCGCGCCGCCCAAGGTGAACGCGGGCGCTGCGATCAAGGCCAAGGTCGGCGTGGGGGCGGGCGCTGCCGCGGGTGCGGGCGCCAATGCGAAGGCCGGCGTGAAGCTCAAAGCACCCGAGGTGAAGATCAAAGCTCCCGAGGTGAAGATGAAGGCCGAGGTCAAGGGCGGGTTCAAGATCGGGAACTGATGCGTCCTCGGTAATGCTTGCGGCGTTCGAACAGACGCCGTGATGCTGACGACGTGCAGGTGCCGAGCTCGCGCGCATCGTCGGGCTGCCCTCCGCGCCGGTCGCGTCAGCGTAGGCGCTCGACGCGGATGCGGTTGCGATAGGTGCCGGGGGCGTGGCCGACGCTGTCGAAGCCGCGCCCGACCGAGGTCGCCGCGAGCGTGACGAAGATCGCCGCGGGCGAGCGCGGGTCGGTCGCCGCGAGACCGAGCTCGATCGCGTTGACAGGCACGCCCCAGCCGGCGGTCGGCGATGGTCGCGTGTCGAGCTGCGCGGACCAGTCGTCGAGCGTGACGCGCGCGATCGCCTCGTCCTCATCGTAGAGGACGAACGACAGCGGCGCTCCCTTCGCGAGCGGGCCGGCCGCGAGCTCGGTGAATGGCCCCTTCTCGCCGCTCGCGCCACGCAGCACGCGGAACACGCCGTCGGCGCCGAGGCACGCGAACGTCGCCGGGTTTCCCGTCGGGTAGTCGGCGTGCGTGACCTCGATGCGCGTGTCGGGCGCAGGTGAGAACGCGAGGAAGAGGCGTTCGTGTCCCGCGATCGCGAGCCGCGCGAACGTGTTGAGGTGCGAGTACGTCGGGACCGCGACGTGCGTGAAGCCGGCGATGTCGACGGCGGTCTCGTGCGCTGTCACCTGCATGACGGCGTCGGGCGTATAGCTCGCGATTGCCTCGCCGCCGTGATGCCCGATGCGATCGAAGCTCCGCGGTGGCGCCCAGCGATCGCGCGCGTCCGCGAACATCACCCAGCCGCCGTCGGGCGAGCGGCTCGTGAACGAGAGCAGTGGAGCCACGTCGAGCTCGAGCGGCGGCGCGGCGATCCGCACGGCCGCAGCGGCCGGCGCGAACCACACGCCGGGACGCAGCTCGAGCACGCCCGAGGCGCGGACGGCATCGGCGGGTAGCGCGGGGGGAGCCACGTCGAGTGCGCGCGTCGCCGGGGCAGGGGCGCGCTCGGCCCACGTGAGCGCGGCGCCGATCGCGAGCCCGAGCGCGGCCGGTGCGAGGTGCCAGCGTCGCGCCTCGGCGCGCCACGGGATCAAGGTCGCCGCCACGCCGAGCGCCGGAACCAGCGCACGTACCGTGAGCCAGGTGCCGCTCGCCGGGAACACGACGAGCGCCGCGACCGCGACGCCGGCCCACTGCGCTGCGAGTGCGAGCGCGATCGCGAGCACCACGCGATCACGCGTCGCGGCGAGCGCAACGATGCCGGCGAGCGAGGCCACGAGCATCGCGAGCGGCCACGCCTGGTTCACCCAGAACCGCGCGGCGTCGACGGGCCAGCCACCGGGCATCAGCCAGAACCACGCGCCTGCGCCGATCGCGTGCACCGCGAACACGATCAGCACGAGGCGCCGCGCCATGCCGCGAGCGTCTCACACTCGAGCGCGTGCTATGACGCGCGCATGGCAGACCATCGAGCGACGATTCAGTGGAGCGGCGAGGCGGCCGCGGGCGACTTCGTCAAAGGCAAGTACTCGCGCGAGCACACGTGGGCATTCGACGGCGGCGTGACGG
This sequence comes from Kofleriaceae bacterium, assembly GCA_035539815.1. Classification (GTDB taxonomy): domain Bacteria; phylum Myxococcota_A; class Polyangia; order Haliangiales; family Haliangiaceae; genus JABFXX01. Next base: position 15,704 of record DATLHR010000637.1, read on the forward strand.
TCCCCGCGTCGTCGTCGCCTTCGGTCGTGCCGGCGCCATGGTCGAGCGCGGCCGGCGTCGATCCAGAGGAGGCGTACGTCGCGTCGATCGCGAGCTGCCACATGCTGACGTTCCTCTACGTCGCGGCGAAGGCGGGCTTCGCGATCACCGGCTATCGGGACGAGGCGATCGGCGCGCTGACCAAGAACGAGCGCGGCGTGCCGTGGGTCAGCAAGGTGACGCTGGCGCCGGTGATCCAGTGGGCGGATCGCGCGCCCACCGCCGAGGAGCTCGCGGGTCTCCACCACGCAGCGCACGAAGGCTGCTTCATCGCGAGCTCGGTCAAGACCGAGATCGAGATCAGCCACTAGTCGCGAGCAACGTCAGGGCGTGGCCTCCGAACCACCCCACGACTCCAGCCATGAGGGCGACGGCGGTGGCGGTGAGGGCGATCAGGCTCAAGCGACGCATGCCCCGGGCGATTGCACGGGGCGTTCCAGCCCTGAGCGCCGCGCGATCACGCGAGATAGGCGCCGGATCGTGAACGGCCGACCGATCGCGAGGTCACACCGACATCGGCGCCGGGGGTGGTCACCCCGCGGTCGAGGCCCCGTGGGTCAGATGTCTTCGTCGGCGGCCGGGGTCTGCGGCGGCGTGAATGGTGTCTCCGAGAGCACCGCCATTGCCGTCGCGAGGCCAGCGACCTCGACCGTCGGGGGCGCGTTGCGCTTGAGCATGAACGTGCAGGTCGCGCACGAGGTGACGACCATGCCGCCGCCGGTCTGGTGGACCTCGGCGAGGCGGCGCTTCGCCATCTGATCGGCGACGTTGGGCATCGTCTTGGGCAACAGGCCGCCGCCACCGCAACACTCGGTGTCGGTGCGGTTCCAGCCGAACTCCCGCAGCTCGGCGAGCGACGACAGCGCGCGGCGCGGCTGCTCGAGGACGTGGTTGTAGCGCGCGTGGTAGCAGGGGTCGTGGTAGTAGACCGACTTGCGCTGCAGCGAGCACGACAGGTTCTGCGCCGCGGGCGCGAGCACGTCGGCGAGTGACACGATCTCGGCGGTGAGCGTCACGCCCTCGGCGGCGTACTGCGCGCGCATCGCGTAGAGGCACGCCGAGCAGTTGACCGCGACCTTGCGGAACCCGCGCAGCGATGCGGCGACGCGGCCGGCGTGCCAGCGGAACAGGTCGCGGTGGCCGGCGGCGAGCAGCGGATAGCCGGCGCACGCCTGCGGCGCCTCGATGATCTTCACCTGGTCGAGCCCGACGCGCTCGAACAGCGCGAGCGCGGCCGCGATGTCGGAGGTGCCCTTGTCGATCGCATCGCAGCCGGGCCAGAACCCGAGCTCGCCCTCGCTCGCGAGCTGGCCCGCGAACATCGACTGGACCTGCGCGCTCAGGCGCTGCTCGCGCGCACGGAACCGCTCGCTGTAGCCGGTGAGCGCCGGATGCGGCACGCCGTGGTCGACGGCGGCGGCGCGGCCGGTCAGCAGCACGAGCCCGGGCTCGTTGCCGTGGTCGCAGTACATCGTGCAGTGCCGACAGCCCGTGCACGCCCACAGCGGATCGGTGGACTCCGTGGTCCACGCACTGCGCCCGAGCCGCAGTTGGTTCGTGCGATCCATCTTGACCTGCGGGATGTACGTCTCGCGGCCGCTCGCCGTCGAGACGGGGCAGGCGTGGCGGCACATCTTCGGACAGAACGTGCAGTAGTCGAGCTGGCGCGCCACCGACTCGGGCGAGAACACTTCACGCGGCTTGGGTGGGCCGGACGGCGCTGACATCGCGCCGAGTCTACCGCGGCGGGCTAGGGCGCAAGGTCCGCTTGCATGCGATCCGCGACGACCGCGCTCTCGTTCGCGGTGCGCTGCATGATGGAAACCGCGGTTCCGAGATAGCCGAATGCGTGGAAGTTGGTGAGTGGCAGACTGTCGCGGACATAGGCCAGGCTGCGCGCGCTCGTGAATTCGCCCATCGGCGTGAAGCCGTACGCCTCGCCCGCACGGCGCGCGCCCTCGGCGATGTGGCACGAGCCGCAGTCGGTGTCCTCCGACGAGTGCAGGTCGGGGTGCTGCACCTCGATCGCCTTGCCGAACGCCACCTCGAGCTCGGGCGTCGGCTGCTCGGGCCGGAACTCGGAGGCGAGCGCCTCGAGCTCCGGCACCGACGGGGTGGCCTGCGCCGAGGGATAGATGCCGCCCAGGAACAGCGGGTCGGTGGCGCCCGCGCCCTGGATCTCCTGGCGCTGTGCTCCGAGGTCGATGATCGTGTGCGCGACCAAGCCCGCGGCGCCGCGATCGAGCTGGGCGAACACCCAGATGTGTCCGTCGAGGAACGCGTGCTGCATCATCGTGACGCGCACGACGCGGTCGGTGCCGAGGTGGTCGAGCAGCACGGCGCGCAGGCCCTCCGCGAACGGACCCTCGAGGCCGGTCGCGGCGAGGACAGGATGCGGGCCGAGCGCGTCGGGGTACGCGACGCCCGCGCCGTGCGCCTTCTTGAGCGTGAGGATCTGCTCGAGCATCAGGCGGAGCTCGTCGGCGGGCAGCGCGTAGAACACGTGGACCGCGCCGTCGACGACGTCGGTGTCGAGCAGCACCGGCTGATAGATCAATCGCACCTCGGGGCTGCACCCGCCGCGTGCCGAGCACGGATCGAGACGCAGCGACACAAGGCGCAGGTCGTCGTAGTAGCCGAGACCGCCGCCGTCGCCCGCGGAGCCGAAGGGCGCGGGCGTGATGTCCGCGGCGAGCAGCTGGCCGTACCTGCCCGCCTCGGTGGGCGCGATCAGCTGGTCGCGGTCGGTCGCGGCGGTGATCGGGTAGAGGATCGAGACATCGGCCGACGCGACCACCGAGTCGTAGTCGAGGTCGAGCTGAAACGGCGGCGATCCCGACGGTCCGGAGGTCGAGCACGCGGCGAGGGCGAGGAGGACGGCGAAGCGCATGCCGGCACTGTCGTGATCGGCAGCGAGGTAAGCCGCTTAAAGCCGCTTAAAGCCGCTTAAATCAATTGAGCCCGTCGACCCGCTCGCGCAGCTGCGTCAGATCGCGGGCGATGCGCGGGTTCGCGGGCTCGAGGACGGCGAGGCGCTCGAGCACGTCGAGCGAGCGCGGCAGGTCGCCGTGGCGGCCGTAGATGCCGGCGAGGTTGACCAGCATGCGCGACAGGATCTGGCGCTTGGTCGCCGCGGCGATCACGCTCGGCTCGAGCACGGCGTCCGGCGTGGTCGTCTTGCGCAGCAGCGTCTCGAGGTCCGCGGGCGTGAGCGTCTTGCCGCCCGAGTACGGATCGAGGAACAGCCACGCATCCTCGATCGCGACGCGCACGAGGAAGTGGCCGGGGAAGTTCACACCCTGCGCGAGCACGCCGACGCGACGCGCGACCTCGAGATAGACCACCGAGAGCGAGATCGGGATGCCCACGCGGCGATCGATGACGTCGCACAGAAAGCTGTTGCGCGGGTCGTAGTAGTCGTCATGATTTCCGCTGAACCCGAGCCGCTCGAACAAGAAGTCGCTGATCGCGCGCGCACGCCCGATGCCGTTGGTCGCGCGCGCGACGTCCGGCGCGACCTGCTCCGCGAGCTCGTCGAGGCGCGCGCGATAGTCCTCGAGATCGCGCTCCGGGTAGTCCCATGACCCGATCAGCAGTGCTGCTTGATCGAGCGCGAAGTCATCACGGCCGACAACCTCGACGAACCGCCGATAGCCAGCGCTGTGGTCCATCGCGATCGAGCCTATCACTTCTGGCTGTTTCCTCGTGATGCGCGTCGAGGGTGACCTCGTCGGGGAATCCCGCATCGCCCGCTCGGAATCGTGGCGCGTTGTATGCGATGATCACCCACCATGGCCGAGGAGCCGCGTGCAGGAATGATCGTCGGCGGCCGCTACGAGCTGGTCGAAGTCGCGGGCCGCGGCGGGATGGCCGACGTGTGGCGCGGCCGCGTGCGCGGCGACTCCGGCTTCGTGCGCGAAGTCGCGGTGAAGCAGATGCACGCGTCGCTGGCATCCCAAACCCAGTACGTCGCGATGTTCGTCGAGGAGGCGCGCGTCGGTTCGTCCCTCCAGTCTCCGAACGTCGCCGAGATCCATGACTTCGTTCACGACCGCGGCAACTACTACATGGTGCTCGAGTGGATCGAGGGCATCGACCTCGGCACCTGGATCAAGTGGCATGCGGCGCGGAACGAGCACACCCGCTGGGAGCTGGTCGCCGCCGTCGGCGTCGGCATCCTGCGCGGGCTCGCGGCGGCGCACGAGCGCGTCGGCGCCGACGGTCGCCCGCTGCCGGTCGTGCATCGTGACGTGTCGCCGCACAACGTGCTGCTGACCACGCGCGGCATGGTGAAGCTCATCGACTTCGGGCTCGTGCTCGCGCCCGACCGCAGTCAGGAGCTGACGGAGCCCGGCATCGTGAAGGGCAAGATGTCGTATCTCGCGCCGGAGATCGTCGCGGGGGGGCGGCCGCTGCCCGCGTCGGATCAGTTCGCGACCGGCTCGGTGCTGTGGGAGGCGCTCGTCGGTCGCAAGCTGTTCGACGGCGCGACCGACTACGAGACGTACTGCCGGCTGCGCGACTGCATCGTGCAGCCGCTGCGGCCGCTGCGGCCCGACGTGCCGCCGCAGTTCACGCAGATCATCAACCGCGCGCTGTCGGCGAGCGTCGACACGCGGTTCCCGTCGGCGCGCGAGATGGCGCGACAGATCGGCACCACGCTCAAGAAGGTCCAGCTGCGCAAGGACCTCCACACCGTGCTCGCGAAGTCGGTGAGCGAGATCCGCGTCGCGACGCGCGGGCCGGTCCAGCAGGATGCGTCGGAGGCGACGCCGCTCGCCGAGATCCTCGGCGAGGAGACGCCGCGGATCGAGCTGCCGATCGCGGACAAGAAGCAGGAGAAGCCGCGCGGCCTTCGCCACTACCTCCCGTTCTTCGGCAGCTTCGGCCGGAAGCGCGAGTGACCCGCGCGCGGCTATAGCGCTCGAGCTTCGCCGCGTGGCCGACCGCGGCGCTCGACGCGGTAGCGGAGGCCGATGAATCGGCTGAAGTCGCGATTCGTCGTCCACAGCTCGGCCACATCGTGCTGGATGCAGACCGCAGCGATCCGGGCGTCGTGTCGCTGTCTCAGCTGCTCGGAAGCTCGACGGAGACGCGCGCTTGTCCCGCTTCGGGGACGACGACGGAGCTGGTCTTGGTCGTGTCGCGCTGCGTGACCGTGATCTTCCAGGTCCCCGCACGCAGGCCGACGAATCTCGCCACGTTCGCATCCGGGATCCGCGGACCGGTCACTGGCAATAGGTTCGCCGTGTCGCGCTCACCGTCGGCGTTCTCGATCACGACGTCGACGAGCGCGTTGTTGGCGGCGCCGGTGACGGTGATGCGGAGCTCGGCGGCGGCGCGGATCGCGAGTGACAGCGGTGCGCCATCGAGAGGCAGCTGACGCCGGCGGCCCTGCTCGCCGTTCGGTCCCTGCCCCCACACGTCGTAGGTCTTCGTCCCGTCGAGGTGCGCGAACGTGAACGCGCCGCGCTCGTCGGTGACCGACGTCGCGAGCCCGCTGCCGGGCTGGGTGCGATGCACGCGCGGGCTCTCGATCGCCAGACTCACCAGCGCGCCCGCGACTGGCTTGCCGTCGTCGGTGGTCACGGTGCCGGTCAGGCTGGACTCGACGAACGTGGTCGCGATCCGCACGTCGGTGACCAGTGCACCGCCCGCGAGGTCGAGCGCGGCGTGCCCGATCGGCTGCTTCGTACGGTCGGTGAGGTACGCCATGAACGAGCGGTTGTCGTAGCCGTACACGTCGACGGAGTACGCTCCAGGGGGCAGCGCGGCGAACAGGAACCGTCCGGTCGCATCGCTGATCACGGGACCGATCGGACGCTCGCCGCCAGCGAGCGTGGCGGTGATGATCCTCCATGGGAGCGGCCGACCGGCGGCGTCGACGACGACACCGGCGATGCCGCCGAGCGGTGGTAGCTCGAACCGCACGACCTCGCTGCTCGGCACGACGACCTCACGCGCCGCGACGCCGGGCACCTTCGGGCGGAGGCTATGCACCGTGCCCGGCCACAACCCGGTGATCCGGCACCGGCCGCTCGCATCGGTGGTGCAGCGCCCAGAGCGCAGGCCACGCAAGTCGTCGAGACCACCTTGCTCGCCGTTGATCTCGACGCCGGCGGCGGGCGCGCCGTCAGCGCCGGTCGCGACGACGTCGAGCGTGTGGGTCGCCGCGAGGGACAGCTCGACCTGCACGTCGCGATCGACCACGGTCACGGACGTGCGCTCGGACAGCGACGTCGTGGTGGCGAGCTTGTACGTGCCCGGCGCAACACCGTCGATGCGAAAGCGTCCATCGGACCCGACCGGTACATCGAGCGGACCGCCTGCGATCTCGAGGTTCGCAGGCAGCGCACCGCGCGGAACGATCACGCGCCCTTCGATCGTGTAGCCACGCTCGACCTCGAGCGCCACGCCGGTCTCGTTGTAGTGAAGACCGACGTCGACCTGCGTCTCGCGCGTGGACGCCAACCCCGGCCCGGTCGCACGCAGTCCGTAGCGCCCCGGCCGCATACGGTCGAATACGAATGCGCCCGCAGCATCGGTCGTGACGGGCTCGAGGTCGCGCGCGAACACGCGGACGTTCGGCACCGGCGAGCGCGTGCGCGCGTCGATGACCGTGCCGCTGATCGTGCTCTCGGGCACGAGCCGGATCGTCATCCGGCCGAACCCCGAGTACGTGAGCTGCTCGCCGGCGTAGCCGCTCGCGCGCACGCGGAACGTCTGGATGTCGGACACCTGGGCCGGCGCGCGCGCGAGCACCAGCACACCGCGCTCGTCGGTCTGCCCGACGGGCTTGTCGGCTTCGAGCACCTCGGCACCGGCGATCGGGCCGCCGAGCACGTCGAGCACCTCCACGATCACCTGCGGATGCTTCGGGTCGAGGCTGCGGTCGAGCTCCTCGATGGTGGCAGCGGGTAGCGCAGCCGCACCGACGGGCGGCGCACCTCGCGGTCCTTGGCGAAGTGGTGGACGCTGCGCCTTCTCGGTCGGGGGCGCGACGGCCGCTCCATCGCGCGCCGGCTCGCGGCTGCGCAGCGACATCGCGGCGACGATCGCGCCGATCATCACCGCGCCGGCGACGAGCCCGACGAGCCCGAGCTTCCATCCGCTCCAACCGCCCGAGCCCTTGGGGGCACGTGCACCGTTGGCAGCCATCGCCGTCGACGTGCCGAGCTGCGCGCCGATGATCGCGAGCACGCCCACGGCGAACGCCTTGCGCGGCCGCGTGCTGGTGAGCGCGTGCTCGAACACCTCGACGATCTCTTGCTTCAGCGATTGCCGGCCGCGCGATAGCCGCTGCTTCACGGCGTCCTCGGTGAGGCCCAGCCCGTCGGCGACCTGCTTGATCGACTGGTCCTCGCGATAGAACAGCACCAGCGGCTCGCGGTAGGTCTCCGGGATCTCGGCGAGCGCGCGCTGCACGAGCGCCGCTTGCTCGCGCGTCACCACGCCGTCGAGCGCGGATGCCTCGTCCGACGCGTGCTCGAGGGCGGCATCGTCGACCGGGACCTCGCGCCGGCGCTTGCGCAACGCCATCTTGCTGACGTTGCGCGCGGTCTGGCACAGCCAGCCGCGCAGCTTCGTGGGGTCCTCGAGCGAGGGCAGCGCCTTCCACGCGGCGACGAACGTCTCCTGGCCGACGTCCTCGCTGAGGCCGCGGTCGCCGGTCGCGCTGAACGCGACGGCACACACGAGGTTCTGGTAGCGCTCGACCAGCTGGGCGAAGGCTCCGAGCTGGCCGGCTCGGCATGCTTCGATCAGCTCTTGATCCGTGGCAATCGGTGTCATCGCCACTCCTTGCAGCTACCGGCCCCGAGGTGACACGAAATCGCTAGAAATCATCCTCGTCGCCCGGCGGGACGTCGGCTTCCTCGTCCTTGGGGGCGGGGCGGATCGAGATGTCGTCGACGCGCCACTCGTCCTCCTCCTTGCGCAGGATGATCCGGTAGCGGATGCCGTTCTCGTCCCAGCGCAGCTCGGCGCGGTCGGTGCCGTACTCGTCGATGCGGTCGTTGATGCGCTTGCCGATGCCGGCGACGAAGCCCTCGACCTGCTTGGTCAGTCCCTCGCGCCGGCGCTGGGTGAGCACCCCGAGCGCCGCGTTGATGTCGCGCTGGGCGATCGCATCCGCGAACAGCCGGATCGCGTCGCGCGGCCGCTTCGCGCGCGAGCGGCTCACCAGCTCGGACTCCAGGCGCCACGCGGTGCCCTCGCGCTCGAGCTGGACGAGCTTGCCATCGGAGAACGAGATCACCGCGCGCTCGCCGACGTCGCGGTTGACCTGCAGGCTCTCCTCGAGCTTCTGCAGCTGCCACTGGCGCTCCTTGTCGGCCTGCTTCCACTGCAGCGCGAACTCGTCGTAGCTGATCTTGCGCCGCGTCTCCGACGACAGCAGCTTGTAGGCTCCGCGGGGGTCATCGGCCTTGAGTGCACGGACGTACGCGCGAACGCCGTCGGCGGCCGGCGAGGACGGACCCGCAGGGCCACCGCACGCCGCGAGGGCGAGAGCCAGCACCGGAGCGAAGCGTGCGCGCATGTAGGGACACTAGCAGCGAGCACGCGTGGCTCCAGGGCGAGGCCCGAAAAAACAAAGCCACCGAGGCACCATGCCTCGGTGGCCCCCCTTGCTGCGTGGCCGTCCGTCAAGATCCGGCAGCGAGGAGTCGATGGCTCCCGGTACTGCGAGGCAGGTGCCACGGCGCAAGTGGCCGCATCGTGGTCGCGGCCGTGCCGCACGTATCAACCGGCGTTCACAAGCGTGGTGTGAAACCAAGTGGAAGTCCGCGGGACCGCTGCGTTACAACCCCTACATGGCTCGAGGGCACCTTGCATGCGGGGCCGTCGCCCTGATCGCATCTCTCTGGGCTGCGTGCGGCGATACGGAGAAGGCCTCGCAGCAGGCTGCCTCCACGTCGGGCTCGAACGCGGGCGCTTCCGGCGACCGTTGCGAGCGGCTCGCGAAGCTGTGCGGCGACAAGGCGAAGCACGTCGAGAAGATCGCCGCCGCCTGCACGCAGGCGACGCAGGAGCAGGCCGAGCGCGGCTGCGGCGACCAGCAGCTCGCGGTCTACGACTGCTTCGAGAAACAGCTGTGCATGACGTTGAACGATAAGGTGTGGTCGATGAAGGACCTCGGTGTCCTCGCGGATCGCCACGAGAAGTGTGCGGCCGAGCGCGCCGCGCTCGCAGCCTGCGCCAAGAACTAAGGAGTACCGACGTGATCACCAGTCGTCGTTTTCAGGTCGCGCTGCTCTTGCTGTTCGCGAGCAGCGAGCTCGCGAGCGCGCAGAGCGTCGAGTGCAAGAAGACCGAGACCCAGGCCGAATGCCACGCGCGCCTGAAGTGCCGGGACGACGAGGAGCTCGAGCAG
>DATLHR010000638.1:0-6018 GCA_035539815.1 Kofleriaceae bacterium
CGCGGCGAAGAGATCGACGGCATCGAGGTCCGCATCGCCGACCCCGACGACACGGGTCGCTTCGTCCCGACCAACACCTCGCCCGGGCTCATCCGCCAGGCGCTCGGCCCGGGCTACCGCGTCGCCGACTGGCGCGAGCTCAACCGCAGCCTGTTCGCGGCGCTGTCGATCGAAAAGATCGGCATGTTCATCGTCCTCGGCATCGTGATCCTGGTCGCGTCGTTCTCGATCGTCGGCAACCTCATCATGGTCGTCGTCGAGAAGGCCCGCGAGATCGCGCTGCTCAAGACCCTCGGCGCCTCGGACTTCGCGGTCACCCAGCTGTTCGCGATCCAGGGCCTCATGATCGGCGTCATCGGCACCGTCCTGGGCGTCGCCACGGGCCTCCTCGGCTGCTGGGCGGGCAAGCGCTACGGCATCCCGCTCAACCCCGACGTCTATTACATCGACCGACTCCCGGTTCACGTCGAGGCCAGCTCGGTCGTCGCGGCCGCCATCGCGGGTGTCGTGATCTCGATCCTCGCTACGCTGTACCCGGCATTGCTGGCGGCGCGCGTGCGGCCCGCGGCAGGAATGCGTCACTAGTGTCCTGAAAGCGTGAAAATCCATCAACCACCAGGTGGTTCGCGCAACTGGATCCGCGCACTTGTGGGAGCCCGTGCCGATGGCACGCGAGATGCTCGGCGATGACCACCATGAAGCGCGCGATTCTCGTCGGGTCCGTCCTGCTCGCAACCACGGGGGCCGCGTCAGCCGGCACGTATGTCGGACTCGGCGTTGGCCCCGAGGCCAACGTCAGCGATATCCAGTGGACGAGCTCGGGCAGCCGAAGCGCGCGGCTCCTGGGTGGATATGGTTTCAATGGACTGCGCGTCGGCACGCTGGCGGTAGAGGCCTCCCTGACTGGCCAGTCGCTCACGTACGCAAACCCGAATGCGAGGGGGCTTCTCGACGCGATGGAGCTCGGTCTCGCGGCCAAGTACAGTTACCCGCTTGGCGACGGCTTCGAGGTATTCGGTAAGCTCGGCGCGCATCACTCCTGGCTCTCGCACGAGCGCGAGGGCGCAAGCACCCACAACACGTCCGGCACTGGTGTGCTCCTCGGAGTTGGCGCGGAGTTCCGGTTCAAGCTCGGTCCGACGCGTGGGGTATCCGTGTTCGTCGACTACACGCATTACCGCGCGACGTTCGAAGGTGACTACTTCATGAATGAGGGTGCGGGGATTGGCATGTGGATGCTCGGGTTCACCGTGGGTCTCTAGGGATCGCTGTCAGCGCGAGGCAACCATTGCAGCTCGGCAATGGTCCCAACCCGCGTTGACACCTGCAGGGCTGCTGAGTAAGTTCCTGCGCCCCTTAGAGAATCCCGTGACAGACGAGCGCGCCGAGCGGACCGATACCGCACCGAACAGGGGAGGACTCGAGCCCGCGATCGCGTCGCTTCCCATCGTCGAGGGACGTGGCCACGGCGCACGGATCGAGGTCAGCAAGCTGGGCAAGGCGTACCAGCACAGCGGCACCGCCCTGCAGATCCTGTGGGACATCGATCTGACGCTCGCGTCGGGGGACATGGTGGCCGTCGTCGGGGCGTCGGGGGTCGGAAAGTCGACGTTCCTGCAGATCCTGGGGACCCTGGATCTGCCCACGTCGGGGTCGATCAAGTTCGACGGCGAGGAGCTCACCACGATGAGCCCGAGCCGGCTGGCCGAGTTTCGCAACCGGCGGATCGGGTTCGTGTTCCAGTTCCATCACTTGCTGCCGGAGTTCACGGCGCTCGAGAACGTGATGATGCCGGCACTGATCCAGCGTATTCCCATCGAGCGCGCGCGGACGCTCGCGCGCGACATCCTCGGGCGCGTCGGGCTCACGCATCGGTTGACCCACCGGCCGAGCGAGCTGTCGGGTGGCGAGCAGCAGCGCGTGGCGCTGGCGCGCGCCATGGTGCTCGGGCCGTCGCTGCTGCTGGCGGACGAGCCGACGGGCAACCTCGATCGTTCGACGGGCGAGGCGATCCACGAGCTGTTCCTCGAGCTCAACCGCGAGCGCGGCTCGACGCTGCTCGTGGTCACGCATAACCCCGAGCTCGCGAGCTTGATGCCGCGCCGCCTACGCATGGTGGATGGCGGCCGGCTGGTGGAAGAGAGCGAAGGAGCCGCGTCGTGAAGGCTGCCCTACGGTCGATCGTACGAGCGTCGATCAACCTCCGCACCGCCTTGGGCGGACTTGCGACCGTGCTCCTCGTGCTCGTCTGCGCGGCGCATGTGGCGTGGGCGCAGCCCGCGCCGGCGCCGGCGTCCACGCCTGCTCCCGCGCCGAATGGTGCGCCGCTCAACCTCGAGGGGCGTCCGATCGAGCAGGTGCAGTTCCGCGGCAACCGCAAGGTCGAGAACGACGCGATCCGCGTCCAGCTGCTGTCCAAGGAGGGCACGCTGCTGTCGGCCTCGAAGCTGCGCGAGGACATCCGCGCGATGTGGAAGATGGGCTTCTTCGCCGACATCGACGTCGAGGCCGAGGTCACCAACGCCGGCGGCGTCATCCTCACCTTCGCGGTCAAGGAGAAGCCGTCGATCCGCAAGATCCTCATCGCCGGGAACAGCGAGGTCGGGCTCGACAAGATCAACGAGGTGCTCGATCTCGAGCTCGACGCGATCGTCGACATCAGCAAGGTGAAGAAGAACCGCGACAAGATCGCGGAGCTCTACGTCCAGAAGGGCTACTACCTCGCCACCGTCGACTGGGAGATCAAGACCGCGAACGAGGCCGAGGTCGATGTGTGGTTCACCATCGACGAGAAGGCGAAGGTCCTGATCCGCGACGTCCAGTTCATCGGCAACGCGGCGATCAGCGATGACGAGCTGCGCGGTGCGATCGCGACGCGACGCCAGGATTCGCTGTCGTTCCTCAACGACTCCGGCACGTACAGCCAGGAGGCGTTCGAGCGCGACCTGTTGCTCGTGTCCGCGTACTACTGGGATCGCGGCTACGCGAACGTGAAGGTGGGCACGCCGCAGCTCCGGCTGTCGCGCGACAAGAAGTACATGTACCTCTCGATTCCGGTCGACGAGGGCCCGGTGTTCACCATCGGATCTGTCAGCTTCAAGGGCGACCTCATCGGCTCCGCCGACGAGAATGCGAAGCGGGTGAAGTTGCGCCCGGGCGACAAGTTCTCTCGCACCGTGATCGCCGAGGATCGCGAGAAGCTGTCCGCGTACTATCAGGACCAGGGCTACGCGTACGCGAACGTCCTGCCGCTCACCAAGGTCGATCTGCCGAACAAGCGGATCAACCTGACGTTCGAGGTCGCGCGCGGCAAGCGCGCCTACTTCGAGCGCATCAACATCCGCGGCAACTCGAAGACCCGCGACAAGGTGATCCGCCGCGAGATGAAGATCTCCGAGGGCGAGATGTTCAACAACACCAACCTCGAGATCAGCAAGCGCCGCATCACCGCGCTCGGCTTCTTCGAGAACGTGGTCGTCTCGACCAAGCGCGGCAGCTCCGACGAGTTCGTCGAGGTCAACGTCGAGGTCACGGAGCGCCCGACCGGCACGTTCCAGATCGGTGCCGGCTTCTCGTCGGTCGAGAACTTCATCGCGCAGGCCCAGATCTCCCAGAACAACCTGTTCGGCCGCGGGCAGACGCTCGCGCTGCAGGCGCAGATCTCGAGCCTCCGCCAGCTATTCCTGCTGCGCTTCGTCGAGCCGTACTTCCTCGACACGCAGTGGACGTTCGCGTTCGACCTCTACAACCAGAGCCGTGGCTTCGGCTCGTTCTACCGCAACGCTTCGGGTGGCACGCTGACGTGGGGCTACCCGCTCTCGTACGAGGCGCGCGCGTTCCTCACCTACAAGCTCGAGGACGTCAGCATCACCACCGGCTCTGGTGGCATCACCAACCTCGGCGCGACCAGCGTGCCGATCGAAGCGACGAGTGTCGCGAACCTCTTCCGCGGCGGCATCACGAGCTCGCTGCGCGCCTCGATGTCGTGGGACTCGCGCAACAACCGCCTGTTCCCGACCGGTGGCTGGTACCACACCGTGTTCGCCGAGTACGCGAGCCAGTACACGGGCTCCGAGAACAGGTTCGTGCGCTGGGGCGGGTTCGCGCGCCACTACCGCCAGCTGTGGGGGCCGTTCGTCCTCAAGATCAACGCCGAGCTCGGCGTGACCACGTCGACCGATCCGCTCGGCGTGCCGATCTCCGAGCGTTACCTCGTCGGTGGCATCTACGACGTCCGTGGATACGCGCCGCGCTCGCTCGGTCCGCAGCTGCTCGTGCAGCAACCGGGCGATGTCGGCTCGCAGCTCCGCACGCTGCCGCTCGGAGGCAACATGCAGATCATCTGGAACAGCGAGATCGAGTTCCCGCTGTTCAAGAAGGTCGGCATCTCGGGCGTCGTATTCTACGACATGGGTAATGCGTACAACCTCGAGGATCGTTACTGCTCGGGCCTCCAGCGCCAGAACTCGACGACCTCGATCAAGTTCGACCCGTGCTTCCGGTTCCCGGACTCGATCATCCACGGCATCCGCAAGTCGGTGGGATTCGGATTCCGCTGGTTCTCACCGATCGGTCCGCTGCGGTTCGAGTGGGGCATCCCGCTCGACGCACAGCCCGGTGAGGACCCGCTCGTATTCGAGTTCACGATCGGTAACTTCTTCTAGAACCGTCACTCCGGCGCTTTGAACAACGCGCTTGGTGGCACGTCGAACTCGTCGTATCTATCCGCCGAGGTTATCCATGAAGCGTTATCTCGCACTTGGCACGTTGGGTCTGGGTCTGATGGTCTCGCCGCTGCTCTCCGGTCTCGCCGGCAGCGCGGTCCCTGCCAACCCGAAGATCGGCGTCATCAACATCGAGCAGACCCTGTCGACGACCCCCGCGGGCAAGCGCGCGAACGACGCGTTCGAGAAGACCCGCAAGGCGAAGCAGACCGAGCTCGACAAGCGCCAGGACGCGCTCAAGAAGGCCGACGCGGACCTCCAGAAGCAGAAGGCCATCCTCAAGCCCGACGCCTTCGCGCATAAGGCAGCCGAGCTCGAGAAGCAGTTCGTCGATCTGCAGCAGACCTATGTGAAGCTCGAGCGCGAGCTCGCGGCGGACCGCACCAAGCTGATCCAGGGCCTGCTCAAGCAGGCCGAGCCGCTGATCGCGAAGATCGCGAAGGCCGAGGGCGTGCATCTGATCGTCGACGAGAGCGCGACGGTGTGGGCCGACCCGGCGGTCGATCTGACGGCGAAGCTGAACGCCGAAATGAAATGACCGGCGCGGTCATGTGATAACAAGGCCGCATGTCCGAGCGGCCCGCGAGCGAGTCGGTGATGAAGGCTGAGCAGATCCTGGGGCTGCTCCCACATCGTTACCCGTTCCTGTTGATCGATCGCGTGCTCGAGCTGAGCGACGAGCGCATCGTCGCGCTCAAGAACGTGACCTTCAACGAGCCCTACTTCCAGGGCCACTTCCCGGGCGTGCCGGTGATGCCGGGCGTGCTGCAGATCGAAGCGATGGCGCAGGCCGGCGGCATCCTCGCGTCGCGCATGGTCGCGTTCGATCCGGCGACGCACGTGATGCTGTTCATGGCGATCGACGCGGTGAAGTTCCGCAAGGCCGTGACCCCCGGCGACCAGCTCCACATCGAGGTGGTGCCGCTGCGCAAGGGGAAGATCTTCAAGATGAAGGGCGAGATCCGCGTCGGCGGGCAGGTCGTGTCCTCGGCCGAGTTCCTCGCGGGCCTCGCCGAGAAGTCCAAGGTGGCGTGATGTCCAGGCGGGTCGCGCTCGTGCTCTCGCTCGCAGCGGTCGCGGTGGGAGCGTGTGGCAACAAGGCCCGTCAGAAGCGTTCGGGTGATGCGGCGCCCGTCGAGGTCGTGACGCAGCCCATGCTCGTTGATGCGGCCGGAGCCGCGACGATCGACGAGATCGAGCCCAACGACGGGGAGGACGTCGCCACATCGCTGGCGCTCGGCGCGACCGTGCGCGGGCGGATCGAGCCCGACACCGACGTCGATCAGTACAAGCT
>DATLHR010000639.1:0-18258 GCA_035539815.1 Kofleriaceae bacterium
CATCGCGGCCACGGCCTGCTGCCGATCGAGTGAGGGTCGCTCGCCGGATCACTTCGCGCGGGTGGCGAGCGCCTTCTTCGCGTTGTCCTTCGCGCGTGGGTGGCGCGACAGGTCACGCAACATCGCCTTCGCGTCGGCGCGGCTCAGCGTCTTCACCACCGACGGCGTGCGCGCGAGGAACAGCGCGATCTGGGGGAAGTCGACGTAGCTCGCCCGGCCCTTGCGCACGTGCGCCGCGAGCACCTTCGCGATCGCGGCATCGTCCTTGGCCTTCGCGAACGCGACGATCAGCGACGCACGAGCACCGCGCGACGATCTATGCGCAGGCGGCCACTAGACGGGTGGGCGTTCGGCGTCGTCGCCTTCCGGCGGCTTCTTGGGCGAGCGGAAGATGAGGTCCATCTGCGGACCCTTCGTGCCCTTGCTGTGATCGCCGCGGTCCTTCGGGTTGACGCCCGGCGGGACCTCCCACGGGATCGTCGGGTTCGGATAGCTCTTCGCCGCTTCGTACATGTAGCGCGACCACAGCGGCACCACGGTCATGTACGCGGCGTCGTTCTTGCCGAGCGCGCGCTCCTTCTTGTCATCGCCCATCCACGTCAGCGTCGTGAACTTCGACGTGTACGCGATGAACAGCGTGTCGTGCGTGTCGCTCGACGTGCCGGTCTTGCCCGCCGCGTTGACCTGCGTCGCGCGCAGCACGTTCGCGAAGCCGTAGATCACCTCGTGCGCGAGGAGACGCGTCATCAAGTAGGCCGTGCGCGGCGAGATCGCCTCGGGCGCGACGTTGCCCGCCGTGGCGGCGAACCGATCGAAGCGGTCACTCGCGGCGAGCTGCGGGTCCTCGGGGAACGTGTTGTCCTCGATGGTGTTGCCGTCGCGGTCGAGGATCCGCCGCACGTAGACCCAGTTCTTCTCCTTGCCGGGCCGCGGCCACCACTTGCCGAGCCGCGCGAACACGGTGAACGCGCGGGCCATCTCGTCGAGCTTGCTGCACGACGCGCCGAGCGCGAGCGCGTCATCGGCGAAGATCTTCGTGGTGAAGCCCATGCGGCGTGCCCAGTCCTCGACGTTCTTCGCGCCGAGCCGCTGGAACAGATCGACGGACGGGATGTTCTTCGAGAACACCAGCGCGTACTCGAGGGTGACGTCGCCGTCCATCGTGTCGCCGAGGTTGTTGGGCGTCCACTCCTCGCCCGTGTCGGGGTCGACGATCGTCTTCACGACGTCGTTGAGCACCGTGTCGAAGCCGTAGCCCTGATCGAGGCCGAGCGCGTAGTAGATCGGCTTGTAGGTCGAGCCCGGCTGCCGGCACGCCTGCACCGCGCGGTTGAACACCGAGCGATCGAAGTCGTACCCGCCGGTCATCGTCACGACGTACGCGTTGTGGTGATCCGCGGTGAAGATCGACATCTGCGGATGCGGCACCTGCTCGAGCGCGACGACGTCGGGGTGCTTGGCGTCCCAGTCCTCCTGCTTGTCGCTGACCCGCCACTGCGGGTTCTTGGTGTCGGGGAAGTGCCAGTCGCGGTAGCGCCCGAGCGTGCGGATCTCGCGCTTGACCCACACCACGTAGCCCGGCTTGAGCACGGTGCGAACGCTGTCGACGGTGAGGTCGTTCTCGGCGTTGCCGGGCTGCCACTTCGACGCCCACCGCATGTTGCGCAGCGGCAGCTTCAGCCGGCGATCGCCGATCAGCACCTCCGCTTCATCGCCAGTCACCTTGTCGACGATGGCGAGGTAGCGCTTCTCGGGGACCAGCGGCCCGTCGCCGTACAGCAGCTTCTGCCGCGCGAGCACCATGTCGCGCGCGGGCCCGTCGACGCGCCACTCGGGGCCGCGCCAGCCCTGGCGCTTGTCCTGGTGGTGCGCGCCGAAGTCGGTGTTCGCGTACGCCGCGGCTTCCCACGTCGGCTCGGCGGCGGTCTCGACGGTGAGCCCGCGCTCGTACAGCGCGTCACCCTCGATGGTCTTGCCGTCCTCGACCCGCGTGGTCGTGTACTGCTTCTGCACGTACGTGCGGACCCACTCCGCGTAGTACGGCATGCGATCCGGGAACACGTCCTTGTACAGCTTCAGCGTCAGCGGCTCGGCCCTGGCCTTCGCGACGTCCTCGGCCGTGGCGAAGCCGTAGCTCTGCATCTTGTCGAGCACGACGTTGCGCCGCTCGATCGCGAGCTTCGGGCTGCGGATCGGCGAGTACGCGCTCGGCGCCTTCGCGAGCCCCGCGATCAGCGCGGCCTCCGCGAGCGTGAGCTCGTCGAGCGACTTCTGGAAGTAACGCTGCGCCGCGCCACCGACGCCCCACGACCCGGCGCCCAGATAGATGTGGTTGAGGTAGACGGAGAGGATCGCCTTCTTCGAGTAGGTGCCCTCGAGTCGGCGGGCGACGATCGCTTCCTTCCCCTTGCGCGCGAGCGACTTCTCGTCGCCGAGGAACTGCTTGGCGACCTGTTGCGTGATCGTCGAGCCGCCCTGCGCGAAGTCTCCCGCCGTCACGTTCGCCCACACCGCGCGCGCGATGCCTTTGAAGTAGATGCCGCGATGGCCGTAGAAGTCGTGATCCTCGACGGCGAGGAACGCATCGACCAGCCGCTGCGGCATCCGCTCGAACGGCACGATCTGCCGCCACTCCTTCGCGAACTCTCCGAGCAGCGTGCCGTCGGCCGCGTACATCCGCGACACCGCCGGCGCGACCTTCGCGTACGTCCGCAGATCGGGCAGGCACTGCTTCGGGTTGCGAGCGAGCTCCGCGGAGTCACAGACGCGTGGCGCCTCGACCAGGAAGAACTTGAGGACCCACAGCCCGAGCACCAGCCCGAGCGCCAGGATCACGAGCGCGGCGAACCCGTAGAGCTTGCCGATCCAGTACCAGACGCCGCCGTCGGCGCGATTCGCGATCCGGACGCGCGGACGCTCCACCTTCGCTGCGGGCAGTGCGGTGGGATTCAGGGCCGTCGGCTCGTTGGCTTTCGGGCCCGCGGCCTCGGCGCTCGTGCTGCTGCTCGCGTCGGGATCGCTCACGGAGGGGTCATCTAGCCACGGGGCGCGACGGTGCAGCAAGTGCTAGGCTCCGTCCTCGTGTCGGCCACCCGCGTCGCGTTTGTCCTCGGAATCGCTGCACTCTTCGGTGCGTGTCGTGACAAGTCTACGGGATCGCAGGGAAGCGGCACTCAGAGCGGCTCGGGGGGACGCGCCGCGATCGCCGCGCCTACCGCGCCCTCACTTCCGCAGCCCGCGCCCGCGCCCGCGCTCCCCGCATCGTCCGGTGCGCCCGAGCCCTCCCAGGTCTTCGCGGCGCAGCAGCGCGATCCGACGTGGGCGGACGCGACCGAGCGCGAGCTCGCGAAGCGCATCCCCGCGCTCGCCAGCGCAAAGCTCCTCGCGACCGAGTGCCGCCGCGATCAGTGCATGCTCGAGCTCGGCGGCTCCGACCAGGACGTCGCCGCGATCCTCGCGCGCCTGGAGTCACCGACGAAGGGCATCACCGGCTACGCGAAGTCGTTGATGCTCACCGCGCCCGAGCAGCGCGATGGCAAGACCGTGATTCGCGCGTACGCGCAGTTCGAGCGGTAGTCGATCCTCAGGCGGCCGCGGCCGCGACCGCGAGGTCCGCGATCGGGCTGTCGCCCGCGAGGCCCTGCAGGCAGCGCACGAGGTGCGCGCGGATCTTGTGCTTCTTCGAGTAGACCGTCTTGAGGCTGATCTGCATCTCGGCCGCGATCTCGTCGGCCTCCATGCCCTTCTGGTAGTAGAGCTCGACGAAGGTGCGGTCCTTGTCGGTGAACTCGGCGAGCAGCTCGTTGAGGTGACCCCAGCGCTCCTTCTCGATCAGGTGATCGAGCGGCGTGCGATCGGTCTCGCCGAACGCCGTGCCCTCGTGCGGGTCGAGCGAGCCGTCGACCTTGTCGAGCAGCGGGCGGCGGCCGGCGCTGCGGAGGAAGTCATAGGCGGCGTTGACCGAGATCATCCCGATCCACGAGCCGAGCTTGGTGCCGCGCGACGGGTTGTAGATGCGGAGCTTGTGCATGTCGTCGCGCACGAGCTGCATCATCACGTCGGCGTAGATCTCGTCGAGGTCGGCGGCGCCGAGCGACGGGGAGTACTTCAGCGTCACCTTGGTGATGCACCGGTAGATGAGGGGGCGGAAGCGGCGGATCAGCTCGGCCCACCCGCGCGCGTCGCTGCGCAGGACGGACTTGAGGAGCTCGCGGTCGGTCCAGTCAGCGGGCTTCTTCGAGATGCGGGTAGCGAGCAGCGCCATGAGTCCCTCCGGTGCGGAGCCTAGGAGCAACCCTCGGGCCGATGCTTAACTCGCTGAATTGTTTATCGTGATCGCCGTATCCACAGGTGCCTCCCGCCATTTGTTGGTGGAATCGACCAGGGGAGGGAAGGTGGCGATCGCGGGAGTCGTATGTGACGCCTTCGCGCCGGGCTTCCCGTGCTGCGTGTAGGTATCGCTGCGCGTCAGGCCTTCGCGACGGCGGCGTCCCACCGGCGGAGGTGATCGTCGATGCCTGCGCGATCCGCGGTCGGCTTGAACCGGCGCTGCTCGCGCCACGTCGTGCGGACCGAGTCAAGATCGCTCCACACGCCGGTGCCGAGGCCGGCGAGGAACGCGGCGCCGAGCGCGGTGGTGTCGACGATCTCGGGGCGCGAGATCTCGACGCCCAGCACGTCGCTCTGGAACTGCATCATCAGGTCGTTCGCCGAGGCGCCGCCGTCGACCTTGAGCACCGTGAGCGTGCGGCCGGAGTCGCGCTCCATCGCGCGCAGGATGTCGACGTTCTGCAGCGCGATGCCCTCGAGCGTCGCCCGCGCGATGTGCGCGCGCGTGGTGCCGCGCGTGAGGCCGGTGATCGCGCCGCGTCCGTCGGGCCGCCAGTGCGGCGCACCGAGGCCGGCGAACGCGGGGACGACGATCACGCCGGCGGAGTCGGGGACCGAGCCCGCGAGCGCCTCGATCTCCTTCGCCGACTTGATGAGCTCGAGGCCGTCGCGCAGCCACTGCACCGCGGCGCCCGCGATGAACGCGCTGCCCTCGAGCGCGTAGCGCAGCTCCGAGCTCTGGGCCGGTCCGAGCTTCCACGCGACGGTGGTGAGCAGGCCGGACTTCGATGCGACGGGCGTCTCGCCGGTGTTCATCAGGATGAACGCGCCGGTGCCGTACGTGCACTTCGAGTCACCCGGTGTGAAGCACGCCTGGCCGAACAGCGCCGACTGCTGATCTCCCGCGAGGCCCGCGATCGGGATGCCATCGGGCAGGCCGGGCACGCCCTTCGTCACGCCCGCGGTACCCGACGAGGTCACGATCGCCGGCAGCATCGCGCGCGGGACGCCGAGCAGCTCGCACAGCTCGTCGTTCCACGCGAGCGTGTGGAGGTCCATCAGCATCGTGCGCGAGGCGTTGGTGACGTCGGTCGCGTGCACG
This sequence comes from Kofleriaceae bacterium, assembly GCA_035539815.1. GTDB lineage: Bacteria > Myxococcota_A > Polyangia > Haliangiales > Haliangiaceae > JABFXX01. Next base: position 5,432 of record DATLHR010000639.1, read on the forward strand.
GCGCCGTCGGTGAGGCGCGACAGCAAGAACGAGTCGACCGTGCCGAACGCGATCGCTCCCTCGCGCGCGAGCGCGGCGAGCCCGTCCACGTTGCGGAGCAGCCAGCCGACCTTGGTGCCCGAGAAGTACGGATCGATCGTGAGGCCGGTGAGCTGCTTGACGCGAGCTTCGTAGCCGGCGGTCTTGAGCTCGGCGCAGCGCTCCGCGGTGCGGCGGTCCTGCCACACGATCGCGTTGTGCACCGCCGCGCCCGTCTTGCGATGCCACACCACGGCGGTCTCGCGCTGGTTGGTGATCCCGATCGCCGCGATCGACGACGGCGCGATGCCCTTCAACGCCTCGCCGAGCGCGGACACCACCGAGCTCCAGATGTCCTCGGGATCGTGCTCGACCCACCCCGGCCGCGGATAGATCTGGCGAAACTCCTGGTAGCCGCGGCCGCGGATCTGGAGCTGCTCGTCGAGGACGAGCACGGTGGATCCGGTGGTGCCCTGGTCGATCGCGATCACGTGGCGCATGACTGGTCTCCTTCCGTACGCAAGAACGTCGTGACCTCGGAGGCGACGATGTCGCGCTCGACGTCGACGGCGATGAGGTGATAGCTGCGCGGCAAGATCCGCACGCGGCGCGCACGCGCTCTTTCGGCGATCCGGTGCGCGCACGCGACCGGCGCGGTGTGGTCCTGCGTCGCGTGCACCACGAGCACCGGCTGCGTCACGCGCGGCAGCGCTTCGTCCGTGACCGCCATGAACTCGACGAGCTGCGACAGCGCGCGGGTCGGGATCGAGCGGTAGCTCGGGTTGTCCGCCTTCGCCTGCGGGTCGCGGAGGTCGGAGCCGCCGAGCTTGGGCAGCGTCCGGATCCAGCACAGCGGACCGCGCGGCGCCGTCCACCGCGCCATCCGCCCGCCGAGCCCTTCGAGCCACAGCGGCGCGGCGAGCGATGCGACGCACGCCACGTCGGCGCGCCGGCTCGCGAGGTGGAGCGCGAGCAGCCCCCCGAGCGATTGCCCGACGACCGCGACGCGGCGGCAGCGCGCGCGCAGCGCGTCGTAGGTGCGCTCGACGGCGGCGGCCCAGTCCTCCCACGTCGTGCGGTCGAGGTCCTTCACCGACGTGCCGTGCCCGGGCAACCGCGGCGCGCTCACCGTGAACGACGCCTCCGCGAGCCGCTCGCCGAGGTAGCGGATCTCGTACGGCGTGCCGGTGAAGCCGTGCACGAGCACCACCCCGACGTCGTCATCGCCGACGAGATCGAACGGTTCGGCCGCCGTCACGTCGCCGGCTTATCACACCGCCGCATACATTGCTTTGGAGCCGAGCGCTGATTGACAGGTCGGAACCGTTGGAGTCAGATCGATCGCAACGTCCCGCAGTCATGAGCGAGTGGAAGACCCGCATCACCAAGGTTCAGGTCGTCAAGCCGGCCAAGGAGGCGGGGGAGGCGTGTCTGGTCCTCATCTATCCGCCGGGCCCGGACATGGGAAAGCGCTTCCCGCTGTCGCGCAACGAGATCGTGCTCGGTCGCGGCGCGGACTGCGACATCCAGGTCGATCGCGATAGCGTCTCGCGCCGCCACGCGAAGGTGTTTCGCTCGGGCGACGGCTGGTCCGTCGAAGATCTTCAGTCGACGAACGGCTCGTACGTCAATGACGTCCCGGTCACCAAGAGCGTGCTGCGCGACGCCGACTTCGTGAAGATCGGCGCCGCGATCTTCAAGTTCCTCTCGGGCTCCGGCGTCGAGGCGAGCTACCACGAAGAGATCTACAAGATGACGATCGTGGACGCCCTGACCGGCGCCCACAACAAGCGCTACTTCCTCGAGTTCCTCGAGCGCGAGATCGCCCGCTGCGCGCGCTATCGCCGCCCGCTGTCGCTGCTGATGTTCGACATCGATCACTTCAAGCAGATCAACGACAAGCACGGGCACCTCACCGGCGACTACGTGCTGCGCGAGATGTCGAAGCGCTTGCTCGGGCGCGTGCGCCGCGAGGAGCTGCTCGCGCGCTACGGCGGCGAGGAGTTCGCCGCGGTGCTGCCCGAGACCGACCTCAGCGGCGCGCGCACGTTCGGCGAGCAGATCCGCCGGATCGTCTCGGATACGCCGTTCGAGTACGAGGGCGACTCGTTCCCCGTCACCGTCTCGGTCGGCGTCGCATGCGTCGAGGGCGAGGACGTCGACGTGCCGGCCTTCATCAAGGTCGCCGACGACAATCTCTACAAGGCCAAGCGCGAAGGCCGTAACCGGGTGATCGGCTGATCCAGCGCCGGTGAACACCGGCACGTGGGTTGCTGATCGTCGGAGGCGTGAGCTCGACGAAGGACGGCCTGCCGCACGGACACCGTCCGGGCGAGTCGGTGCCGGACTTGCTCGCACGGCTCGGGACGAACGCGGAGGGGCTCTCCTCGAGCGAGGCGTCGCGCCGGCTGCGCGCCGCGGGCGCGAACGAGCTCGCCGCCGTGCCGCTCTGGCGCCGTGTCGCTGACCGGGTGCGGTCGGTCGTCACTCCCCTCATCGTGATCCTCGTGATCGCGGCGGCCGCGTCCGCGGTGCTCGGAGAGCCGATCGAAGCCGCGATCATCGGCGCGATGGTGCTGATGGGCGTGGGACTCGACGTCTGGCAGACGTCGCGGTCCACGCGCGCCGTCCGCAAGCTGCAGGCGCGGATCGCGCCGACCGCGAGCGTCCGGCGCGACGGCGAGTGGCACGAGATCAAGCGCGCGGAGATCGTCGTCGGTGATGTCGTACGCCTGACCGCCGGTGACCTCGTCCCCGGAGATGCACGGCTGCTCGAGGCCGATGACCTCCACGTCCAGCAGGCCGCGCTGACGGGCGAGTCGCTCCCTGCCGAGAAGCGCGTCAGCGGCGAGCCGCCCACCACCCTGGGCCCCGATGCGCCCGACCTCGTCTACCTGGGCACGTCGATCGTGAGCGGATCGGCGACCGCGGTCGTGTTCGCGACCGGCGCTGTGACCGAGTTCGGCGACGTCATCGCTCGGCTCGCCGAGCGTCCGGACGAGACCGAGTTCGAGCGCGGCACGCGCAGGTTCGGGATGCTGATCCTGCACACGGTCACGTTCCTGGTGCTGTTCATCCTCGTCATGAACATCGCGCTCGGACGGGACGCGATGCAGTCGGTGCTGTTCTCGGTCGCGCTGGCCGTCGGGCTCACGCCCGAGTTCCTGCCGATGATCATGACGGTGACCCTCGCGCAGGGTGCGACGCGGATGGCGCGCGAGAAGGTGATCGTGAAGCACCTCGCGGCGATCCAGAACCTCGGTAGCGTCGACGTGCTGTGCAGCGACAAGACCGGCACGCTCACCGCGGGGACGATGTCGCTCGACGCTTCGCTCGATCCGCTGGGTGCGCCATCGCACCGCGCGCTGGTGCTCGCGCAGCTCAACAGCCGGTTCGAGACCGGGATCAAGAGTCCGCTCGATGCGGCGATCCTCGCGCGCGAGGTCGAGGGCACCGCCGGCTACGTGAAGACCGACGAGATCCCGTTCGACTTCGAGCGGCGGCGGATGTCGATCGTGTGCGCGCGCGCCGGCGAACGCCTGCTGGTCACCAAGGGCGCGCCGGAGAGCGTGCTCGCCGCGTGCGCGCGGTTCGAGCGTGACGGCGCGATCCACGACCTCGACGCCGCCGCGATCGCGCGGTGCGATGAGGTCTATCGGGCCGCGAGCACGCGTGGGTTCCGCGTGCTCGCGGTGGCGTATCGCGCGGTGGCCGCGCCCGACGGATTCACGATCGCGGACGAGCGCGGGCTGACGCTCGTCGGGTTCATCACGTTCGCCGACCACGTGCTCGAGGGCATCTCCGAGACGATCGCGAGGCTCGAGGACGACGGTGTCGCGATCAAGATCCTGACCGGCGACAACGAGCTGGTCACGCGCCATATCTGTGAGCAGGTCGGCCTCGACGGCGGCCGCATCGTGCTCGGCAGCGAGGTCGAGCGCATGGACGAGGCCGCGCTGATCCGGATCCTCGACGAGGTCCGCGTGTTCGCGCGCGTATCGCCCGCGCAGAAGCACCGGATCGTCCGTGCGCTGAAGGCGGGCGGTCACGTCGTCGGCTACCTCGGCGACGGCATCAACGACGCTCCCTCGCTGCATGCCGCCGACGTCGGGGTCTCGGCCGCCGGCGCGGTGGACGTCGCGCGCGAGGCCTCGGACATCATCCTGCTCGAGCGGCGGCTCGACGTGTTGCACGCGGGAATCGTCGCGGGACGGCGATCGTTCGGGAACGTCCACAAGTACCTGCTGATGGGCACGAGCTCGAACTTCGGCAACATGTTCAGCATGGCGGGCGCGGCGCTGTTCCTGCCGTTCCTGCCGATGCTGCCGCTGCAGATCCTGCTCAACAACTTCCTCTACGACCTCGCGCAGATCACGATCCCGACCGATCACGTCGACGACGCCTTCGTGCGCCGCCCTCAGCGCTGGGACATCAGCCTGATCCGCCGGTTCATGGTGCTCGCCGGGCCGATCAGCTCCGTCTACGACTTCCTGACGTTCGCCGCGCTGCTGTACCTGTTTCGCTTCGATGAGGCCGCGTTCCACACCGGCTGGTTTCTCGAGTCGCTCGCGACGCAGACGCTCGTGCTGTTCGTCATTCGAACGGCCGGCCGGCCCTGGCGCGATCGGCCGAGCACGCCGCTGATCGTCACCACGCTGGCCGTGGTCGCCATCGCGCTCGCGCTGCCCTATACACCGGCCGCGCGCCACCTCGGCCTGGTCGCTCTCCCGGCGCCGTACCTGCTGTTTCTCGCCGGCGTCGTGGCGAGCTACCTCGTCGTGGTCGAGGTCGTGAAGACGACCGTGATGCGCCACCTGCGTGCGCCGCCGGACGCCGCGCCACGGGCCCGGCCTGCTCGGCTCGCCACCGGCTGGTCTACGTGAGCTGCGACTCGGGCTGGTGGACCGCCGCCTCGCGCAGCGCGCGATCGCGGATGCGCTTGTCGAGGAAGTAGTCGCGGCCGCGCCAGAACTCCGCGGCGACGCCGACGAGGGAGATCGCGGTCGCCGCATAGAGGAACAGATCGGCGTGCTCCTTCACGAGCAGCGCGCCGCCGAGGAGCGCACACACGCCGAGCACGCGGCCGCCCCACGCGAGCGCCTTGGTCGCGCGCTTGTGGTGGGACATCAGGTTGTCGAGGCCGCCGACGGCGAGCTCGAGCGACAGGATCGCGAAGATCGGCCACGCGGGCGCCGGCGTCTTCACCAGCACGGCGAACAGCAGCCACGGCATCGCGAGCGCGCCGATCAGGCGTACGGCGTCGGCGCGGCCGAAGTCCCCGCGTCCGCGCAGCTGCTTCCAGCCGACGGCGATGTAGTCGAGGCCGCTGATCCAGGTCAGGCCGACGACGGCGATCATGATCCACCGCGTCGTCAGCAGCACGTCCCCGTGCAGGTGGAGCGCGAGGATCGGCGCGACCGAGCCGCTCATGACGAGCGCGCCCTTCCAGAACTTCTTCTTCACGAACCAGAAGTACGCCATCACCAGCAGCGGCGCGGCGACGCCCACGATCAGGAACCAGGTCAGCGCCTTGCTCTCGGGCCCGACGAGCGGGAACAGCAGCAGCACGCCGATGCCCTGCATCTGCGTCCACGTCTTCACCTTGGCGAGGTAGCTGGTCTTGAGCGTCAGGTTGCGCTGCTCGTACGCCGAGCGCAGCGAGGTGATGAAGAACTCGCGCGTGAACATCAGCGCCGCCGCCCACCACGCCACCATCTGGCCGGTCGCGTCGTCGGCGAACGGGACGTAGGCGAACGCGATGAACACCTTGTCGGCGATCGGGTCGAGCAGGCCGCCGAGCACGGTCGGCCCGTACTTGCGCGCGAGCATGCCGTCGACCCAGTCGGTGCAGCCGATCAGCGTGCCCGCGATCAGCGCGCTCCACATGTACGGGTTGTCGCGGTAGCCGCTCTCCGCGCCGCGGTAGATCAACCAGCTCAGCAGCGGCATGGGGATCAGGCGCGCCAGGGTGACCTGGTTCGCGGTGATCAACGGCCGGCCGGCAGGCACGGCGGCACCGTATCACACCCCGGGAGTCGAGGCCGCCCGTCGCTACATGACCTCGCCCGAGTCGGTCGTCGTGACGCAGTTGACCTTGAGGCGCGTGGTGGCCTGCGCGGCCTCGCCGCCGAGGTCGAGGACGAGCTTGAGGTGCGGATCGGTGTCGGTGAAGAAGCACTGTGCCGCGTCTTCCTCGACCTTCCAGCACGGCGTGCGGCCGCTCGTGCACTGCGGGAACACCCGAAGCTCCTCGTCCGCGGTCCCGGTCCGGCGGTACTCGGTGACGGTGCACTCGTACTGTGGGCCGGCCGTGAACGGGTCGACGTCGGCGAGCGGGCTGTCGAAGCACGGGCTGCCGAGCTCGGGGACGATCTGCGCCGCGACCTGGGTGAGGGCGTCGGAGAGGTCGGCGTCGCAGATCGTGGTGCTCGTGGCGTGACCGGGGAACTGCGACATGAAGTCCAGCATGCGGATCGCGGGGTACGCGAACTGCGCGCCGCTCGCGCCGTTGTACGTGCACGACGGCTTGAGCACGCTGTAGGTCTGCGCGCCGACGGTCTTCGCCTGGATCTCGAACGGGCCCGCATCGCCGACGATGCCGGCGACGATCACGTCCCGCGGATCTGTCTTGAGGCCCTTGAGGAACGTCGCGTAGCGGTCCGTCTGCGTCAGCATCGTCGAGTCGTAGTTCGGATGGCAGTCTTCGCGCAGGCCGGGCTGGTCGAGGCTCGTGCCCGGCGTGTCGCACGCGACACCCTCCCGTGTGCACCGGAAGTTGACGCGATCGCCCCACGTCGAGTCGCTGGTGTTACCGTCGAACAACGCCTTCTGCGCGAGCGAGCAGTCGTCCTCGTCGGCGATCAGCACGACCGCAAGGAGCGCATCCTCGCGCAGGAACCCCGCGTTCGCCGGGTTGTTGTCGAGCGCCACCTTCATCGACTCGAGGTGCTGCTCGATGCCACAGCCCATATCTCCGACGTCCGCGAGCTCGGAGAACCGCTCGGCGAGCGTGCCCGTGTAGTTGCGCGAGCGGCCGCCCGCACCGTCGTCGGCGTCGCTGAGGAACAGCGGGCCGCCCGCGATGCCGTGCAGCGCGCCGCGATTACCACCACTGCCCGAACAGCCGCCGATCGCGGGCGCGGAGCCGTCGAGCGCCTGCGTCCCCAGGTCGGGTGTGATGACGCCGAGGTGCACGTTCGGTAGTCCACCGTCGATCGACTCGAGCACCGAGACGAAGCGCGGGAAGTTCGCCTTGAGCGACTCCTGCTCTTCTCTCATCGAGCCCGAGCTGTCGATCACGAACAGCACATCGAGGTCCCGCCGTGGCACCGACGGAATGTCCTTCGTTTCGACCGTACCCTGCTCGACGGGAACCCCCGAGATCGTGCGATCCGGACAGCCCGCGAGCAGCGGCGCCAGTAGCACCAGCCGCGTTCGCATCATCAACCTCCGTGTTTGGAAGGTTGGTGCGATGCGGTGAACGAATCCATCACCGAAAATGAAGAGGGCCCCGTGTGGGGCCCTTTCGTGTCCGCGATCGTGCGGTGCTAGTTGGCTTCCGTCACGCAGTTCGCGATGACGTGCGTGTCAGGCGGCGGCGTCTCGGTGCGCTCGATCTTGAGCACGAACGAGTGCGGCTTCGTCGCCGTCGGCGCGCAGTTGACCGGGTCCTCGGTGATCCGCCAGCACGGCGTGTTCGAATTGCTCGCGTTGCACTGCGGGAGGATCTTCTCGGTCTGGTTCGGCTTGCCGTAGTTGGAGACGTCGGAGACCGAGCAGTCGTACTGGTCGCCCGGCGTGTTCGGGTCGACGTCGGCGAGGTCACCCTCGATGCACGGATCGCCGATCGCCGTCTTGAGCAGCTGCGCGATCAGGATCAGACCATCCGACAGGTTCTGCTGGCAGATCGTCGTGAACGTCGAGCGCTCGGGGAACTGATCGAGGAAGTACTTGAGGCGGACCGCCGGCCAGCCCTTCTCGACGCCGCTGGCGCCGTTGTACGTGCACGACGGCTGCAGCGCCTCCGATGCCGTGGTCGAGCCGAGCGGCGTCTCGAGCGCGACCTGCACGGGCTCGGGCACGCCCATGATGCCGGCGACGATGACCTTCTTCGGGTCATCCGGCTTCAGGCCCTTGAGGAACGTGACGTAGTTCTGGACCTTCTCGAGGAGCTGCGAGTCCTCGCGCGAGTAGCACTGGTCCTTGGTGCCGACGTTGTTCATCTGATCCGGCGTGCTGCCGCCGGTGTCGCACTTGACGCCGAAGCGGGTGCACCGGAACGACTGCAGGGGTCCGAGCGACGGGCTATCGGGCCCGAACATCTGCGCGCTCGAGGCCGAGCAGTCATCCTCGTCGGCGATGAAGATCACCGCGAGGAACGCTTCCTGGCGGAGGAAGCCCGCGTTGACCGGGTTGTTGTTCAGCGCGCGCTTCATCGCCTCGAGGTGCTGCTCGAAGCCGCAGCCACCGGCGCCGACCTTCGCCATCTGACCGAACACCGTGGCGAGATCGCCCGTGTAGTTCTTCGAGCGCGTGCCGTCGCTCTGCTTGATGTCGCTGATGAACTTGCCGGTGATGGTGGCACCCGACGTCTGGAGGTCGCCGTTGCTGCCGGCGCCCGAGCAGCCGCTGATCGCGGAGGCAGGGGCGTCATTCGTGCTGTCGACGCCCATGTCCGAGTTCACCACGCCGATGTGCACGTCGGGCAGACCGCCCTGAATCGTGTTGAGGACGTTGATGAAGTTCGGGAAGTTGGCGGCGAGGTTTGCCTGCTTGTCGGCCATCGAGCCGGAGTTGTCGATCACGAACAGGATGTCGACGTTCCGGTTCACGGTGACCGGGATGTCCTTGAACTCGACGCGACCCTGCTCGGGGTTCACCTTCGAGATCTCGCGGTCCGGACAACCGGTCAACAGGGACGCCCCAATGGCGGCCATACCGAGGAGAAATGTGGACGTGACGTGGCGCATGCGCGGCCCTCCAAAAATGCTCGTGCAGCATAGAGCAATCGAGCCGCCAAGTTGAAGTCCGAGCAGTTTCAAACGCTTCCTTTGCGCGGATCGTACAGGCGCTGCCAACGAGGTTGGCGATCCCGATCGATCGTTGGCAGCGAGGATGCTCTGGATTCTCGTGGGTTACGTTACGCCGGTCACGGTGCTACCGTGCCGAAGTGACCCAGCGGGTGCTCCTGCTCGGCCCGGATGACGACGCGCGCCGCGCGCTGCATCTGATGCTGGATCGCGCGGGCAAGCAGGTCGCCGCGACGACCGAGGTGGCCGGGGCGAGCCGCTACCTCGGCAGCAACGACTGCGACGCGGTGATCGCGGACGGAGCGCTCGCCGCGGCGCTGCTCGGCGCGACCAACGGCTCGACGCCGCCGGTGATCGCGGTGGTGCGCCCGCGCGATGTCGCGCTGTCGATGTCGCTGCTCGATGCGGGCGTCGACGACGTGGTCAGCGACCCGGTCGACGAGCTCGCGCTCACGCTCGCGCTCAGGCACGTGGCGGCGCGGCCGCGCAAGCCCGTGGCCCCGGTGCAGACCACGGCGCTGATCGGCGATGGGCAAGCGATGCAGGCGCTGCGGCAGACGATCGAGCGAATCGCGGGGCATCGCGCGACGGTGCTCATCCTCGGCGAGAGCGGCACCGGCAAGGAGCTGGTGGCGCGCGCGATCCACGAGGCGTCGCCCCGCCGCGGGCGCAAGTTCGTCGCCATCAACTGCGCCGCGATCCCGGCCGCGCTGCTCGAGTCCGAGCTGTTCGGCCACACCCGCGGGGCGTTCACCGATGCCACGCGCGACAAGGTCGGTCTGTTCGAGGACGCGGACGGCGGCTCGATCTTCCTCGACGAGATCGGCGAGCTGCCGCTGCCGCTGCAGGCGAAGCTGCTGCGCGTCCTCCAGGAGGGGGAGATCCGCCGCGTCGGCGACCACGCCTCGCAGAAGGTCGACGTCCGCGTGATCGCGGCGACGCTGCGCGACCTCGCGGTCGACGTCGGCGAGGGCCGGTTTCGCGAGGACCTCTATTACCGGCTCAACGTGGTGCCGGTCGCGATCCCGCCGCTGCGCGACCGCGCCGAGGATATCCCGCAGCTGGCGCGGTTCTTCGCCGAGCGCCACGCGGCCAAGCACGGCCGCGTGCACCTCGCGCTCACGGCCACCGCGATCGACGCGCTGCTCGCGCAGCCCTGGCCGGGCAACGTCCGCGAGCTGGAGAACGTGGTCGAGCGCGCGCTGATCCTCGCCGATGGCCCGGCGATCGACGTCGGCTTCCTCGGCACCGTCATGAACGTGCGTCCAGTGGCGGCTGGCACCGACACCGACGCGCTCTCGATCAAGAAGGCGACCCGCGAGCTCGAGGCGGATCTGATCAAGCGCGCGCTCGAAGCGACCCAGGGAAACCGCACCAACGCGGCCAAGCTCCTCGAGATCAGCCACCGCGCCCTGCTCTACAAGATGAAGGACTACGGGATCAGCTGAGACACTTATCGAAGTTTGTCGACGGACAGTTTTTGGAGATCCGCGGATCTGGCCCTACCATTATTGGCGGGTCCATGGGCAAACAGTGCATCGGCCTGGATATCGGGTCTAGCAGCGTCAAGGTCGTTCAACTTCGGAAGAAGGGGAGCGGCTGGGCGCTACAGGCGTTTGGCATGCAGCCGTTGCTGCCACAGACGATCGTCGACGGGACGATCATGGATCAGACCGCGGTCGCGGACGCGATCCGGCAGCTGTGGTCACGGCTGAAGTTGAAGGCGAAGGACGTCGCGATCGCGATCGCGGGTCACTCGGTGATCATCAAGAAGATCGCCGTGCCTCAACAGTCGGCCGAACAGCTCGCGAACAACATCCGCGTCGAAGCCGAGCATCACATCCCGTTCGGCAAGGACGACGTCGAGCTCGACTATCACGTCACGAACCCGGCGAACACCTCGGGGCAGACGGAGCTGTTGCTCGTCGCCGCCAAGAAGGAGGTCGTCGCCGACTACGTGCAGTGCGTGCGCGACGCGGGGTTGTCGCCGCACGTCGTCGACGTCGCCGCGTTCGCGAGCCAGAACGGGTTCGAGGTCAACTACCCCCTCGATCCGCGCGAGACGGTGGTGCTGATCAACATCGGCGCCGCGATCTCCAACATCAACATCGTGCGCAGCGGCGTGTCGCTGTTCACGCGCGACGTGACGATCGGTGGCAACGCGTTCACCGAGGAGATCCAGAAGCAGCTCGGCATCGCGTCCGACGAAGCCGAGGCCTACAAGGTCGGCGGCACGCAGGTCGAGAACGGCGTCGTGCCGCAGGAAGTACTCCGCGTGATGGACGGCGTCGCCGAGGTGATGGCCGGCGAGTTCCAGCGCTCGCTCGACTTCTTCCTCGCGACGACCAACGACGCCAACGTCACGCGCATCGTGCTCGCGGGTGGCAGCGCGAAGATCGCGGCGCTCCACCGCGCGATCGAGCGCCGCTCGCGCCTGCCGCTCGAGGTCGCCGATGCGTGGAAGCGGATCGAGATCGACGCGTCGCTCGATCGCACATACCTGGCCGCGCACTCGCCCGAGGCGCTGATCGGGGTCGGGCTCGCGATGCGCGCGCAGGGGGACAAGTAGTCACCATGATCAAGGTAAACCTCCTCCCACAACGCAAGGCGCGCCGCCAGGCAGGCACCGACGTCGCGACCAAGCAGTTCGCGCTCGGCTGCGCCGCCGTCATCGGTGCCGCCGCGGCGGTGTTCCTGCTCGTCGATATGCCCAAGCGCAGCAAGCTCTCCGACCTGCGCGCGGCGACCAAGCAGCTGCAGGGCCAGATCGCCGACAAGCAGCGCCAGCTGCAGGGCTACGAGGAGCAGAAGAAGGCCGAGGTGCTGTCGCTGCAGCGCGCCGAGTCGGTCGAGCGCTTGATCGCGCAGAAGGTCATCCCCGCGCACGTCCTGCACGAGCTCGGCAAGGTCCTGACGGCCGAGGGGCCGACGATGACCGAGGCGATGACGACGCTGACCAGCAACGTCACCGGCTCGAACTCGAACAAGCGGTTCCAGGCCGACTGGGATCCGCAGCACGTGTGGATGACGTCGTTTCTCGATAAGGACGGCTCGTTCCGCATCGAGGGTGGCGCGCAGTCGGAGTCCGACGTCACCCAGCTGATGAAGCGGCTCGCGGCGTCGGTGTACTTCATGGACGTCGCGCCCGCGGGGGTCGAGCGCGTGAGCGATCGCGTGACCGGCATCAGTTACTTCAAGTACAGCATCACAGGAAAGGTGGCCTACTGATGGCGGCCTCGGGACCGATGGCCGACTTCGCGCGGCTGCCCAACGATCGCAAGGTGCTGGTGTTCGTCGTCGCCGGCGGACTCCTCGGCCTCTTGTACTTCCAGTTCGCCTACAAGCCGCTCGCCGATGACCTCGAGGCCGCGACGGAGGAGAACTCGGCCAAGGCCCGTCTCAACAAGAAGCTCGGCGACGACATCCCGGAGTACGAGAACCTCAAGACCCGCCTGAAGGATCTCGACGAGCGGATCGCGCGCAACCAGGAAGCGCTGCCGACCGAGGCCGAGGTGCCCGCGTTCTTCGAGATGCTCGAGCGCAAGGTCCGGCAGTCGGGCGTCGAGGTCACGAAGCTGACCAAGCTCAACGAGGCCCCGTTCGAGAGCTTCATCAAGGTGCCCGTCGATATCGAGCTCACCGGCTCGTTCATGCAGATCAAGCGGTTCTTCGCGTCGCTCGTGCAGAAGGACGTTTCGCCGTCGGCGCAGCAGAGCAGCGAAGGCGAGGACCGCGAGCGCGTGGTGTCGATCGAGAACCTACAGCTCGTGAACCCCACTG
>DATLHR010000640.1:0-11241 GCA_035539815.1 Kofleriaceae bacterium
TGATCGACGACGTCCGGACACCCGTCGGGACAGTTGTAGAGGACGACGACGCCGCCGTGCTCCAGGTTGTGCATCCACGTACCTCGCGGGAGATCGAGGTACTGACGGTCCCAGCCCGCCCACGTCGGATAATGCGCGCCCGTCGCCGGTGGATTCGTCGACCACTCGATCGTCGAGCCCGCGGGGACATGGACGCCGGCCTCGCTCGGTACGTCGGTCACCATCCCGTCGCAGGCGCCGACGCTGCGCGTGCCGAGCGGCTCCTCACTGCACGCGGTGAACGAGAGGACGGCGAGTAGCGCTACGGAGCGAATCACCGAGGAGTCATAGCTCCGGAGCACGTGAAGATGAGACGTCGGCGCATGCTTCGTCGACACTCAACGCTAGGGTTGCGGCGTGGGGAGCATGGAGGAGCAAGGTTCGAGCGCAGAAGTGCTCGCAGCGGTCGGCAAGATGCTGGCGAAGCTCGTGCGGTCGAGCGCCCTCGAACGCGGAGATGTGGTGTCCGCGCTCGGCGAGCTGACGCAGACGGCGACCGCCGCGCTCGCCGTCGATCGCGCGAGCGTGTGGAGGCTGTCCGAGGACCGCGGTCGCCTCGAGTGCCTCGATCTGTACGAGCGCAAGACGAGGCGTCACTCGTCGGGCCAAGGCATCTCGCTGCGCGTCGCACCGCAGTACTTCCGAGCGCTCGACGGTGAGCGCGCCGTCGCCGCGAGCAACGCGCGCACCGATCCACGCACGCGCGAGTTCTCGGACAGCTACCTGATCCCGTATGGCATCGGCGCGATGCTCGACGCGCCGATCTGGTTGGCGGGGCGGCTCGTCGGCGTCGTGTGCGTCGAGCACGTCGGCGACACGCGCGAGTGGAAGCCGTGGGAGGAGCTGGTCGCCGGCACGCTCGCCGATTGTGCGTCGATGGCGCTCGCGACCGCCGATCGCGTGCGGCAAGCGGTCGCGCTGGCGGAGTACGGCTCGAAGCTCGAGCAGCTCGTCGACGAGCGCACCAAGGGCCTGCGCGCGGCGCGCGAGGAGGCCGAGGCGGCGAACCGCGCCAAGGACGAGTTCCTCGCGATCCTCGGCCACGAGCTGCGCAACCCGCTCTCGCCGATCCAGACCGCGCTGTTCCTCATGGAGCGACTGGAAGACACCGCGTTCGAAGAGCGCGCCGTGATCGCACGTCAGGTCACCCACCTGAGCCGGCTCGTCGACGACGTGCTCGACGTCTCGCGCATCACGCGCGGCAAGATCGAGCTGCGCGTGGCGCCCGTCGAGCTTTCGGAGGCGGTGGCCAAGGGGATCGAGCTGGCGAGCCCGCTGCTCGAGCGGCGCGGCCACTTCCTCGAGGTCGACGTGCCGGACATCGGGCTCGAGGTCCACGGGGACTGCGATCGGCTGGCGCAGGTCGTCTCGAACCTCTTGAACAACGCCGCGAAGTTCACGCCCAAGGGCGGCCGGATCCAGATCCGAGGCACACGCACGGCCGGGCATGCGGTGCTGTCCGTACGCGACAACGGCGCCGGCATCCCTCGCGAGCTGCTGCCTCGGTTGTTCGAGGCGTTCGTGCAGGGCGAGCGCCACCTCGATCGTGCGCAGGGCGGCCTCGGGCTCGGCCTCGCGATCGTGCACGGCATCGTCGTCGCGCACGAGGGCGAGGTGACCGCGACCAGCGAGGGCAACGGCACCGGCAGCGAGTTCACGATCCGGCTCCCGCTGCTCGTGGAGAACCCGGACGAGCAGCTCGCCGACAGCGACCTCGCTCTCCCGGCGCGCACGACGCGGGGCCGGCGGATCCTGATCGTCGACGATAACGTCGATGCGGCGCACATGCTGGCGCGCGCGCTCGATCAGTGCGGCCACCAGACCACCACGGCGTTCGATGGGCCTACGGCGGTCGCGCTCGCGAGCGAGTTCCGGCCGCAGCTCGCGCTACTCGATCTCGGGCTCCCCGTCATGGATGGCTTCGAGCTCGCGACGAAGCTGAAGGCACTGCCGGGACTCGCCGGGATCAAGCTCGTCGCCGTCACCGGCTACGGACGACCGGGCGACGTCGAGCGCACGAAGCACGCGGGCTTCGCCGAGCACATGGTCAAGCCGATCGAGGTGTTCCAGCTCGAGACGGTGCTCGAGAGCTTGTTCGACGCAGCTCCTTGATCAACGGAGCTCCTTCCACGCGGCCTTCGCCTTGAGGTACGCGCCGCCGAACGGAGGCGTGCCGCCGAGCGGACCGATGACGTAGTCGACGCGGCGGTTCGCGCGCTCGTCGGTGTTGTCGGGCGTCTTCACCTTCAGCACCTCCTCGCCGAAGCCCTCGAACGCGATCGGCAGCGCGAGCCCTTGCTTGCGGAAGTACGCCGCGATCGAGCGCGCGCGGTCGAGCGAGAGCTTGCGGTTCTTCGCATTGTTGCCGACGGTGTCGGTGTGCCCGGCGATGTACAGGCGCATCTTCACGAACTTCTGCGAGCGCTTCACCACCTCGTCGATCTTCGCGAGGCTCGCGTCGAGCTTCGGCGCCTCGCTCGCCTCGATCACCGCGCTGTCGGTCGCGAAGTTGACGTCCTCGTGATCGACCGTGACCGACCACGGGATCAGCTCGACGTTCGACGTGATGCCGTCGGCGGAGGTCGCCTCGAGCTTCAGCATCATCACGCGCGTGCCCGGCGGCTGCGTCCACGTCACCGACAACCAGGTGTTCGCAGGCTCCTTGTTGTAGGTCGCCGCACCTCTGCCGAGCTCCTTGCCGTCATCGCCGATCACCACGAGGCTCGCCTTGCCCGCCGGGCGTGACAGCTTGAACTGCAGCACGCGCTTGTCGAGATCGAGGTGCGCGGCGTCGTAGCTGACCTTCAGCGGCGCACGCACGAGCGTGTCGAAGATCAGCGCGTCACTCCATCTGTCGCCGCCGACGATCCGCGCGGAGATCGTGCCCTTGTACGACGCCTTGCCTGCGGCGCCGTCGCCGATCGAGAGCGTCACGACGCCGCCCTTGGCGAGAGATCCGTGCTTGTGGGTGAAGTGCTTGCCGTCGTCGCGATCGAGCTCGATGCGCACGTCGGTGACCTTGGTCACCGCGGTGATCCGGATCTGCGGCTTCTGCCCCTGCGGCACGTCTCCCTTGAGCTGGAAGCTCACGGGCTGTGCGGCGGCAGCGCCCGCAGCGAGCATCATGGCGATGATGAAGAACCACCTCATGCAGAGAGAATAACGTGACAGCGACGCAGAAATTCTCTCGTCGCGGGTGGTTCGACGTGTGCAGTGCTGGGCTGCCGTGGCAGACGCCGAACCACCCAAGCCGCGCGGGCGCCGTCGCACGTACCTCTTGATCGTGTTGGGACTGGTCGT
Organism: Kofleriaceae bacterium; assembly: GCA_035539815.1. Taxonomy (GTDB): domain Bacteria; phylum Myxococcota_A; class Polyangia; order Haliangiales; family Haliangiaceae; genus JABFXX01. Next base: position 3,340 of record DATLHR010000640.1, read on the forward strand.
CGTCGTCGGTGCGCTCGCGGCGGTGAAGTACGCGCAGATCGCGTCGCTGATCGGCTACGGCAAGAAGGCCAAGGCCATGGGGCCGCCTCCGGAATCCGTGAGCACCGCGCGCTCGGCGCTCGCGAGTTGGGAGAGCACGTTGTCCGCGGTGGGCACGGTCGCGAGCGTCGATAGCGTCTCCGTGACCACCGAGGCGCCCGGGCTCGTGACCAAGATCCTGTTCGAGTCCGGAGGCAAGGCGAAGGCCGGGCAGGTGCTCGTCGAGCTCGACGTCTCGACCGAAGAGGCGCAGCTCGCCGCGGCCAAGGCACGGCGCGACCTCGCACGGACCGAGTACGGCCGCTCGAAGGAGCTCGTCGACAAGGGCGCGGTCGCGCGCCAGGAGCTCGACACCGCGACCGCGCAGCTGCAGTCCGCCTCCGCCGACGTTGAAGCGATCGAGGCCACGATCGCGCGCAAGCGCGTGCGCGCGCCGTTCGCCGGCCGGCTCGGCATCCGCAACGTCACCGTCGGGCAGTACCTGTCGCCGGGCTCACCGGTGACCACGCTCGACGCGGAAGAGTCGGCGTACGTCGACTTCACGCTGCCGCAGGAGCAGCTGGGCAACGTACGCGTCGGCATGCCCGTGCGCGTGGAGATGCAAGGTGCGAAGGGAGTGCTGGAGGGCAAGATCCTCGCGATCGATCCCGCCGTCGAAGGCGCGACCCGCAACGTCCGGCTGCGCGCGCGCCTGCCCGATCCGGACTCGCAGCTCCGCCCGGGCATGTTCGGCCAGGTCACGATCGTGCTGCCGGAGAAGCCGCAGGTCGTGATCGTGCCGGCGACGGCGGTCGTGCACGCGTCGTACGGCGACTCGGTGTTCGTCGTCGAGCCCAAGCCGCCGGGCTCGGCGGGCATGGACGTCACACCCGACGGCAAGACCGTGAAGCTGGTGCGGCAGATGTTCGTGCGCCTCGGCAGCACGCGCGGTGACTTCGTGGCGATCACCGAGGGGCTCGAGCCCGATCGCGAGGTCGTGACCGCGGGTGCGTTCAAGCTGCGCAACGGTGCCCCCGTCGTCGTCGACAACCGCGTGCAAGCGAAGCCGGAGCTCGAGCCTCGCGTCGAGAACCGCTGATGCAGATCACCGACGTCTTCGTCCGCCGGCCGATCCTGGCGATCGTCGTCAACCTCGTGATCATCATCGCGGGCGTGCAGGCGGTCCGCTCGCTCAAGGTGCGGCAGTACCCGCGGCTGGAGAGCGCGACGATCACGGTGAGCACGGTCTACGTCGGTGCGAGCGCGGACCTCGTGCGCGGCTTCGTCACCACCCCGCTCGAGCGTTCGATCGCGGCGGCCGACGGCATCGACTTCATCGAGTCGCAGAGCGTGCAGGGCCTCTCGACGATCAACGTTCGGCTCAAGCTCAACTTCGATGCCGCCGCGGCGCTCGCCGACGTCAGCGCCCGCGTCGCGCAGGTCCGCGCCGACCTACCGCCCGAGGCCGAGGTCCCGTCGATCACCATCGAGCCATCCGACGCGCAGATCGCGTCGATGTACCTGAGCTTCCGCGCGCCGATGCTCGCGGACAATCAGATCACCGACTATCTGATCCGCGTCGTCCAGCCGCGGCTGTCGGCGATCGACGGCGTGCAGCGTGCCGACATCCTCGGCGGCCGGACGTTCGCGCTGCGCGCGTGGCTCTCGCCGGAGAAGATGGCCGCGCTCGACGTCAGCCCGTCGCAGGTGCGGCAGGCGCTCGCCGCCAACAACTACCTCGCGGCGGTCGGCTCGACGAAGGGTGCGCTCGTGCAGGTCAACCTGACCGCGACCACCGACCTGCGCACCGCCGAGGAGTTCCGGCAGCTCGTGATCCGCTCGTCGGGCAACACGCTGGTTCGCCTGCGCGACATCGCGGAGGTCGTGCTCGGCGCCGACGACTACAACTCCGACGTCCGGTTCTCCGGCGAGAAGGCGGTGTTCATGGGCATCTGGGTGCTGCCGAACGCCAGCACCGTCGACGTGATCAGGCGCGTGCGCGAGGAGCTGGTCCGGATCGAGGCACAGCTGCCGACCGGGATGCAGATGCGCACGGCGTTCGATGCGACCACCTATATCGACGACGCGATCCACGAGGTCACCGTCACTCTGCGGGACACGATCCTGATCGTCATCGTCGTGATCTTCTTGTTCCTCGGCTCGCTGCGCAGCGTACTCGTGCCGGTCGTCGCCATTCCGGTGTCGCTGATCGGAGGCGTGTTCCTCATGCAGGTGCTCGGGTTCACGCTGAACCTCCTCACGCTGCTCGCGATCGTGCTGTCGGTCGGCCTCGTCGTCGATGACGCGATCGTCGTCGTCGAGAACGTCGAGCGACACATCCGCGAGGGCAAGTCGCGCTTGCAGGCCGCGCTGATCGGCGCACGCGAGCTCATCGGCCCGATCATCGCGATGACGATCACGCTCGCCGCGGTGTACGCCCCCATCGGCTTCCAGGGCGGGCTCACGGGCGCGCTGTTCCGCGAGTTCGCGTTCACGCTCGCGGGCGCCGTGTTCATCTCCGGCATCGTCGCGCTCACGCTGTCGCCGATGATGTCCTCGCGCCTGCTCTCCGCCGATCACACGCGCGGCTGGTTCGGCCGCGGTGTCGATCGCGCGTTCGAGGCCCTGCGCCGCGGCTACCTGCGCGCCCTCGGCGTCACGCTCGGCGCGCGCCGCGTGATCTACGTGGTGTGGATCGTGCTCGCGTTGCTCGTGATCCCCATGTACGCGCTCGCGCCCAAGGAGCTCGCGCCCAACGAAGATCAGGGCTACGTGTTCGGCGCGCTCGACGTGCCCGCGAACGCGAGCCTCGAGCAGATCGTCACGTACTCGGACCAGGTCGGCCAGATCTTCAAGTCGATGCCCGAGTTCCAGCACAGCTTCCAGGTGTCGACGCCGTCGAGCGGGTTCGGCGGCATGCTGGTCAAGCCGTGGACGAAGCGCGATCGCAGCATCTTCCCGATCCAGCAGGAGCTCAACACGAAGCTGTCCGTCGTCACCGGCGTGCGCGCACCGGTGTTCCTGCCGTCGGCGCTGCCGAGCGCCGGCTTCTTCCCGGTCGAGCTCGTGATCGCCTCCACCGCCGAGCACGAGGAGATCCTGCGGCTGGCGCAGCAGGTCGTCACGCGCGCCGTCGAGAGCGGCCAGTTCGCGTTCCCGCCGACGACCGACGTGAAGATCGACCAGGCCAAGACCGACATCATCGTCGACCGCGACAAGGTCGCCTCGATGGGACAAACCATGCAGCGCCTCGGGGAGGACCTCGCGGCGGTCCTCGGCGGTGACTACGTCAACCGGTTCAGCATCGAGGGCCGCGCGTACAAGGTCATCCCGCAGATCGAGCGCATGTCGCGCCTCACGCCCGACCAGCTGACGCGCATCCACGTCACCGGTCCGAACGGCCGCCTCGTGCCGCTCGCGTCGATCGCGTCGCTGCGCCCCGGCGTCGAACCGCGCACGCTCAACCGGTTCCAGCAGCTCAACGCGGTCAAGATCTCCGGTGTCGCGACGCGGTCGGTCGATCAAGCGCTGAGCGTGCTCGAGGAGGCCGCGCGCGAGATCATGCCGCCGGGCTACCGCATCGACTACACGGGCGAGTCGCGCCAGCTCCGGCAGGAGTCCGGTCGCTTCCTCCCCGCGATGGGCCTCGCGATCGTCCTCATCTTCCTGGTGCTCGCGGCGCAGTTCAATTCGTTCCGCGATCCGCTGATCATCCTCGGCGGCTCGGTGCCGCTCGCGATGTTCGGCGCGTTGATCTTCAGCTTCCTCAAGTTCCAGGGACCGCCGGACCTGCGTTTCGGGCTGACGCAAGGCTGGACGACGACGCTCAACATCTACTCGCAGGTCGGCCTCGTCACGCTCGCCGGCCTGATCGCGAAGAACGGGATCCTAATCGTCCAGTTCGCGAACGTGCAGCAGCAGCGCGGCCTGTCGAAGATCGACGCCGTGCGCGAGGCGGCGAACATCCGGCTCCGGCCGATCCTGATGACCACGATCGCGACCGTCGCCGGTCACTTCCCGCTCACGCTGGTCACCGGCCCGGGCGCCGTCGCGCGTAACTCGATCGGCGTCACGCTCGTCGGCGGCATGACCATCGGCACGCTGCTCACGCTGTTCGTCGTGCCCTCGCTCTACGTCCTGATCGCGCGCGTACACACCCCCGATACGCCGACCGATCGGCTGCCGCGGCTGATGCCCGACGAGCCGACGACCTAGAGCAAGCGGACGATCGTCGCCTCGGCGGCTTTCAGATCGTCGGCGCCGAGGTGCACCAGCCGCACCACGCCCGTGCGATCGATCACCACGAGCGTGGGCACGCCCGTGACGAGGTACGCCTGCGAGATCCTGGCGTCGACGTCGTGCGCGATCGTGTAGCCGAACCGGTGCGCGGCGAGGAACGCCTGGATGTCGGGGAGGTCCTCGCTCGACACGCCGACGACGCGCAGGCCCTTGGGGCCGTACGTCGATTGCCAGCGCTCGAGCACGGGCATCGTGAACTGGCACGGACCGCACCACGTGGCCCAGAAATCGAGGACGATCACGTTGCCGCGCAGGTCATCGAGCTTGGCGGAGTGCGGGCCCGAGAGCTGTGCCGCGGCGAACGCGGGCGCGGGCCGGCCCTCGAGCTCGCGCTTGGCCAGCTCGTACATGTCCGGCTTCGCACCGAGGGCGAACGTCCTGGTGATCGAGGTCCCGCCCCGGTCGACGACGACGCGGATGCGATCGCCGGCGGCATGCGCTCGGATCGCTTTGACCGCCTCGTCGGGTGACCGCGTGAGCACGCCGTCGACGGAGACAAGGATGTCGCCGACCTGGAGGCCGGCTCCCGCCGCCGGGCCGCCCTGGATCACCAGGTCGATGCGCGTGCTCTTCGGGTCGAACCGTATGCCGGCCCACGGCTGCTGCGGCTCGGCGAAGGCGGGCGTCGCGCGTGACGCCGGGGCTGCGGGTGCCGTGCGCGCGGCCGGGGGTACCGGGGCGGGCGCAGGTTTGACGCACGCCGCCGCGACGACCAGCACCAGGCTCGCGCGCACCTTCATCGCTACACCATAGCGCGGCGATCGGGACTAGGATGCGGGCCTGGAGGCTCCCGTGACCAAGCTCGCGATGATCGCTGTCTCGGTGGTGATGGTGGCGTGCGGCCCTCGGGTCTTGACCAACGAGGATGGCGGCGGAGGCGACGACGACGCACCTGTCGGCCCGCACACGCTCTCCGCCGTCGAGATCACGCCGACGAACTCGATCATCGAGCTCGATCTCGACACGCCGGGCTCCCAGGCGTTCACCGTGACGGCGCGCTACAGCGACGGTGTCAGCGAGGACATCACCGGCTCCGTGACGCTCACGGTCGCCAATCCCGCGGTCGGGACGATGACCGGCGCGACGCTCGCGATCCCCGGCTTCGCGACGACCGGCGTCCAGACGTCGCGCATCCGCGCCGATTATGAGGGCCTCGCCGGTGAGGCCCAGATCACCGTGGTCGCGTACCGCAAGACCGGCGCCATGCAGGACTTCTTCTTCGTGCTCCCGTACCAGGACACCGCGGGCCAGATGGCGAAGCCGCTCGACTTCGGCACCGCGGTCCCCGCGCTCGACGTGATGTTCATGATGGACACCACGGGGTCGATGATCGGCGAGATCAACAACCTCCAGACCTCGCTCAGCGGCACGATCATCCCGGGGATCCAGCAGCAGGTCGCGAACTCGCAGTTTGGCGTGTCCTCGTTCGAGGACTTCCCCATCACCCCGCACGGGCAGCTGCAAGGCGAGCTCTGCTGGGAAACGCTCGCCAAGAACGATCAGCCGCTCAATCTGTTCCAGGTGATCACGAACAACGTGTCTGCGGTGCAGACCGCCGTCGGAAAGCTGAAGACACCAGGAGGCAATCCGATCGGCTGTGGTGGCGACTGGCCCGAGGCCGCGATGGAGGGCCTGTACCAGGTCGCCACCGGCCAGGGCCTCAGCACGCCATCGCCGACGAACGTGCCGCCGCACACGGGCGGCGTCGGAGGCGCCTCCTTCCGGCCTGGCACGATGCCCGTCGTCGTGACGATCACCGACGCGATGTTCCACGCGCCCGGCGAGAACACGGTGTGCCCCGACAACACGGCGGTCACGACCGCCTACAACGCGGCGGTCACGGCCGTCGCGCACACGCGCGCGCAGACCAAGACCGCGCTCAATAACATCTGCGCGCGCGCCGTGGGGGTCGCGTCGATCGAGTCGGGCCTCTCCCTGACGTGCACGGGACAGCCCGACCTCGAGGACTTCGCCACGGCGACGGGTGCGCGTGTGCCGCCCGTCGCATGGGACATCGCCGCGCGCCCCGCCGGCTGCGCCGCGGGTCAGTGCTGCACGGGCATCAACGGCATCGGCCGCGCCCCCGACGGTGACGGCTTGTGTCCCCTCGTGTTCCGCGTGTCCAGCGACGGGACCGGCCTCGGCACGAGCATCGTCACCGGCATCCGCATGCTCACCCGGTTCGCGACGTTCGACGTGACGAGCGAGCGCGACGGCGTCACGACCTCGATCGACGGCACGCCGCTGCCCACGCCCCACACCACCGCCGACTTCATCAAGCAGGTCACGCCGACGGGCTACACGCTGCCGCCCGCGCCGCCCGTCGTCCCGGCGCCGACGTTCGATACGACGACGTTCCGCCGCGTCACGCCGGGCACCGGGGTGCAGTTCGACGTGCGCGCGTTCAACGACTTCGTGCCGCAGACCGCGGACGCGCAGATCTTCCGCGCGGTGATCCGCGTCGTCGCCGGCGGCTGCACCGATCTCGATCAGCGCGAGGTGCTCATCCTCGTGCCGCCGGCGCCGATCGTCCTCTTGTGAGTCACTGCTCGGCGCACGGCACGAGGCCGATCGCGTCGAGCTCGTTCCAGCCGGTGACCCGAGGCGACGCGAGCGTGACCTTGACGGCCGCGATCGGCTCGCTCGTGCAGCCGAGTTCGGCGCGCAGCTTGTTCGCGACGGGGCCGCGCCCGCTCGGCACGGCCTCGTACGCCGTGAAGCGCTTGCCGCTCGCGGTCACCAGCTCGATCGCGCTGACCGCGCCGGGGTTGAACGTCTCGTAGACCTCGACGGCGCTCGCGTGCGTGGGCTGGGCGAACGCGACCTCGATCCACTCCTCGCGATCATCGGCGCCGAGCGAGGCCCACGCGTTGACGTTGTCGCCGTGGGCGGGGAACACGTCGGGCGCGCCGAGCACGCGGTTCGCGGACCACTGATCCGCGGTGTACTGGGTCGAGACGCCGCGCACGCTGCTCGCCCACTGGGTGACCAGCGGTGCGGGCGGTGGGGGAGGGGTGGCGCTCCAGGCCTCGTCGAGCATCGTGATCGTGCGGCGGTACTCGCCCGGCGTGATCCGGCCATGCGTGACGTCCGAGCACGCGAGCAGGCGGCGGGTCACGAACGTGCGGTCGCGGGCGGACAGCGCATCCGGGGCGACGTCGACCGCGCACGGGTCGTGGGGCGCGGGGGCCTGCAGCGAGAGGGTGGTCGCGGCGATCGTGACGCCGACGAGCGAGGCAGCGAGACCGAGAGCGGCGAGCGAATGGGCGGCGAGCATGGGGAGTGGAACGCCCGAGGTGCGCGGATGGTTTCCGCCCCGCCGAGGAGGCGGTGTGGGTGCCGTGGCCACCGCGGAGGGGAGCGGATAAATCCTGCCCACTTCGGCAACCCCGTGCGTCTGGAGGGCATGCGCGTCCTCGTCCTTGCCCTCGTGCTCGCCATCGCCGGTTGCTCCGAGGCGCCGATCGTCGCCGGCCCCGAGATCCCGACGATCAACCCCGTGATCGGCGACGCCAGCTTCGTCGCCCGCTACGGGCGGCCGCCGACCCTCGCCGACGACGCGACCGACCGCATCCGCACGCACCT
>DATLHR010000641.1:0-3478 GCA_035539815.1 Kofleriaceae bacterium
CGTGCGGCCGACGTCGGCGAGCTCGCGCTGGAACAACATCAGCTCCGCCTGCACGGTGCCGACGAGGCTCTGCGCACTCGCGATCGCGTCGCGCTTCATCTCGTCGACCATCAGCGAGCCCGAGCCCATGTCGGCGATGCCCCACTCGCGCGCCGCCCGGAGATTGCCCTCCATCGCGTGCAGCGCGGCGAGCGCACCGTCGCCCGCCGCGAGCGCTTCGGTGATCTCGCGCCGCGTCGCGGCGAGGTCGCCGATCTGCTCGGCGATCCGCGTCAGCTCGGCGCCGCGCGAAGCAGTTCTTACTCGTGGAGCTCGATGCGCAGCGCGGCGGGCCTCCTCGAGCTCGGCCTCCGCCGACGCGAGTGCCTTGATGCGCCCGTCGAGCTTCGCGAGCTCCGCGGCGAGCCGATCGCGATACGCGACGGCTTCCGCGTGACGTGCCTCGGCAGCTCGGGCCTCTTGCACTTCCTTGCCGATGCGCGCGTCGCGATCACCGACCACGCCACGCAGGAACGACCACACGCCACCCTCGCGCGCCTTGTCGATATCAGCGCGCTCCTTGTCGACGCGCGCGGCGGTGTGCTGACATATCTCCGCGGCCTCGGCGTGCTCGGCGGCGATCGCGGGGCGCCGTGCGGCGAGCGACGCGCGCTCCGCGATCGCGGCCTTCGCCCGGCGAATGCGCTCATCGAGGTTATCGAGCTCTGCCTGATCCACGTCGTGCCTCCACGCTCTAGATGGGTCTGCCCGGCGGAGTGTTGCACGGTTTCTGCGACCTCCGGCGTCCGTGCTCCGGTCGGACGCGCGTCCGAACACCGGCCGTTCCGGACACGGGGCCACGTGATCTCACCGCATTGCGATGGCGCACGAGGAGCATCCGCGGGGCTCCGAGGTCACGATGCTATGCTGGAATCGATGCTGGATCTCGAGGACATCAAGCCCGCCACGTTCCGCCGGCTCACTCGCGCCGAGTACGAGCAGATGGCGGAGCTCGGCATGTTCGATGACGAGAAGGTCGAGCTGCTGCGCGGGATGGTGGTCACCATGAGTCCGCAAGGTGACCGCCACACGCGGACGATCATCTTCCTCAACCGCCGCCTCGTGGAGCTGACAGATCGGACCCTCGACATCCGGCCAGGGACCCCGCTCGCGGCCACCGATGACTCCGAGCCCGAGCCCGATTTCACGATCACGCGACACGATCCCGCCGCGCGAGAGCATCCGACGACGGCGCTGCTCGTGATCGAGGTCTCGAATTCCTCACTGCGGCGCGACCGCAAGATCAAGCGCGAGATCTACGCCGAGGCGAAGGTGCCCGAGTACTGGATCGTCGACGTGTCGAAGGACGACGACCTGACGGTCGAGGTCTATACGAAGCCCGAGGGCTCGACCTACACGCAGGTCGAGGTCCTTCGCGACGGCGACGTCCTCCGCGCACTGCACGCGCCGATCGTGATCCCGGTCGCCGACCTACCGCGCTGACGCTCCGTCGACGACGCGAGCCCGGCGTCGTTGCACGGCATGTTCGACCTCCGGCGCAGGCGCGAGCAGCGCTTGCAGCGCCCGCGCGTTGCGCACGGCGTGGCCCTCGGCGTCGTTGTCGAAGTAGACATGGACGTCGCGGCCCTCGCCGACCCAGCGCTCGACGTCGGCGGCCCACGTCCGAAGGCTCGCCGCGCTGTAGCTGGACGCGTACTTGCGCGTGTGGCCGTGCAGGCGGACGTAGACGAGATCCGTCGTCACCTCGCGCCACATCGGGAAGTCAGGCGCATCGCTGAGGCACACCGCGACGCCGGCCTCGCGCAGTCGTGCGGCCACCGGCGGCACGAACCACGACCGGTCGCGCAGCTCGAGCACGTGGCGCGTGGATCGCCATCGCCGCAGCGCGCGCAGGAAGTCATCGAGCCTCGCCACGTCGAGGCGGAAGTTGCTCGGCAGCTGCCACACCACCGCCGCGAGCTTGTCGCCGAGGCCGCGCGCCTGATCGCGCAGCCGCACGATCGAGTCCTCGCAGTCGCGCAGCCGCTTGTAGTGGGTGACGAACCGGTGCCCCTTGAGCGCGAACCGAAACTCCGGCGGCGTCTCGCTGCGCCACCGCGCGTAGGTCGCCGGCTGGATCTGCGTGTAGAACGAGCCGTTGATCTCGAGCGCACCGAACGTGCGCGAGGCGACGCGCAGCCAGTCTTTGACCGGCGTGTCGCCGTAGAGGTGCGCGCGCCAGCCTCGGTAGACCCAGCCGCTGGTGCCGACGTACGCGCGCGACATGCTCCACGGCGATGCACGCCGCGAGCCACGCAGCCTGCTAACGCTTGACCTGCGGCTGCGACGGACGCGAGGCCTGCGCCGGTGGGCTCGGCCACAGCAGGTGATAGAGCCGCAGGCTGATCAGCAGCAGGCAGTATTCCTGGAGATCGCCGCCCGCGTCGCGCAGCACACCGAAGTTGAAGTCGGCGAGCGCGAGGCCATCGCTCAGCAGCTGCCCGATCTCGTGCACGCTCGGCGGGCGCTGCTGCTTGTCGAACGCCCACTTGGTGAGCTTGCTGCGCACCGCTTCGAGGCTCGGCTTGATCGAGAGGTTGAGCGCGGCGATGCGATTGGGCTTGAGCCACGTCAGCACCATGCTCGCGAGCGCGCGGCAGTCGCCCTCCATCGCCTCGGGGCCCATCGCCGGCTCGACGAGCCCGATCATCGCGGGCATCACGGTGCGCGTCGCGGCGGCGCCCTTGAACAGCAGCGCGCCGGGCGAGATGTTGTTGTGCGCCATGCCCTGGTCGTGCAGCGCCGCGACCTGGCGGATCACGAGGAAGCCGAGCGCAAGCGCACCGTCGATGTGGAGATCGGCCTCGGAGATGCGGTCGCCGAACCTCGGCTCGTCGACGTACTCGGAGAACAGCAGCAGCGAGCTCGTGTTCGCGTCGTAGATGACCTTGTGCAGCGAGGTCAGCAGGCCCTCGCGCACGCGCTTCAGGATCGGCCAGAAGTACTTCTGCCAGTTCTCGACGAAGCCGCGCGGATCGTTGACCGTCGTCAGGTCGATCATCGTCACCAGCTTCGGGAAGATGTTGGCGTCGGGGAACGCGCCGCTCGCGAGCATGTCCTGGCGTGGCGACGCGAGGAAGATCGGGTGGCCCTTCGCGCGCCCCAGGCTGCGCTCGACCTCGTAGCCCCACTCGAACACCGCCCGCTGTGCGGACTCGACGACCTCCTGGGTGATCGACGGGTCCGAGGACTGCGCGGCGACCGAGCCCGTCGAGCGCATGCGCGGCGCTTGGTCGTTCGTGATGTCCGTGTTGGAGCGCGTCCGCCGCACTCGCTCGTCGGGCAGGTCGCGCAAGAGCGCGCGCAGCTCCTGCACGACGGCCCCCACCGACGGGAACCGCTGGTTCGGATCGCGCTCGAGGCAGCCTTCGATCACGCCGCGCAGCTGGGTCGGGAAGCCGTCGGGATAGACGACCTTGCTGCGGCCGCCGATCACGAC
>DATLHR010000642.1:0-5615 GCA_035539815.1 Kofleriaceae bacterium
CCTGCGCACGTTGGCCGCGGCCCCCGGCACGCCGCTCGCGATCAGGCGCGACGTCGCGCGCTGTCTCAAGTGAGCGAGCGCGCCTCGCCGACGTCGAGGATCCACAGCCGCTCGTCGGCGAACGCGTGCTCGCGCCAGTGCGCGCGCAGGCGCTCGGGCGGTTCACCCGCCGCCTCGTCGGTGAGCCGGAACGTTCCCCAGTGCATCGCGAGCAAATTGCGCGCGCCGAGCGCCGCGAACGCGCCCGCCGCCTCGATCGGATCGATGTGCTGCGGCTCCATGAACCAGCGCGGTGCGTAGCCGCCGATCGGCAGCATCGCCCAGTCGATCGCGCCGACGCGCTGGCCGATCTCCGCGAAGTGGTCGCCCCACGCCGTGTCGCCCGCGTGATACGCGACGCCCTCGGGCGAGCGCACCACGTAGCCACCCCACAGCGATGCGTTGCGGTTCCACGGCATGCGCATCGACCAGTGGCGCGCCGGGACGAGCGTGATCTCGAGCTCGCCGATGCGATGCGTCTGCCACCAGTCGAGCTCGACGACGTTCGGGTGGTTCAAGCGCTCTGCATTGCCGAGCGGCACGACGTACGTCGCCGTCGCGGGCAGCTTCGCGAGCGTCGGCAGATCCATGTGATCGCGGTGGTCGTGCGTGACGAGCACGACGTCGACGGGCGGCAACTCGGCGAGCGCGATGCCGGGCGGCACCATCCGTGGAGCGACGCCGCTGATCGACCGCGACCAGATCGGATCGGTGACGAGCAGCTTGCCGCCGAGGCGCAGCGCCCAGGTCGCGTGACCGATCCACACGGCGACCGCCTCACCGCTCGCGAGCGCCGCTGCTCCGCCCTCGCGCACGGCCGGCAGCGCGGCGTCGATCGCCGCCCAGTCGGCGCGCCGCGACGCTTTCTTGCCGAGCTTCCAGCGCACGATGACGCGCGGGCCGCGCGCGGGCTGCGACGCACGATCGGAGAACCGAGCCACTACGAGGGCTCCGCGAGCAGACGCTCGATCATCGCTTCGAGCTCCGCGTACGCGGGGTCGCCGGCGACGTCGCGCGCCTTGGTGTCGGTCGCGGGCGCGTTCGCCGTCGCCGCGGGCGTTGGTGCGGGCTGGCTGCACGCCCCTGCCAGCACGGCGACGATCACGACCAGAGAGGCACGCACGCGCGAACCGTACCTCAACTTCCCACCCTCGGTTTATGCTCCGGCTGCGCGTGAAACCCGTGCTCGGCATCTCGGTCGCGCTGCTGCGCCCGCTCGCGGAGCTGCTCGGCAAGCTCGGCGTCGATCCCACGCAGTTCCTGCGCGAGGTCGGTGTCGACGAGGCGATGGCGCCGGAGACCTACGTCGACGGTGACGTCGTCGACCGCCGGCTCGAGGCGATCGCGGCGGTGCGGCGCGATCCGGCGCTCGCCCTGACCCTGGCAACGCACGCGGTGGCGCGGCCACTTGGCCTGTTCGGTCACATGGTGTGGCTGAGCGGCACCGTGCGCGACGCGTTGACGCGCGCGACGAAGTTCTACGCGATGGTCACGCAGCGCTCGACGCTGCGCCTCGACGAGGATCGCGACACCGCGTGGGTGCGCATGCCGCCGGCGCGCAAGCAGATCGCCCGCGGCCGCGTGCTCGTCGAGTTCCCGTTCGCATCCCTCGCGATGCGTGCCCGCGAGGCGACCGGCGGTCGATTCAAGCTGCGCGCGGTGCGTTTCACGCATGCCGGCGAGGCGACGCCCGCGTACGCAGAGGTGTTCGGTGTGCCGGTCGCGTTCGGCGCCGTCGTCGACGAGGTCGAGCATCGCGGCGTCGAGCTCGACCTGCGGCTCGCGAGCGACGACCCGATCACCGCCGCGGCGCTGGAAGCCAACGTCGCGGCGCGCATCGCCCGCCCGACCAGCCCGTTCGTCGATCGTGCGCGCCGCGTGATCGCGGGCATCGATTGTCCGCCGACGCTGACCGCGGTCGCGCGCGGCGTCGGCGTCAGCGCGCGCACGCTCCGCCGCCGCCTCGAAGAAGAGGGCCAGTCACTGCGCGCCGTCGTCGACGACGTCCGCCGCGAACGCGCCGACACACTGCTCGGCACCGGCACCCCGATCAAAGAGGTCGCTTTCGCCCTCGGGTTCTCCGAGCCCAGCGCGTTCAGCCGCGCCTACAAGCGCTGGACCGGGCGCGCCCCCAAGCTTGGCCGTTAGCGCCGGGCAGTCCGGTCATGACCTTGGCCCGGTGCGGTCATGGAGGGAATGCGCCCGATTTGGTGAGGTGCGCGCATGCGAACCCTCGCGATCGTGCTCGTTTCCGCCGCGGCTTGCAGCTCCCCCTCTGGCGAGCCCGGCGCACCGGATGCGGGCGGTCCGGGCCCCGGTGATGTCGCTCCCCCCGACGGACCCGGTGGCTCGGCCGCCCCGCGGCTGCCCGCGCCGACCGGCACGTGCCCCACGATCGTCCCAGGCGATGTGACGTTCGCGCCCGCGGGCATCCCACCCCGCAAGGTGAAGCTGAGCTTCGACGCAGCCGCGTCGGGCCCCGGCGAGCTCGTGCTGTACTGGCACGCGACGGGCAGCGGGACGTTCGAGGCGCAGTACTCGCTCGGTGACACGGCGACCGCGATCGAGGAGCGCGGCGGTGTCATCGCGGCGCCGACGTCGGATCCCGCGGCCGGCACGTTCGAGTGGTTCGTCACACAGCAGAACGGACGGCAGGACGACTTCCTCCTCGCCGACGAGGTCGTCGCTTGCCTCGCGCAGGCCGGCCGCATCGACGCGCGCCGCATCCACAGCATGGGCATGAGCGCGGGTGCGCTGCAGACGACGGCGCTGAGCTTCGTGCGCTCGTCGTACATCGCGAGCGTGGCGACCTACTCGGGCGGCATGCCCGAGGGCTACACGCCGGACGTCGAGGATCCGGCGAACAAGTTCGCGGCGCTGATCTTCGACGGCGGTACGGCCGACAACGTGTTCGGCGTCGACTTCAACGCGGCGAGCGAGCGCTACCGTGCGCAGCTCGCCGGCTCGGGGCACTACGCGGTGGTCTGCGACCACGGCAATGGTCACGAGATCCCCCTCGACGCGGCGGCGAGCGTCGACATGTTCTTCACCGCGAACCCCTACGGCGCGTGGCCGTCGCCGTTCGCGGCGAGCGGACTGCCAGCGTCGTTCCCTAGCTATTGCCCGCGCTGAGTCCGAGCGCGCGCGCAACCTCGGCATAGGCAGCGCGCCGGAACTCGACGACCTCGCCGGCCTCGCTGAGCTGCGCGAGCGTGGCGTCCTCGCCATCGGGGACGAACAGGCGATCCCAGCCGAGCAGGTGCGGTCCCGCCGGCTTGTCGGCGATCCGGCCGACGCACGTCGCGGTGAACATCTCGATCTCGGCGCCGGGTGCGCGGCGCAGTGCGATGACCAGGTGCATCTTGGCGGGCGTCTCGCGCCACCACTTGCAGAACCGGTTCTCGTTCTCGGAGTCGAGCTCGAGGCGCAGGCTCTTGCCGTCCATCGTCGTGAGATCGACCGCCTCCGCGAAGCAGCCGGTCGCGACGGGATGCGCGAGCACCTTGTCGCGCGCGCGTTGACCGGGCTCCGGCGCGCTCGTCGAGAACCCGGTCTGCAGTGCTGCCACCGTCACCGCGAGGTCGGGGACGATCTGCGCGAGCTCGGCCGCGCGCAGGTCATTGCCGTCGATGAACACGAGGGACGCCACGGCGCGACCGTACTCCGAACCCACCTGGCCCCGCGACCCCGGCGGTCACGTCTCGCCGACCCCGTACGAATGCGATGCAACCTCGGCGCCGCCGTGGTTGCGCCAGGTGCCCCGCCCGCTCGCGCACGAACAGCGCGCGTCGCCTCCGTGCCGCAGGATGTGCGCGCCCTCGACGCGAGCGCCGCCGGCCCGCGCCGGTCCGCTGCTTGCTCCGTGATGGGGTCATGTGGACCACCGATCGCTCGCCACGCATCCTCACCGCGGCCGCGACCGTGCTCGCCGTGCTCCTGGCGCTCGCCGCGGCCGGTGGGATCTGGCTGCCCTCCGTCTACGCGCGCGAGACGCCGAGCTGGACGGCGCAGGGCACCGGACAGGACTGGATCGATCTGGTCGTCGTCGCGCCGCTGCTCGGGGCGTGTGCGGTGTGGTTGCGCCGGTCGCGAGCCTGGCAGCTCCTGTTCGGCGGCGCCCTCGGCTACCTCATCTACTCGTTCGTGCTCTACGCGTTCGCGATGCACTTCAACGCGCTGTTCCTCGTCTACTGCGCGGTGCTCGGCGTCGCGTCGTACGCGCTGCTCGGGCTCGCGATCGTGCTGCGCCGTGACCAACCCGCACCGGCCCCGCGGCTCGCGTCCGCAGGTGGCTGGTTCCTGATCGTCACGGGGGTCGCGTTCTACGCGCTGTGGCTGTCGAGCGTGGTGCCCGCGCTGATCGCGGGTGAGCCTCCGGCGGAGCTCGCGGAGGTCGGGCTCATCACCAACCCGGTGCACGTGCTCGATCTCGCGCTCGTGCTCCCCGCGCTCATCCTCGCCGGCATCTCGCTGCGCCGGCGTCGTCCGCTCGCCGCGACCGTCGGACCGATCGCGATGACGTTCAACACCCTGATGTCGCTCGCGCTGGTCGGCATGATGCTCGCCATGCGCGCCCGCGGGGTGCCCACCGACGCGGCGGTCACCGCGGTGCTCGCGGTGATGTGCGCGATCAGCGCCGCCCTGCTCGCGACCTTCCTGCGGCCGGCTACTCGACGATCACGCGATCCGAACCGCTCCGACCGAACGTCTCCGGCATGTACATCTCCTCTGCCTTCGTCGGCGGGACGATGAACGTACCGGGCGTGGTCGCGCGCGCGACGTACGAGTACTCGTGCACGCCCTCCCAGAGCAGCGACGCGAACGCCTCCGTGCGCTCGTCGCGCAGGTTCTGGTGCTCGTACCACGGGCCGTACCACCACCAGTACGCGCCGCGCTTCTTCTGCTCGTTCGGGTCCGTCGGGATCGGGCCGGTCACCGCGAGCGCGGGGTTCATCGCCTCGAGGCCCGCAGGCATCGGATCGACGAGCGCGACGTGATAGCGGCGGTTCTCGTTGACCATCGTCAACTTCACGCGCACCCGCGCGCCGGCCTTGATGTGCCACACGCCCTGCGCGTCGCGCGTCACGTCCTGCGGATCGTCGGCGCCTTCGTACGCGCGGGTGACGACGAAGCCGTAGTCCGCGGGATCGAGCTTGAGTGACGCCGGCGCGTAGGTCATGCCGACGCGGTAGTAGAGGCGGCCCTTGCCGTCCTTCTGGATCGTCAGGTCCTGCTTGTCGTGCGTCGCCACGTCCTGCATCGGGATGGCGATCTGGTGGAAGTCCGTCGAGCGGCCCTTGAATGCGTGATCCCCCGCGTAGTCCGCCCCCAGCCACACGCGCGCGACGAAGTCGGGCGTGACCTTCTCGTAGGTCTGGAAGTACTTGTCGAGCGCGAGCAGCGCGAACGTGTTCTCTTGCGTGTTGAGCCAACGACCCGCCTTGCGGTGCGCGAGCAGGCCGGTGACGACCTTCGGGATCAAGTCGAGCGACGGCTGCTCGGCGATCAGCGACTCGAGCATCACCGCATCGACGCGGCGGTCGCTCGCGAGCAAGAGGTAGGCGCCGTCACCGTAG
>DATLHR010000643.1:0-4950 GCA_035539815.1 Kofleriaceae bacterium
CTCGATCCTCGCGCAGCTCTACGAAGGACCGACCAAGGCCGCGCGGCTCTCCGTGTTCAACCTCGGCCTGTTCCTCGGCGGCGCCGTCGGCTTCGAGGCGGGCGCGCTCGCCGGGTTTCCGCTCGTCGTGATCGTGCTCGCGGTGCCGGGCATCGCGCTCGGGCTCGTGCTGTTGCAGCTGCCCGTGCCGGCGCACGCCGCGCCGCCACCAGCGGTGCCATGGTGGACCTACCTCGGGCAGTTCACGCGACGGTTCGCCGGCGAGGCGCGCGAGCTCGTCCGCATCCGGACCCTGCGCTGGTTGATGGTCTCGACGACGGCGATGGCGTTCACCGCCGGTGGCTACAACTGGTTCATGATCGAGTTCCTCCGCGTCGAGAAAGGCATGAGCGAGAAGGCCGCGACCAACCTGCTCGTCCTCGCGATGGTGGGCGGGCTCGCGGGCATCCTCGCGGGCGGGCGATTCGCCGATCGCCTCCGCGCGCGGTGGGTGAACGGTCGCGCCTGGATGATCGTGATCGGCATGGCGAGCTCGATCCCCTGCACCGCGCTCGCGATCACGCTGCCTGCCGGCCCCGCGCTCTATGCCGCGGGGATCGCGACGCTGTTCTGCTTCTCGCTCTACCACGCACCGATGGCGGCGACCGTCGATGATCTCGCGCCGCCGGGAAAGAGCGTCGCCGCACAGGGGCTCGTGATCGGCACGATGCACCTGCTCGGCACGGCGCCGTCCTCGTGGATCCTCGGCGCCGTGTCCGAGCACACCTCGCTGACCACCGCGATGTGGGTCCCGACGGCGACGCTGTTCCTGGCAGCGACGGCGATGGCCGTCGCGACGCGCAGCTTCGCCGCCGACCATGCGCGGGCGCGCACAGGCTGAGTCGAGCGAGGCCGATCCGTGTCGCAAGGACCGGCCTCACCCTACAGCGAGGGCGCCGCTCGTGGGCGCTCGGGTGGCGAGCCCCGGGCACGTTCGCTATAACCGCACTCATGCGCGCTCTCGCGTCCTGCCTCTTCTGTCTTCTCGCCGTCGCCGCGTGCACGCGAGGGCAGGGCCCGAGTCAGACCCTCGACAAGTACGGTCGCGCGCTCAAGAACCACGACTTCGGCGCCGCGTACGACATGATGTCCTCGAGCTTTCGCGGCAAGGTCTCGCGCGAGGACTACGTGCGCATGATGCGTGACAACCCGCGCGAGGTGGACGAGACCGCGGAGCGCCTGCGCGGCAAGCGAGGCAGCATGGAGGTCTCTGCCGAGTTCGAGTACGGACTCGGGGATGCGATGCGCCTCGTCCAGGAGGACGGCGACTGGCGGATCGCGACCAATCCGCTCGGGTTCTACGACCAGTCGTCGCCGAAGGCCGCGCTACGCTCCTTCATCCGGGCGTACCGGCTCGAACGCTGGGACATCATGCTGCGCTTCGTGCCCAACGCGTACCGGGAGAAGATGGACGCCGAGAAGATGAAGGCGCAGTTCACCGGACCTTCGCGCGAGCAGATCGAGCAGCTGATCATCATGCTCGAGAACAACACGGACGAGCCGATCGTCGAGCGCAACAACGACGCCCGGATGAGCTACGGCGAGCGTTTCACCGTGCAGTTCGTCAAAGAAGATTCGGCCTGGAAGCTAAAGGATCTCGACTGAGGCGGATCGATCGAGTTCGCCTCCGCGAGGATGCGAATCACCTCACGCCGAAGGTCTCCCAGAACGGGGAGCTTAGCGTCCGAAATATCCGTGGCTAGGCAACCGGCCGGGTAGTGGCCAACCGTTCATCCAGCTCCGCAAAAAGGTCAAAGTGATGACCATGCGTTCAACGTCGCGCTGCTGTTCGAGAAAGCTCGACGGCTCGATGCGTTAGTGGGGGCTCGCGACCCATGGGCTGACAGAGTGACGTCGATCCCGCGCGCCGACGAATTCACGCCGAAGAAGTGGAGCCCCTCGTATTCCGGTGCGTTAGAATAAGAGTACGGGACGCAGTATCCGAGGGCCCGTAGGTTGCAGTGCTGTTGGATCGGAGCTACCCAGCAAGGAACTAGTTAGGCTCGAACCCCCGGACGACGTCGTCCACTGGCATTGGCCCCTGAAAGGCGGTCCGTGATGTTGGATCCCTGGATCATCGAAGAGATCCTCAAGAAAGAAGAGGAACGCCGTAAGGAGCAGGAAGGCGTCCGGCCGGAGATCCCGGTCTACCGCCCGCCGCTCGGCGAGAGGCCTGCCGTCACACCCGCTCAGGAGGAATCCGAGCGTGGTGTGATGATCATCGACATCTAACTACACGGAACAACAATCGACGGCCCTCCAGCTCCGCTGGCAGGGCCGTTCGCGCTTTCGGCGCTCGGATGGGATAGATACGCGCTGTGCCACGCGTGGGGCACTTGTTCACGATCGTGATGGGCGTCCTCGGGTGGGGCGTGGTGCTGGTACTCCCGGCACTCGACCTCTTGCCGCAGCCGACGCGCACCGATCCCCTATGGATCGCGCTGTTCGTGATCGTCATCCTCGCGGCGCGCGCGCTCGCCTTCCGGCTCGTCGAGGGCAGCGTGCTGTCACTCGACTCCGCGTACTACGTTGCCGCCGCGCTCTGCGTGGGCTCCGTCGGCGCGGGCCGCCTGGTCGCGATCGCGCTCACGCTCGATGCCTCTGCGCGCCTGTACTACGCACGCGCGCGTGGGTCGGGCGATGCACACAGCTGGTGGGCCGAGCTCGGGTACGTCCTCTACTTCGGTGGCATGAGCGGCGGTGTCGTGGTGCTGAGCGGATGGCTGCTCGGCGCCGATGCGGCCATGGCGAGCCAGCCCGATCCGATCGAGGTGGCCGTGCGCGTCGTCGCGATCGCCACGCTGCTCCTCGTCACCCACTACGCACTCCAGGGCATTCGCCTTCGCCTGCTCGGGCGCAGCTGGCGCACGTACCTCTCGGAGCTGATGGTGCCGGGAATCATCGCCGAGGCCTCGCTGATGCCGATCGGCGTCGTCCTCGTCCTGCTGTATCAGCCCGATCAGCCGCTCGGGTTTCTCCTGCTGTCGCTGACCTACCTCCTCATCAACCTCGTGTTCTCGCGGCTGTCACGCACGCAGCATCAGCTCGAGGAGCGCGTGCACGACCTCGAGATCCTCACGGCGACGGCGCGCAGGCTATCGGCGTCGCTCCAGCTCGAGGAGCTCGTCGAGGCGGTGGCGCGCGAGACGTGCAACGCGATTCCCGAGGCCGAGATCGTCGCGCTGGCGCACCGGCGCTCGCGTGAGGACACCGGGCTCGTGATCGATGGTTTCGATCGCGCGGCCGATCGCTTCTTCCGACAGCCGATGGCCGAAGGCGAGGGCGCCGCGGGCTGGGTGATGAAGGCCGGCCAGTCGCGCAGGATCGACGACCTCACCGAGGCCGAGGACGTGCCGCTCGGCCGCGATGGCACCCACGGCATTCGCTCGTGGCTCGGAGTGCCGCTGATGATGTACGGCGGCACCGAGGGCGTGATCGCCGTGCAGAGCTCGCGGCCCGGTGTGTTCGGCGACGAGCACCAGCGGCTCCTCGAGTCGCTGGGGCTGCAGATCGCGGCGTCGCTGCAGAATGCGCATCTCTACGAGCTCGCGATGGTCGACGGGCTGACCGGCCTGTTCATGCGGCGCTACTTCGATGCGCGCATCGAGGAGGAGATCGAGCGCTCGAAGCGCTACGGCACGCCGTTCTCCGTCGTGATGATGGACGTCGACGACTTCAAGAAGCTCAACGACACCCACGGGCATCTCATCGGAGACCGCGTGCTCCGCTCCATCGCGAACACCGTGAAGGCCCAGCTGCGCGGCGTCGACACCGCGGCGCGCTACGGCGGTGAAGAGATCGCGGTGATCCTGCCGCGCAGCGACATGATGGCGGCGTACAACGTGGGCGAGCGCATCCGTGCCGCGATCGCCGAGTCGCGGATCACGACCGACGGCGATCCGCCGCAGGCCTTGTCGGTGACCGCGTCGCTCGGGATCGCCTCGTTCCCCGAGAGCAAGGCGGCCAACGCCGTCGACCTGCTGGGGCGCGCCGACCGCGCCCTGTACCGCGCGAAGAAGACCGGCAAGAACCGAGTCGAGCTGTTCTGGAGTGACGAGTCCGGCCTGCACAAGCTGTCGGCGCTCGCGGGAGACACGGCATCGTGAGCGACGAGCGCAGGAGCGCCGAGCGGCGCGTCGGCTGGGCGCGGCTGTGGGCGCGCGCGAAGCAGATCGTGACCACGGATCCCAGGGGCTCCGACGAAGATGACCTCGTGGTCGACGAGGAGGCCGCGAAGGTGCTCGCCGCGCAGGCCGGCCGCCTCAAGGGCGGGCTCGCGAAGGTCGCGCAGCTCGCCGCGTACGATCCGGGCGCGACCCTCGGGGGCAAGAGCGGCGCGACGCGTGCGGCGCGCGCCGTGCTCGGAGGGCTCTGGGATCAGGCGCCGGCGGTCTCGTCCGCAGCGATCGCGCGCGTGATCGAGGACGAGCTGGGCAAGCCGCCGCAGGCGGTGTTCGCGCACTGGGAGGCCACGCCGATCGCTTCGGCCTCGCTCGGGCAGGTCCACGCGGCGACGCTCGCCGACGGCACCGAGGTCGCCGTGAAGGTGCAGTATCCGGGCGTCGCCGAGGCGCTACGCGCGGATCTCGACGATGCGGGGTTCGTGCGCAAGCTCGCGGGCGCGGAGGTCGGGCGTACGCTCGACGACGAGGCCCTCGGCGCGCTCGCCCACGCCGTGCGCGGCGAGCTCGACTACCGCGCCGAAGCGGCGATCCAGCAGCGGTTCGCGACGGCGTGGGCCGGCCATCGCGCGCTGCGCATTCCGCGCGTGATCGACGAGCTCTCGACGAGCCGCGTGTTGACGATGACCCGCGCGCGCGGCCAGACCGTCACCGCGATCGCCGGCTCGGGCACGCCCGAGGTGCGGCGCCAGGCCGCGCTCGCGATCTACGAGCTCGCGTGGGGCTCGCC
>DATLHR010000644.1:0-5721 GCA_035539815.1 Kofleriaceae bacterium
GACCGGCAACGTGAAGGTCACCGGCGCGACGACGATCGAGGCAGGCGTGACGGTCTCGGTCGCCGCGGGCACGACGATCGAGGTCGCGCCGGGCGCTGCCGTGACGATCAAGGGAACGTTCGACGCCGAGGGCACGAAGGCCGCGCCGATCAACATCCAGCCCGAAGGCGGCACCGGCGCGTTCGGGATGTTCAACGTCCAGAGCGGCGGCCGCCTCGAGCTCACCTACGTGAACCAGTACGGCGGTGGCATCTTGACCTCGACGGGCGCGACGGCGGTCATCGTCGACACGTACATGTCGCGCGTCACGGGCGACTTTCTCGTCATGAATGGCGGCACGATCGACGTGCAGTGGTCTCAGATCGGGATGGACGTCGGGCAGACCGACACCACGCACTGCAACCTGCACATCAACGGCGCCTCGTCGATCAAGGTCACGAACAGCAACATCAGCACGACGCCATACGGCCTGATGTTCTACGGCGGCACGGCGGCCGACTTCACGAACAACAACTGGTTCGGCAACACCAAGGACGTCGACTCGCAGTCGGGCGTCAGCGGCGACTTCAGCGGCAGCTGGTTCGAGGACGGTGCGCCCACCCCCGTCGGCGGCGCGACGCTCACGGTCAACAACCTGTCGGCGACCCGGCTCACCGCGGGCCCGCGCTGAGCGCTACGGCGCCACGCGCACGACGGCCTCGAGGATGCTCGCCTGCTCCGGCGGCGTCGGCGTGAGCAGATAGACGCCGACGATCGTTCCGCCGTCGCCCTGGAACGCCTTGACCATGCGCGTACCGGGCTCGAGAGCACGGCCCTTGGTGAGCGCGGCCTTGCCGGCGTCGCCGGCGTCGGGGGATAGCTCGGCGCGCGCGGCGACGAGCTGATTGAACCGCTCGAGCGCGCGTGCGTCGTCGGAGAACCGCTCGTAGCGGCGAAGCTCGACGAGCTGCAGCGCGTCATAGCGCGCGACCACCCACGACTCCGAGTGATCCGAGCCGGGCGCGTCGCAGCGCCGGAACGTCTCGACGGCCTGCGCCGGGCCATTCGGCGTGAAGCAGTACTTCGCGGCGCGGAGGTCCGCGATCGCTTGGTCGCGCGGAATGCCCAGCTTCACTCGCAAGGGAGCCTCGGCCGACGCACCGGCGCAGCCGGCCAGGGCGGCGAGGACAACGCAGCTTGTCGCTCTCATGGCCCGGCAACCTATCATGTCGCCGACGACGGCGGCCTGCGTGATAGGGTCCGCCGCCATGCGCCTGCCCCTCGTGCTCGCATTGTCGCTCGCCGCTTGTGGCGGCCTCCCCGATCCCCGCGAGGAGAAGCCGACCGCTCCCGCCGACAACGACCCCGGGTACACGGTGACCAACATCGGCGAGTGGTACGTCACCAGCGACGCCGCGCAGACGCAGGACGAGCTGATGACGATCTTCGTCGCGGTGCCGCCGGCGACCGAGTTCGTCGACGTGTGGATCGCCGACCTGCCTGTGCAACGATTGTCCAAGCAGCCCGATGGGAGGTTCGCGATCCAGACGTCGATCGCCGACGTGCCGCCGGGGACCTGGGACGTCCTGCTCGCGGCGGATGGCTCGACGACCGCCTTCGCGCGCATCCCGTTCAACCGGAGCGCGCCGTACTACGTACTGGTGACAACGGACTGGGACTTCGCGGATCCAGGCAACCAGGCGAATCTTTATCAAGAGCAGCTCCACCAAAATCACGCCGAGTTGCGAATCACTCACTTCGCGGCGCCGTACACGTTCACCGACCCGGCGGTCACTCCCGCTCGTCGTCAGGAGCTCGCCGCGTGGCTGATCGCCCAGCGGGATATGCACGGTGACGAGATCGGCCTGCATATTCACCCGTACTGCAATTTCGTCACTTCGGCCGGACTTACCTGCGTTATCGATCAGTCCACGGTTCTGAACATCGATGACACGGGATACACGATCAAGCTGGGCGCCTATGGCCGCGAGGACATGCGGACCCTGCTCGAGCACGCCAAGGAGCTGTTCGTGGCCAACGGTCTCGGAACTCCTCGCACCTTCCGCGCCGGCGGCTGGACCGCGACCCTCGACACCGTCGCAGCGCTCGCCGATGCGGGCTTCATCGCCGACACGAGCGCGCTGAACTGGGCGCGTATCGAGGAGTGGGAAGGTGAGGAGCTCTACCGCTGGAACATGGAGAACTGGGCGCCGATCAACGACACGAGCCAACCCTACTATCCGAGCCAGCAGAACGTGCTCACCGACGATGCACCGACGCTGTCGATCCTCGAGGTCCCCGATAACGGCGTGATGATCGACTACGTCTCGCTGGCCGAGATGAACAGTCTATTCGACGCCAACTTCGACGGCCGGCCGCTGCCGACACCGCGCACCTTGATGATGGGCTTTCACCCGGCCATCCAGTTCTCGGAGAGCGAGTACCTGCGGGTCGACGGGTTCTTGAAGTACGCGGACATGCACCTCGCCTCGAAGCGCAAGGGACCGGTCGTCTACATCACGCTCGAGAACGTCGTAGCGGCGTTCGCCCCATGAGCTGTCATAGGTAGTTGCCGGGTCGCCTTGTCGGAGACTGTCTGTTGTGCTCGAATGCCGGCAATCAAAGTCAGCTTTGATCACTCTAGACCGAGGATTCCGATGGCTACTCTACAATCTGATATCCAGCGCCTGGTCGATTCATTCGTCGCCCAGGTCACGGACCTGGCGCGGCGTGCGGCGATGAACAGCCTCGAGACCGCGTTCGGCCGTGGTGGTGGGCGCAGCGCCGCGTCCGCCGGACTGGCGCGGGTTGGGCGTGGGCGGGGAGCGAAGCGAACGGGCGCCGAGCTCGAGCAGCTCCAAGAGGAGTTCCTGGCGTTCGTGAGCAAGAACCCGGGCATGCGCATCGAGCAGATCAACAAGCAGCTCAACACCACGACGAAGGACCTCCAGCTGCCGATCCGCAAGCTGCTCGCGGAGGGCTACCTGAAGGCCAAAGGCAAGAAGCGCTCGACGACGTACTTTCCGGGTAAGGCACGCAACTAATCAAGGTGGAGGGGGGAACGGCGTGAAGAAGGACACCATCCCGCACCGCTTGCTCCGGCAAGCGGCAGAGCGTCCGTCGGCGATCGCCTACCAGGCGAAGGTCGACGGCAAGTGGCAACCCGCGACCTGGCACGCGTATGCCGATCAGGCGCGCACCGCAGCGCGTGCGCTGATGACGCTCGGCTTCCCGCGCGGCGGCAAGGTCGCCATCCTCGGGTTCAACCGGCCCGAGTGGGTGATCCTCGATCAAGCCGCGATGATGGCGGGCGGAGCCCCCGCAGGCATCTACACGACGTGCTCGGCCGAGGAGGTCCAGTACATCGTGCATCACAGCGAGTCGATGCTCGTCCTCGTCGAGGACGCCCACCAGCTCGCGAAGATCAAGGCCAAGCGCGCGGAGCTGCCGCTGTGCAAGTGGATCGTGATGATGCGGGGCGCGACGGCCACCGGTGACGACGTCCTGACGTGGGAGGACTTCCTCGCGAAGGCGGAAGGAACGCCGGAGGCCAAGCTCGACGTGCGCATCGACGCGATCGAGCAGGCGGACCTCGCGACCTTGATCTACACCTCGGGCACGACCGGGCCGCCGAAGGGCGTGATGCTCTCGCATGAGAACCTCGCGTGGACGTCGCGCGCGCTCGTCGATCTCGGCGGGCCGGGCGCGAAGGTCGACAGCGAGACGTCGCTTTCGTACTTGCCGCTGTCGCACATCGCCGAGCAGATGGCGACGATCCACATGCCCACCACGATGGGCTCGACGGTGTTCTTCGCCGAGTCGCTCGAGAAGGTCCCCGACAACATCAAGGAAGCGCGCCCGACGCTGTTCTTCGGCGTGCCGCGGATCTGGGAGAAGTTCCACGCCGCGCTCGCCGCGAAGCTCGGCGAGGTCACCGGCGTCAAGAAGCGGCTCGTCGACTGGGCGCGCAGCGTGTGCGCCGAGGTCAACAACAAGCGCGACCGCGACCTGCCGGTGCCGCGCCTGCTCGAGGCGCAGTACCAGCTCGCGCAGAAGCTGGTGATCGGGAAGCTCAAGGGCGCGCTCGGCTTCGATCGCGCGCGCTTGCTCATCTCCGGCGCCGCGCCGATCGCGCCCGACGTGCTCGAGTTCTTCGCGAGCCTCGACCTGCCGATCCGCGAGATCTACGGGCAGTCCGAGGACTCCGGCCCGACGTCGTGGAACCTGCCGGGCAAGTCCAAGCTCGGCAGTGTCGGCCCCGCGATCCCCGGGATCCAGGTCCGGATCGCCGACGACGGCGAGATCCTCGTGCGCGGACCGAACGTGTTCCTCGGCTACTTCAAGGAGCCCGAGGCGACGGCGGACGCGCTCAAGGACGGCTGGCTATGCACCGGTGACCTCGGCGTGTTCGACCGCAATGGCTTCTTGTCGATCACGGGGCGCAAGAAGGAGATCATCATCACCGCCGGCGGCAAGAACATCGCGCCGAAGAACATCGAGGCAGCGATCAAGCAGTCGCCGATCGTCGGGGAGGCCGTGGTGATCGGTGATCGACGCAAGTACCTCACGGTGCTGGTCACGATCGACGAGACCGCCGCGACCAAGGTGGTCCAGCCCAATGGAGACCCGCTGGTCGCGCACCCCGAGATCCGGTCCGCGATCCAGAAGCAGATCGACGAGGTCAACCAGACGCTCGCGCGCGTCGAGCAGGTGAAGAAGTTCTCGATCCTCGCGAAGCCGTTCGGCATCGACACCGGCGAGCTCACGCCAACGCTGAAGATCAAGCGCAGGGTCGTCGCCCAGATGTACGCGCAAGAGATCGAAGCGATGTACGCGGACGCAGAGTAGTGGCCACGCGGCGTCTATCCCCCTGGCCGCGCGAGCACTACGTGATCGGCGGCGGTGCGGCCGAGGTCGCGCTGATCGCGCTATCGGCGACGAAGCTGCCCGATCCGCTGCCCGTGTCGCGCCGCGCGCACGGCATGCCCGACGAGGGTGACGGCGCGGCCTCGGTCTCGCTGGTCGCGCGCGATCGCGCCGACGATCCCGCGTGGTTCGCCCAGCAGGTCGTCGCGCCGTTCGCCGACATGATCGCCACCGACCTCGGCGCCGAGGCCACCGCGCTCGCGCTCGCGGCCGAGCACGCCTACGTCATCGAAGCCCAGCTCGACGACCCCGATGACCTCGGCCACCTGCAGGCCGCCTGGGCGCTCGCGAAGTGCGTGTGCGAGGAAGGCGCGGCGATCGTCATCGACGTCTACGCGGCACGCGCGCACCTCGGCACCGATGTCGCCGGTCTCGCGCCCGATCGCGCGTTTGACGTCATGCACGAGGTCACGCTGTTCTTCGAGGAGATCGACAGCAGCACCCTCGCCGCCTGGACGCTCGGCCTGCGCAAGGTCGGCCGTCCCGACCTCGTCGTCCTCGACATCCCACGTGACGACGCGACCGAGGCGGCCCTGCTCCTGCGCGACGTCGCGGCCACGCTCGCGAGCGGCGAGCGCATCGAGCCAGGTGACGTCATCGCCACGCCCGATGGCCGCCAGCTCACGGCGTCGCGCTTCGATCCCGAGAGCCAGCCGGCGGTCGCCGTCGACGGCCCTGCCCTGCTGCTCCGGTCGTAGCTCAGGGCAGCAGGCGCGGCGGATCGCAGGTGTTCGCGGTCTGGCGCGCGAGCGTCAGGTCGTAGAACTCGGAGAGCGCCGTCATGCCGGCGTTGACCATCGGATCGAAGCGCGGGTG
>DATLHR010000645.1:0-5432 GCA_035539815.1 Kofleriaceae bacterium
CATCAACGTCGCGCCCGATCGCGCGCCCGACAAGGAGCTCGAGGACAAGACGACCGAGAACCAGGCCCTGCTCTATCGCCTGTCCGGTGACTGGAACCCGCTGCACGCGGATCCCGGCATGGCCAAGGCGTTCGGCTTCGCCAAGCCGATCCTCCATGGCATGTGCACGTTCGGCATCGCCACGCGCCACGTCGTCAACGCCTTCGCGCCCGAGGGCGATCCGCGCTTCGTGAAGAGCATCAAGGTGCGGTTCGCGTCGACGGTGCTCCCCGGGGAGACCATCGTCACCGAGATGTGGAAGGAGAACGATCAGCGGATCATCTTCCGCAGCAAGGTGAAGGAGCGCGGCGAGGTGTGCATCTCGAATGCGGCGGTCGAGCTGTGGAAGGAGCTGCCGAAGCCGAAGGAGAAGGCGAAGCCGGCCGCGGCGGCGTCCACCGGTGCAGCGCCGGTGCCGAACAGCGGCGACATCTTCCGCGCCATGCACGCGTTCGTGCAGGGCAACCCGGCCACCGCCGAGAAGGTGAAGACGACGTTCTTGTTCAAGCTGTCGTCCCCCGACGCGCAGTGGACGATCGATCTCTCGACGCCGCCCGGTTCCGTCGTCGAGGGCGCGGTCGGCAAGGCGGCGTGCACGCTCGAGCTCTCCGACGCGGACTTCATGGCGATGGCGACCGGCCAGGCCGACCCGATGAAGCTGTTCTCGTCGGGCAAGCTCAAGATCTCGGGCGACGTGATGGCGTCGCAGAAGCTAGGCTTCCTCAAGAAGATCACGCCCGAGATGGTGCTCGCCGAGACCAAGAAGCGCACCGGCGCTGGTGGTGCGGCGGCGGCGCCCGCGGCGGTGCCGGCCGACTACGTGCCCACCGTCGACGACGTGTTCGCCGTGATCGAGGAGTACCTGAAGCAGAACCCGGACCTCGCGGGCAAGGTCGGCGTGACCTACCTGTGGAAGATCGGAGATGCGCGGTGGACGCTCGACCTCAAGGGCGCGGGCTCCGTGAAGCAGGGCGGCGACACCGGCGAGTGCACGCTCGAGCTCTCGCAGGAGGACTTCCTCGCGCTCACGCAGGGCAAGGCCGATGCGATGAAGCTGTTCACGACCGGCAAGCTCAAGATCTCCGGCAACGTGATGGCCTCGCAGAAGCTGCAGTTCCTCAGCAAGCTCGACCCGGCGAAGGCCGTCGAGGTCGTGGCGGCGCGGCGCGGTGCGGGAAGTGCAGCGGCGGCGCCCACTGCGACGGCGGCGCCGGCGGCGGCCGCCGAGGCGCAGGCTCCCAAGATCTTCGCGGCGCTGACCAAGCGCATCGCGGACAACCCGAGCCTCGCCGGCGAGGTCCGCGCGACGGTGCGCTTTGTCGTCTCTGGCGTCGTCGACGGCAACGCACAGGTGTTCGCGCTCGGTGGCAAGGACCCCAAGGTCCCGGACGCGACGCTCACGATCAGCGACGCCGACTTCGTCGCGCTGGTCTCCGGCAAGGCCACGGCGAAGTCGCTCTATCAGCACGGTCAGCTCAGGGTCGATGGCGACGTGTCCGTCGCGCACCGCTTGGGCTTCCTCAACAAGCTCGTCTAACCCCAGCAACGAAGGAGAAGATCACATGCCACGCAAAGTAAACGTCATCGGCGTCGGGATGGTTCCCTTCGCCAAGCCGGGCAAGAGCGAGGAGTATCACGTCATGGCGCGCAAGGCCGGAGAGGCCGCGCTCGCCGACGCGAAGATCCCGTTCACCGACGTGCAGCAGGCGTACGCCGGCTACGTGTACGGCGACTCGACGTGCGGTCAGCGCGCGATCTATCAGCTCGGCGAGACCGGCATCCCGGTGTTCAACGTCAACAACAACTGCTCGACCGGCAGCTCGGCGCTCATGCTCGGCGCGCAGGCGATCGCCGGCGGCATGGCCGAGTGCGTGCTCGTCGTCGGCTTCGAGCAGATGGAAGCAGGCGCGCTGCAGGCCAAGTGGACCGATCGCGCGAACCCGCTCGATCGCTTCGTCAACGTGATGAACGAGGAGCAGGGCTTCAACTCCGCACCGCCCGCCGCGCAGATGTTCGGCGGCGCCGGCCGCGAGTACCGGTGGAAGCACGGCACCAAGAAGGAGACGTTCGCCAAGATCTCCGAGAAGGCGCGCAAGCACGCGGCGAAGAACCCGTACGCGCTGTTCAAGGAGGTGCTCTCCGTCGAGGAGATCCTCGCGTCGCCCGAGGTGTTCGATCCGCTGACCCGCTACCAGTGCTGCCCGCCAACGTGTGGTGCCGCCGCGGCGGTGCTGTGCTCCGACGAGTTCGCGAAGAAGCACAACATCACCAAGCCCGTGTACATCGCGGCGCAGGCGATGAC
Source organism: Kofleriaceae bacterium (assembly GCA_035539815.1). Classification (GTDB taxonomy): domain Bacteria; phylum Myxococcota_A; class Polyangia; order Haliangiales; family Haliangiaceae; genus JABFXX01. The sequence continues at coordinate 2,342 of DATLHR010000645.1, forward strand.
GACCGACTTCCCGTCGTCGTTCAACGAGCACTCGATGATCAAGATGGTCGGCTACGACATGGCCAAGGCGTGCGCCAAGAAGGTGTACGAGCAGGCCGGCCTCGGGCCCGAGAGCGTGCAGGTCGTCGAACTGCACGACTGCTTCACCGCGAACGAGCTGCTCACGTACGAAGCGCTCGGCCTGTGCAAAGAAGGCGAAGCCGAGAAGTTCATCTGGGACGGCGACAACACCTACGGGGGCAAGTTCGTCACCAACCCGTCGGGCGGTCTACTCTCGAAGGGCCACCCGCTCGGCGCCACCGGCCTCGCACAGTGCACCGAGCTCGTGTGGCACCTGCGTGGCCAGGCCGAGCAGCGCCAGGTCGAGGGCGCGAAGGTCGCGCTCCAGCACAACCTGGGCCTCGGCGGTGCGTGCGTCGTGACGATGTACCGTCGCGACTAGTGCGGCTGGGACATCACGACGGTCGACGTCGCGCCGTAGCGAAACTGAATCGGAAATACTGAGTCCTGCCGCGGGCCGCCCGACCGCTTTTCCGGGCCCCTCACGCGCGCGGCTTCGAGTCGTTCACCCGCAGTTTCGAGGGCATCGCGCCTGGCGCGAGCGTGGGCATGGTGGTTGCTCGACGAGCCGCCATGAGTCACGTCACAGCTCGTCCCGCCATGTTCGCGGTGCTCGCACTGATCGGTTGCGGCGATACGTCGAACGATCCCGAACAGGAGGCAGCGCTGCGCTGGGTCGATTCGGCGCCTCTGCTCTCGGGACGAGAGCGTCACACGGCCGTCGCCGTCGAGGGCGGCGTGCTGGTGATCGGTGGTGACCCCAGTGGAGGGGAAGGCCGCGGCGTCGCCGAACCGCTCTTCGCCGTCGAGCACTGGGCCGCGGGGAGCGCCGCGTGGGGCAGCGAGGGCTACCTCGATTACGCACGCGGTGGTCACGCCTCGGTCGTGCTCGCTGACGGACGCGCGCTCGTCATCGGCGGTTGCTGCGACGGCATGATCGATGACGAGCCTTCGGAGTACGCCAGCGTGGTCGCATGGACGCCGGGCGACGCTGCGCTCTCCACGGTCGCGCCCATTCCACTCGCACGCGACAATCACACCGCGACGCGATTGCCCGACGGGCGCGTGCTCGTCGTTGGAGGCGAGCGGTTCCGGGGCGCCGCGCGCTACAAGCTCGACAGCGTTCAGCTCTACTCGCCGAGCACGAACACGTGGAGCACGGCCTCGCCGCTGTCCGCCGTCCGCGACAAGCACACCGCGACGCTCCTGCCGGATGGCCGCGTGCTGATCCTGGCGGGCGACTGGTATGCCGGGATCATCGGCGAGCTGTGGGACCCGGCCAGGGATCGCTGGACGCCGATCGCGGACAACGGGCGTCCGCGCGTCGCGCACACCGCCACCGTGCTCGAGGACGGCCGCGTCCTCGTCGTCGGCGGTGAGTGGAACTCCCCCGGCGAGGGCATGGTGAATGCCGACGTCTACGATCCGGTCACCGACGAGTGGACCGAGGCCCGTCCGCTCGCGCGCGGCCGCACCGGCCACACCGCCTCGTTGCTCGCCGACGGCCGCGTGCTGATCGCCGGCGGATGCTGCGATCTCGAGCCCGGCCAGGCGCTGGCGACGACCGAGGTCTACGCCCCCGCGACCGACACGTGGACTGCGGGCCCGCCCATGGCGGTGCGCCGAGCGCAGCACACCGCCACCACGCTCGAGGATGGCACCATCCTCGTCGTCGGCGGCGGGGACGCCGCGACGAAGACCACGACCCGGATCACGCAGGTGCTGACACAGGACTAGAGCTCCTCGTCCTCGCGCGTGGCCGTGCAGCTACCGCTGCCGATCATCACGCGATCGAAGCCGTGGATGCGTGCGGCGCTCAGCACCTCGACGAGATCGCGGACAACTGCGGCCTTGTCGACGGCGACCCCGAGCGTGCCGGTGCACGAGGTCTCGCGACAGCGGGCCGCGAGCTCGCCGAGCAAGGCACTCACCGCGCGCGGATCCGACAGCGCGGCATCGGACGTCGCGCTCGTGACGCCACGCGCACGCGGTGTCCGCTCGCACGCGGTCAGCTCGCTGCGTCCGACGACGATCGTGAGGGACGTCGCCTCGGGCTCGTCGTCATCGACCACCGAGTAGATCGAGCGTCCCACGCCGATCACCACCGGCGGCCCTGCGGGCGTGCGCAGTGCGACCAGCGTCGCGTCGCCATCGTGCGCCCACGTGAGTGCTCGATCGAGCTGCGCTCCCGACGTCGCGGGATCAACGAGGATGAGGTAGGTCGCACCGCCGGACAGGGGCTCGGTGTCACCATCGGGCGCGAGCGTGGTGCCGCCATACGTGATCGCGGTCGGCGCCGCGTCGATGACCTGGTAGCCGGCCTCGGGCGCCACGCGCCACGGCGACGCATCCCCATGCGACAGGTCGCATGCGAGCTCGGCGGTGTCGGCGCTCGGCGTCGCGACGACCAGCTCGGCGATCGCATCGCGCACGCAGCTCTCGACCGCGCGCTCACCGAGGCCCCCGATGCGCGCGCCGGCGACGCGGCCGTGCGTGTCGAGCTCGATCATCGCGCGCAGCGAACCGGTCGCGTTCGAGTGGGAGAAGCACGCGTCGAGCGCACCCGCCTTGCGGCGCAGTGCGGCCTCGAGGTTGCGCGCGAACTGCGGTGCGCTGTCGAGCGGCTCCGCGAGCTCGATCGCATAGGGAGTCCACGGCTCCGTCCGCCTGGGCTCGGTGGCCTGCGCGGCGGGCGCCGGCGCGAGCCCCACGGGATCCAGCTTGAGGCGCAGCGAGATCCTCGTCGCCGCCCCTGCCGCCGGGAGCCGCTGCGCGCTGATCGCGTTCTGCACGCATTGCCAGACCTGGGGCCCCGCGCCGCCCGCGAGGCGCTCGACCATGAGCACGCCGTCGGGCTCGACCACCAGCGACATCGTCAGCGTCAGCGCCGCCCGCAACGCGTCGGACTGACGGGCGAGGCAGCGCTCGATCGCGGGTGCGACGTTGCGCAGCTCGCGCGTCACCGTGGCCGAGTCGAGCGAGCCGTTGATGACCACGACCGGCTCGAGCTCGACCGCGGGTGCCCGCGTGC
>DATLHR010000646.1:0-8389 GCA_035539815.1 Kofleriaceae bacterium
TTCCAGGCGAGCGCGCGTGTCGATCAGTGCGTCAACCACCGCTAGCTGTCCGGCAGCGTCCAGGCGCGCGGCGAGGCGCTTGGCGGCCCGGTAGTCAGCGAGGGTGCGGGCGGAAGCGAGGGCGGTGCGGACGTCGGTGACGGTCGTGGTTCGCATAACCCCAACGGTGTGACTTTCGGCAGCGAAACGCAAGTGACTTTCGGCAGCGAAATGGCCGACTGGTGTCCACCGGGTGTCCGCACGACGGGGCGCGACCGAGCACGAGGCGACACGAACGGGAACGAGGAGTGTTACGGCTTGGAGACGGCGAGCGGCACGACGGCTCGCGCTTCCGGGCTTTCTTCCGTGGTGTCGTCGGGTTGGCCGACGGGCCCGACGGCTCGTTCAAGTCCCGATGGGGTCACCACAACGAACGGAAGAATCTCGCCGGGATCGGAGTCGAGATTCGCTCGAGCTACCGAGGCTCGCACCGCCCCACGATCTCGGAGGTGACCGTGATGCGCGCGGGCGGAAGCACGAGCGTCCGGTTCCAGCTCGCGAGCTGCGATGTCGCCTTGTCCGGGGGCACCACGGCGATGCCCGGGACCGGCTGCGGATCGAACGAGACCGTCGCCTCCAGGACGTAGTCGCCCGGAGCGAGCATCCACGTGGCGCCGACCGCGAGCAGGATCGTTCCCGATACTTTGGCGGGCAGCCCGACCGTCTGCGCGTCGATGCGCACAGGCAGCGTTCGGGTCGGGGCCAATGTCAGCCAGCGCGGCATGGGCTGCGGTCCGCTCGCCGGGACGACCGTCTGCGCGGACACCGGATCTCCCGCGCTGGTGAACAGCGATGCACGGACGACCTCGGCTTGATCGAGTAGGCGAACGCTGTCGGTCCGTTTGCTGCGCAGCTCGACCCGCACGGCGAACCGGCAACCGCCCACGTGGGCGTCGTCGGCCTCGACCCGCAGCCGGCCCGCGATGCCGTCGACCGCTGGTGACCACGCGCCGGAGGCCGCGGCGGGCGGTCGTGGGTCCGGTGTGAACGTCAGCCCGAGCCGTGTCTCGCCCTTCGCTGCGGGTGCTGGTGCCGTCATCACCGCCGTCGTCAGACGAGCGCGGCCCTTGGTGGCCTCGACGATCAGGAGGCGCCGTCGCGCCTCTCCGGGCCGGTCTGGATCGAGCGAGGACTCGCGTACGCTGGTGGCCCAGCCATCGGCCTCGAGCGTCTTCCGCCATGCGTCCGAAAGCGTCGGTGGAACGCCGCGGTAATAGAGGTTGAGGTACTGGTCGTGCTCCCCGCAACGCGCCGTGCAGCGAGCCGGCTCGCTCCGTAGCGGGCACGGCATCAGCGGTAGCGCTACGGGCAGCAGTTGCGGCCGCGTGCACGGCGCCGGCCCGCTCGAGCTCACGGTCACGGGTGCTGTGATGTGCTCGTGACGAGCATCGGGCGCAACGCCGGCTACCGGCTCCACTGTCGTCACGGGTTCGCCTCCCGGGCGGCGAGCAACGATGATGACGGCCACGATCGCGGCGGTGACGAAGCCGATCGCCGCCAGGATGCCGACGGCGCGCGCGCGCCTCGTACGCGTGGTTGCCGGAGCTAACGCACGAGCGAGCAGCGCTGGCCGATCGATCGCGGCCGCTGGTGGCACGCGCCACCGGTGCAGATCGATTCCGGCGAGGACGTCTTCGCCCGCTTCGTCATGATCGTGACTCATCGGTTACCTCGGAAGAGATCGGGGTGGGCGCGCAGGAGCTTGTCGCGAACAGCGGCGCGCGCGCGCGACAGCCGGGATTTCACGGTGCCGATGTCGAGCTCGAGCGCCTTCGCGACCTCGCTGTAGTCGAGGTCGTGGTACTCGCGCAGGACCAAGACGATGCGCTGAGGCGCCGGCAGCTCGAGGACGGCCGCCGCGATCGCCGCTCCGAGCTCGAGCTCGGCGGCCTCGGCCGCTGGATCGACGTAGCCGGTGGGCTCGAGCGTTGGGCGGTGAGCGGCTCCGCGCCGGCGATCGTTGAGCACGACGCGCGTGGTGATCGTCAGGATCCAGGTGGAGAGTCGCGCCGGGCCGGCTGGATCGAAGCGCGCGATGTTCTGGATCACGCGGATCAGCGCATCCTGGACGAGGTCGGCGACGTGGCTCTCGCCTTGCGCACACGCCATCCGCCAGACGAGCCCGTGGACCGTGGGGTGATATCGCTCGACGAGATGATCGAGCGCCGCCCGCTCACCTTGCTGCGCTCGTCGCAGGGTGAGGTCGTCCAACTCGGCACGGGAGACTGGCATGGTGCGCACGGCGGGTGTGGAGCGTCCCACGATCACGTTGCACACCCAGGTGCGCCGATCGGTTCCGGGAAAAATGGCGGCTGTTGCAAGGCGCTGTTCCAGCGTCACTATTCGTTGACACAGGCTTCGCGGGATCAGCGCCGACGGGCTGTGGCCGAGGTGTACTACGGCAGTTGCGTGCACACCGGCTCGCCGCCACGAGTGGCGTGCGGCTCGGGCGACAGGCCGAAGTCCCAACCGCAGCGCGCGTCGAGCACATTGCCGGTCGATGCATCGACGCGAACGATGCCGTTTGCCACCAGCACGAGCTCGCCGGTCGTGCTCCAGGCAACGTCTTGAACGCCGTCGAGCGCCAGGGTCCAGCGCGGCGTACCGTCGACGCTGATCGCGCGCACGCCGTGTGGGGCGACGAGGAGCACCGCGTTGCCGGTGAGATCCGGCCACACCGATTCCGACGCGTCGGCCGCCAGCGCACCGAGCTGCTTGCCATCGCGATACACGCGCAGGGTCCCTGGGCCCCTGGGCGGCCCGTCCAACAGAAACACGTGCCCTGCCCGGCCCACCGCCATCAGGTAGCCGTCGACGAGGATCTGGAGACCGCGCAGTGTCTGTGTTGGATCCTGCAGCCAGCGAACGCGTGTCTGGTCGCCCTCATTGACGAGGACGAGCCGCGTACCGCCTGCGAGCTCTGGGGCGGTCGGGTACGCCGAGGTGTATTGGTCGCGCGGCAACGAGACGACACGCACGACCTTGGGCGGGGCGCGCTCGACGCGCAGTACCTCCGCCAGCTCGCCGCGGCCGAGCGTTGCGAGGCCGGTTGTGGGTTCGTGCTGGAGGACCTCTTCCGAGCGCAACGCGCGGACCAGCGTCGCCCGCTTGCCGCGCAATGCGATCGCGATCTCGGCATCGGCGCCGCGGCCCAGCGTGTACTCGACGAGCCAGTCGCCGCCTCCGAGCCAACGGAGCTGCGCGATTTCCCCCGCACGCTCGACCGTGCGCGCGTGGCGCGCGTGCAGCGTGGAGTCCACCGTGACGAGCCGGTTGCCAGCGCCGAGCGCGAGCTCGCCCGGCGCACCGTACGCGGCGCGCGTGGGCGCGGCGGCGCCGTAGCCGAGATAGCTGTGGGTTCCGTCGGGGGTGACGAGCATGAGCTCGCGATCCGCGGCCATCACTGCGCGGCCGCCGCCGATGCTCAGCACGTGGTCGGTGGGATGCGGGAACATCCCGTGCCCGAGCACTGGCCCGCTGCGCTCCGGGTGCGACACGTCCAACCATGTCACATCACCGAAGGCGGCGACGGCGAGCTCGCTCTCGCTTCCGAAGCCGATGAGGATCGGCCCGCCGACGGCGCGCTCGAACGTCACGGCGCCCTTGATCGCGTCGAACACGACCAACCGCCCGGCGCCGACGCCGCCGCGCAGCGCCGCGATGCGGACGCCGTTGGGCGACATCGCCAGCCCCGTGGACGGGACGACCGCCTCCGGCAACATGGGGCCCCACGCGAGCGCGGGCGCAACGAACAGCATCCTCGCGCGCGCGCTGCCGGTCGCGGGTTGGATCGCGGCCACCGCGCGGTCGCCGCGCACCGCCAGGTCGAGGATGCGCTCGCCGGGCTGAGCGGCGAGGTGTTCGATGATCGCACCATCGACATCGAGCCGCGCCACCGTGTGATCGGCGCGCCACGCGACGAACCCACCCGCCGCGGCGGTCACGCCCGCGAACGCAGGCTCGGCGACGTGCACGGTCCGGTGCGCGGTCCGCCCATCGGGGGCGACGCGCAAGATCGTGAGGCCGCCGACAGCGTCGAGCATCGCGACCACGAAGCCCTCCGGCGTCCTCGCGATCGCGAACGCCCGCGCCCCCGCGAGCTCGAGGACGCGCGGCTCGCGCGAGCCGTCGAGCGCGGACCACAGCCGCACGCCGCCGAGCTCGTCGCCGGTCACGGCGGCGTCACCTTCGGGCGTCACCGCGAGGCTCGTGATCCTGCCACCGTGCGGCGCCTCGATCACACCTCGCGGCCCCGCGGCCTCGACGTTCGCAGCGAGCGTGTTGCGCGCGTGCTCGGAGCGCGGCAGCGGCGCCGGTGCGGCGCAGCCGACGACGAGCGAGAACGTCACGAATCGATGCGGAGTGCGGAAGGCGTACATGACGTGCGATGCCGACGCGTCTGTCTCGGGACAGTACCAGCGGTGCTCGTGTTGCGCCGACCCAGGCTGCAGCGCGCCCGACCGCGTGCGACTCGCGCCGGATTCGCACGTCTGACATGGTCATGGACCTCCGCGCGCTCGTGTTGCTTGGCGCCCTCGCCGCTTGCTCGACGCACGCGTCACCGAAGCCGGCGGCCGCTGCGTCGACGGGCTCCGCCGCGCCGGTGACCGCTTCGCGCAACGTTGTCGGCGAATGTCCGGTCCTGATGTTCCATCCGATTGCGCCGCTGGCCTCGCTGCCCATCTACGGCGCGGCGTGGCCGGGGCGGAGCCGCATCTCGTATCGCTACGACGCGGAGGGCCGGCACGTCGAGGAGTCGATGTCCGGCGGGCGCGATGCGCCCAGCAAGGCGACGCGCCACGTCTACGACTGCCCCTAAGGTTCGCCAGCGCGCTGGCCTGAACGGCGACGTGATGCCAGGGTTGCGTGACGATGCGGGATCCATGGCGCGAGGAGATCGAGCGCGAGCTCGTCGTGGAACGCGAGGGCTGGGCCGCCGAGCGCGCGCAGCGCGTGACCACGGCGTTGCAGCGCGACGTGCCGATCGAGCACCGGCTCGAGACACTCGTGATCTGGAGCGACGCGTACAACGCGTTCACGATGCCCGGGCGCACCGTGTACTTCTCGCGCCGGCTGTTCGAGCTGATACCCGACGACGATGCCGCCGCGTTCGTCATCGCGCACGAGCTGGCGCATCACCGACTCGGTCACGTGCCAGAGCGAACCTGGAGTGGTCTCCGGCTGACGCTCACGTTCGCGATTCGCTTGTTCCATCGCCTGATCGCGCGACAGGAGTACGAGCGGCAGGCCGACCTGTTGGCGATCGAGATGTGTGTGGATGCCGGCTACGACGTCGAGCGCTGCCTGCGCGCGCTCGAGTTGACCGATCAGGTCGCCCTCGACGACGGCGACATCGATGGCTCGCTCGGCCCCGAGACCGACGTGCCGGAGATCTTGCGCGCCGCGCACCTGCCGGCCCAGCATCGAATCGCAGCCGTGCGCGGGCACCTCGACGCGATGCGCACCGGGCACCGGATCGCCGTCGAGCGCGAGGCGAACCGCGCCCGCCGACAGCGACGCGCGATCGCGATCGCCGCCGGGGCGGTCGGCATGGTCGCGGTCACGCTCCTGCTGCGCCGTCGACCCTCCTGGTTCGGGTGACACGAGTCGCCGCCCGACGTGGCGGTTGCGGTCAGTCGCCGACGGTGGTCGGGCACGAGCCGGTGCCACCGCCGCCGCCGCCGCCGCCGCCGCTGCCGCCCACGTCCATCACGGTGCCGTCGATCTGGACGCTCGCGATGGTCGCGGTGCAGCCGCCGCTGACCAGCGCGTGGTTCGCGTCGACCTGCGCGAGGGTCGCATCGGTGATCGTCGCGGAGATCGACGCGCCGTTCGCGCCGATGGCGGTGATGTTCACCATGCCGCCCGTGCCGAAGTACTCCTTGGCGGTCGCGGTGCCCTTGTCACCGAGGGCGCGGAGGCAGACGCCGCAGGTCGCGAAGTCGGTCTCGATCGGGAACGAGCCGGTGTGGACGGTGCTGCCCGAGAACGCGCCGGCCTGGTCGTAGAGCTCGAGCTGCACGACGTCACTGGTGCCCGGAAGGGTGGCCGACAGGCGGTACCACTTCCGCGTGCCCATCGAGCCGGCGACGTTGCAGCGCTGGGCCTTCAGCGCGCTGAGGGTGCCGAGGTCCGCGATCGAAGCGTCGAGCGGGCACGCGGCCGCGGCGTCCGTGCCGCCGGGGGCATCGGGGGTGCCGGGCTGGTCGACGCCATCGCCCGAGCAGCCGAGAAGGGCGACCGAGCCCGCGAGCGCGATGGACAGGTAGATCCTCATCGGCCTGGAGCCAGAGCAATGGGTGTGCCCGGCGCGGCGCGGCGGCGATGGCGGGCGAAGGTCGCGAAACCGAGTTACGCCCACGTTACGGCGCGCGCCGTCAGGGGGCCGGAGCCCCCGCGGGTGCGGGTGCGGTCACCGGCGCGGCGTTCACTGCCAGGTGCCCTGCAGCACGACGGAGATCACGCGACCGGCGCTGTGGTAGCCCATGCGCGTCTCGGGCCGCACGTCCAGCGCGTCGTCGATGCGCAGCACGCCGAGGTACTCCTTCGACAGCTGCGCCGTCAGGTTCGCCTCGACGAGCGCGTAGTCACCGACGTCGAAGCCCTTGTCGATCGACGAGCCGAAGTAACGAACGCGCACGAGGCCGGAGTACGCGGCGCCCGGGAACAGCCGCGCCCACGCGTCGAAGCGATGATGCGGCAGGCGGTCGAGCGGCTCGTCGGCCTCGTCGGTCTTCGCGCGGATGTAGTTGTACGAGCCGCCGAGCTCGAACACCGGGTGCACGAGGCCCCTGCCCTGCAAGTCGATGCCGTAGATGTCCATGTCGCCGAGGTTGATCAGGCTGCCCATGTCGCTCGGATCGGTGGAGACGCGCACGGTGCCGTCGGTGCGCCGGTAGTACGGGGCCGCCTCGACGCGCAGGCGCGCGCGCTGCTCGATGGCGCGCACCTCGGCGTGGAACGCCTTCTCGGGGCCGAGCTGCGGGTTGCCGGTGGCGAGGTCGAACCGCTCGCGCAGGCTGGGGACGCGGCCCTTGTAGCCGGTGGTCGCGGTGAGCTCGGTCGTCGCGGTGGCCTTGTACTTGCCGACGAGCTTCGCCTCGGGCCATGGGGCCGCGCGTACGCCGAATGGCGCGGCGAGCCCCACCGACGCGTCGGCGCGCAAGCGCTTGTGCTCGTACTGCACACCGCCCGCGAGCTCGAGCAGCGTGATGCCGCCGCGCGTGTAGTCGTTGTTGATATCGAACACGAGCGCCTTGTCGCGCTCGACGGACACCGAGCCCACCCACCGGTAGTCCTTCTTGAACGGCCGTGTCGCGAGCAGCGTGCCGCCCGAGCGGATCGAGAACAGGTGCTCGCGCTGCGTCAGGTTCGAGAGCGTGGCGTCGGCGTACTGGCGCGACCGGCGCGACAGGTAGTGGATCCAGTACTGGCCCTGGAGCTGGAGCTTGCCGATCTTGTCGTCTGCCTTGATCGAGGTGCGCGCCGAGATTTCGCGATCGATGAGGAGCACCGCGCTGCGCTGCGTGTCGCTCGGCGGCGAGAGGTAGCTGCGATCGTCGACGAAGCCATCGATCGCGACTCGGCGATCACCCTTGCGATACTCGAGGCGGCCGGCGCCGGTCGCGGCACGGCGGCCCTCGCCGAGGGTCGCGTCACCGGGGAGCTCGAGATCGCGTGCGCCGGCGAGTCCGGACGCGCTGAGGCGCAGCGCCACGTGGTTGGCGAGCGCGGCGCGGGCGGTCGCGGTGACGCCGAACGACGGCAGCGAGTCGCCGGTGACGCGCGCGATCACGAGCTGCTCGCCGATCGCGTCGCGGGTGAGGACCTCGATGACGCCGCCGGGGCCACCGGGGCCATCGATCGGAGACTGCGGCGTCGTCGACACGCGGATCTGGACGATGTCCGTGATCGGGATCGTCGAGACGTCGAACGTGCCGTAGTACGGGTCCGTCACGTTGACCCCATCGACGAGCACGGCGACCGCACCCTTGCGGCCTCCGCGGATGTCGACGTTGAAGCCGCCCCGCCCGACATCGCGCACGGTGACATCGGGCAGCAGCGCGAGCGCGGTGGCGAGGTCAGTGGCGCCGCGCGCCGCGAGCTCTGCACCGGTCAGCCGGACCGTGGTGTCGCGATCGAACGGCTTGTCGGGACGCTCGTCGAAGATCTCGATCGCTTCCCCGTCCGCCAGGGCGGCGAGCTCGGCCTCCGTGAGCTCGGCGACCGGCGGCTCGTCGGCAGCGGCGGTCCGTCCGCCCCAGGCGACGGAGATGACCGCGAGGAGCGAGCACGGGAACGAGACAGGCCTGCGCATCATTCTCGCGTCCGGCCTTGCACGGCCTGGGGC
>DATLHR010000647.1:0-9023 GCA_035539815.1 Kofleriaceae bacterium
ACGACGTAGTAGCCGCCGCTGATCGACGCGCGCTGATACGTGATGGACCTGATCGCGAGCCCGACCACCACGAGGACGCTGCCGACGACGATCTCGATGATCATTCGGCGGCGCCGCCGTTGCGCGTTCTCGAGCACCTCCGCCTCGGGAGAGACCGAGATGCGCGTCAGCCTGTCGGGCAGCGCGCTGCGCCAGCGCGCGATGCCTTCGGTCGCGAGGCCAAGCCCCGCGACGACGAGCGCGTGAATCGTGAACCTCTCGAGCACGGAGGTCGCATCCGCGCCGGCCCCACGCCAGATCCCGACGGTGAGCAGCGCGAAGCCAAGGACGGTCGTGCCGATCGCGAACCGCAGGCCGGTCCCCGGTTCGGTGACCGAGCCGTCGTGCGCGAGCTTGGCCTCCGGCCACCGGGACGCGAGGCCGCGGCCGATCAGCAGCACGGCGATCGTCAGCAGGAGGGCGGTCGAGACGGCGAGCCCATTGGCCCACAGCGCCCTCCCCTGGAACGTCAGCCCGGCGATGATCACCAGCACCACGAGCGCGCCGCCGATCACGAGATCGCGCGCGATGCGCTCTTCACGCGACCGCACGCGAAGGCCTGCGGTCGCGTACACGTCGTGGATCCCGCGCGCGAGCGCGAACATCGATCCGACGATCAGGCCGAGGTAGATCGAATAGGTACCGGTGCCGCTGGCCTCCGCAGCCTCTCGTGCGTCCGCGATGCTCTGCACCGACAGCCCGACCCCGACCAGCATCGCGATCGCGCCGACGACGATCGTGGCGATCCCGCGACGGCGGTTGGGATGCGCGGGCGTTTCGAAGCTGGAGAACACGCCGTGCTACTCCGGCCGCATCAGCGGGAACAGGATCACGTCGCGAATCGAGGGCTGCCCCGTGAGCAGCATGGTGAGGCGATCGATGCCGATGCCCTCCCCCGCCGTCGGCGGCAGGCCGACCTCGAGTGCGCGGCAGTAGTCCTCGTCGTAGTCCATGGTCTCGTCGGCGCCCACGGCCTTCGCGCGCAGCTGCGCCACGAATCGCGAGCGTTGATCATCCGGGTCGTTGAGCTCCGAGAAGCCGTTCGCGATCTCCTTCCCGTTCACGAACAGCTCGAACCGGTCACAAAATGCCGGATCGCGATCGTTTTTGCGCGCCAGCGGCGAGACCGCCAGCGGAAACTGCGTGAGGAAGGTCGGCTGCACGAGCTTGGCCTCGGCGGTGGCCTCGAACAGCAGGTAGCCGATGTGCCCGGCGGCGACCCGGCGCGCGAGGGGATCGTCGTAGCGCTCGAGCACGTTCGCGGTCACGCTGCGCCGGCGCGCCGCGTCCTTGAGGCCGGCGGTGACCTCGGGCTGCGCCAGATCACCCTGGCGGCCAGGCGCGACGTTCTCGAGCAGCACGCGCGCGACGTCCGCGGCGGGCACGCCGTGCGCGAGCGCGACCTCGACCGCCACCGTGGGATCCTCGAACACCTGATCGGCCTCGGCGATGCCGCCCAGCTCGCGTACCGCGTCGCGGACCGAGAGGCGGCGCCACGGCGGCGCGAGGTCGAGCTCGACGCCATCCCACGTGACCCTGGTGCTGCCGTTCACCTCGTTCGCGAGCTCGACGACCATCGCCTCGGTCAGGTCCATCAGCGTGTCGTACGTCGCGTACGCCTGATAGAACTCCAGCATCGTGAACTCGGGGTTGTGGTTGCGCGACAGGCCCTCGTTGCGGAAGTTGCGGTTGATCTCGTAGACGCGCTCGAAGCCGCCGACGACGAGCCGCTTCAGGTACAGCTCGGGCGCGATCCGCATGTACAGCTTCATGTCGAGCGCGTTGTGGTGCGTGACGAACGGCCGCGCCGCCGCGCCGCCGATGATCGGGTGCATCATCGGGGTCTCGACCTCGAGGTAGTCGCGCGCGTCGAGGAAGCGGCGGATGCCGCGGACGATCCGCGAGCGCTTCTTGAACACGTCGCGCACGTCGGGGCTGACCGCGAGGTCGACGTAGCGCTGGCGGTAGCGCAGCTCGACGTCGGTGAGCCCGTGCCACTTGTCGGGCAGCGGGCGCAGCGACTTGGTCACGATCCACAGCCGCGTGACCAGGATCGAGAGCTCGCCGCGCTTGGTCCAGAACGCCGGGCCTTCCGCCGCGACGATGTCGCCGGCGTCGAGCTGCGGCAGCACGTTCGCGAAGTCCCCCGCGTCGAGGTGGTCGACGTTGAGGTAGAGCTGGAGGTCGCCCGTGGCGTCGCGGATCGGCGCGAACACCGTCTTGCCAAAGCCGCGCTTGGCCATCACGCGGCCGGCCACGCGCAGCGGCGCGCCGTCGACCGGGGTGATCCCCGCGTCCCTGTCCTTGGCAGCCGGCGAAGGCCCAGGCGCTGCCGGGCCCTTCGCGTCCGTGGCGCGTGGCGGCTGCTCGGCGGGCTTGGTCGGCAGGTACCGCGTGCGCACCTCGGCGAGCGAGACCTGGGGCCCGAGGTCGTTGCGATACGGGTCGCTGCCCGCCTGGCGCAACGCGGCCGCTTTGTCCCGCCGCTCCCCGATGATGCGGTCCAGGGTGCTCTCGGGGGCTTCAGGCGCACGCGACGACATGGCCGCGCACCTTACCTCATCGCGTGCTATCAGGGACACCATGCTGCGCCTCGCCGTCCTCGTGGCCGTGCTGCTCGCCGCGTGCAAGTCGAGCGACGCACCGAGCACCGCGAGTACATCAGCTAAGCCGACGACCGACGGCGCGTGCAAGCAGGCCACGCCGCACGGTCCCCTCGCGTGGTTCGAGGATGACTACGCCGCGGCGCTCGCGTGTGCCAAGCAGCGCGGTGTCCCGCTGGTCCTCGATCTGTGGGCTCCGTGGTGCCACACGTGCCTGTCGATGAAGTCGACGGTGTTCACCGATCCATCGTTCGCCGGCATGGCCGACAAGTTCGTGTTCGCGGCGCTCGACACCGATCGCGAGGCGCACGCGCCGATCGTCGAGAAGTTCCCGTTGTCCGCGTGGCCGACGTTCTACGTGATCGACGCAGGCGAGAACGTGCTCGCGCGGTTCGTCGGCGCCGCGAGCGTGCCGCAGTTCCAGGCGTTCCTCGACGCGGGCATGAAGGCGAGCGCGGGCGTCGCCGGCGCAGCGCAGCACCTGCTCGCCGCCGAGCGCGCCCTCGCCGTGAAGGACTACGCCACCGCGGACACCGAGCTGACCGCCGCCCTCGCGGCCGCACCCACCGACTGGGTCCGCAAGCCCGATGTGCTGGTCTCCCTGCTGCAGACCAAGTCCAAGCGTGACGACACCGCCGGCTGCATCGCCCTGCTCTCGCAGGCGCTCGACCAGACCGGCAACGCCGCGAGCGCGACCGACTTCATCGGCGTCGGCCTCGGCTGCGTCGCGACCGATCTCAAGACTGGGTCCGACGACGCGGCGCGCGCCGTGGAGCTCGACGCGCTCCACAACCGCATGATCACGCGCCTCCAGGGTCTCCTCGCCGATCGCGCGTCGCAGCTGTCGACCGATGATCGCTCCGACGCGATGATCTATCTGCGCGAGCTCCTCGACAAGATGGCGCGCAAGCCCGAGGCGCTCGCGCTCGCCGAACAGCAGCGCCAGCTCCTCGAGCACGCCGCCGCCTCGGCGCCGACGCCGATCGCTGCGATGACCTACAACTGGCACCTCGCGGAGGTGTTCGTGTACCTCGGCCGTCCGCTCGACGCGGTGCCCGCCCTCGAGAAGTCCGCCGCCGCGCTGCCGACCGAGTACGACCCGCCCGCGCGCCTCGGCTGGGTCTACCTCAAGGCCGACAAGCTCGCCGAGGCCGCCACGTGGACGGATCGCGCGCTCGCGCTCGCATATGGCCCGCGCAAGGCGCGCCTCCTCGGACAGCGCGCCGACATCGCCGCGAAGCAAGGGGACACGGGCGCCGAGCGGAAGTACCGCCAGGGCGTCGTCACGTTGTGGGAGTCACTGCCGCCTGGCCAGGCCAACCCGTCGGCGCTCGCCGCCGCCAGGACAGCGCTGGCCAAGCTCGACGCACCGGTCGCGGCGCCGTAGCGATCACGGCCGCCGGGAGCGCGCCACGGCATGTCGCTTGAAGCGGTCGGCCGGCATGCGGCTCCACACGCTGGCGATCGCAATGTTGCTCGCCCACGGCTGCGCGCCCGCGGCGCCGATGGTCAGCGCGGCCGTGCGCGGGGACCCGGAGGTCGCCACGTGTACCGCCGGGCAGGAGTACTGCCAGGGAACGGGCGGCTCCGCCTCGGTCGCGATCCCGCTGTTGATCGCGGTGGTGGCGATCACCACGCCGGCCCTCATCCATCATCAATTCTTCCGGCGTCACGCGAAGTAGCGACGTCGCCCCGGAATGCCGCGCGCGCGCGATCGGTTGCGCGCGCATGAGCCGCGTCCGGACCGCCACCCTCGTCGCCATCGCCGCCGCCACCGTCGGACTCGCGGCGAGCGGCGCCAGCCTCTACGACATGCTCGGGGAAGCACCCGCGTTCTGCGCGGAGAGCGGCTGCGCGACGGTGCAGCAGTCCCCGTGGGCTCGCCCGCTCGGCATCCCGATGCCGGTGCTCGGCCTCGCCTTCTTCGCGTCCGCCCTCGTGCTCTCGGTCATCCACGCGCCGCGCTGGCGGACCGTGCTCGCGCTCGCCGGTGGCGCGTGGGCCGCGGGCCTGATCGTGCTGCAGGCCACCGTGATCGGCGCGTGGTGCAAGCTGTGCCTCGTCGCGGATCCCGCGGCGATCGTCTACGCACTCGCGGTCGCCGCGGGTGCCTCGACGGTGCGGGTCACGCCACCGCGCGCGTTCGCCACGCTCGCCGCCGCGGGGGCGGTGCTCGGTGCGCTCGCGCTGTGGACCCGCGTGCCCGCTGGCCCCGAGCTGCCGCCCGGCACGCCTGCGTTCGTCGCGCGTGCGCAGGTGCCGGGCAAGCTCACGATCGTCGAGGTCCTCGACTTCGAGTGTCCGTTCTGCCGCCGCATCCAGGCGCAGCTCGCCGCCGCCATCGAGCGCGCGGGCGTCGAGGTCGAGGTCGTGCGCAAGATGCTGCCGCTGCCGCGCCATCCGCACGCGATGCCGGCCGCCCTCGCCTACTGCTGCGCCGACGCGCAAGGCAAGGGCGAGGCGATGGCGCACGCGCTGTTCACCGCGGATCCGGACACACTCACGGCAGCACGCTGCGAGGAGCTCGCGGTCGAGGTCGGCTGCGATCGCGAGCGCTACCGGCGAGCCCTGCCGCTCGCCGTCGGCCGCGTCGCGGCGGAGTCGATCGAGGCCCGCGCCGCCGGCGTCACGTCATTGCCGACGGTGTTCATCGGCAGCGAGAAGATCGTCGGCGCCGCGAAGACCACCGACGAGCTGGTCGCCATGATCAGGGCTGAACGCCGATCGCGCCGATGATGTCGGCCGGGGTGTCGCTACCGCTGTCGAACCTCGTCGAGCCCGCGTCGACGATGCTGCCGTCGCTCTGGAACACGAGGCGACGGATGTTGGTGAGCTCGGCGACCAGCACGTTGCCATCGAGCGCCCCACGCGAGATCGGGACCATGTCACCGGGCAGCACCGCCTTGCCATCGACGTAGGCCAGCTCCCCGCGGACGCGCCACGTGCCGCCCGCGCCCCCCTTGTCGAGCACGTGGATGCCCTCGTCGTTCGCGCCGGCCTCGGGTTGCGAGCTCGACACGACGGCTACGTCGCCGAACGGGGAGACCGCGATACCGGTCGGGTCGATGATGTTCGGCAGCACCGCGACCGGCGTGATCGAGCTCGGCGACACGTCGACGATGGCGACCCGGTTGGTGCCCGCGATGTTGCTGTCGCCGATGAATGCCTTGGTGCCGTCGGGCGACAGCGCGAAGCCACTGAACATCGCGGCGTCATCGCCGAACGCATCGGCGCCGCCGGCGAGCGACGGCGTCGCGCCCCAGTCGAGCAGGTGGACGTCGTTACCGCCGGTGCCCGAGGCGAGCACCTCGCGCCCCGCGACCACCGCCTTGTTGCCGACGAAGCCGAACCCACCGAGCACGTTGCCGGCGACGACGAGGCCGTCGTCCGTCAGGGTGCCGTCGCACGCGATGCTGACGGCGTAGATGCCGCCGCCGTTGTTCCGCGTGTTGCGATCGACGATCCACGCGCGCTCGCCGCTCGGATCCATGACCACGCGCTGCGCGTAGAACTCCCCCACGAAGTCCTCGTGGACGACCGTCGGCGTCCCGGAGCCATCGAGGCGGAACACGCCGAGGTGGCCGTTGTCCATCGCGACGATGCCGACCTCGCCGTTGGGGGTGAACGCGATCTGACCGAACGGGGTGCGCGCGCCGAGCACGAACGTGCGCGGCGGCGAGAACCGCGTCAGCGCGCCGGCCGGCGTGAGCTCGAGCACCTCGTACTCCTTCCGCGACGAGCCGCTGTCCGTGTACGGGCGCGCGACCACGACGAAGCGGTTGCGATCCTGCGTCGGCAAGGCACGCGAGCAGCCACCAGTGCCGTCACCGCCACCGCCGTCTCCACCGCCACCGCCGGCGTCGGGATTGCTGTTGCCGCCGTCGTCGCCGCCACACGCGGCCGCGAAGATGAGTCCAAGCGAAATGATCCGGGTGCGCATCGCGGCGTATATTGTAGTAGTCCTCGCCCGTCGGCCAGCCAAACCTGGCTGGCGCGTCGTGCCGCCCCCTCGCCAGGTGGCGCGTTACGCCTTCGCGTTGGCCGATTTCAGCAAGAACGTGCGGATCAGCTCGTCGAGATCACCGTCGAGGACGCCATCGACATCGGAGGTCTTGAGCTCGGTGCGCAGGTCGGTGACCTGCTGGTACGGGAACAGCACGTAGCTGCGGATCTGCGAGCCCCACTCGATCTTGAGCCGCGCCTTCGCGTCCTCGGCGGCCTTCGCTTCACGCTTGGCCATCTCGAAGTCGTAGAGCTTGGCGCGCAGGAGCTTCATCGCCTTGGCCTTGTTCGAGTGCTGGCTGCGCTCGTTCTGGCACTGCACGATGATGCCCGTCGGCATGTGGGTGATGCGCACGGCGGAGTCGGTCTTGTTGACGTGCTGGCCGCCGGCGCCGCCCGCGCGATACGTGTCGATCTTGAGGTCAACCTCGTTGATGTCGACCTCGATGTCGTCGTCGATATCGGGCGTCACGGTGATCGCGGCGAACGAGGTCTGCCGCCGTCCGTTCGAATCGAACGGCGAGACGCGCACGAGCCGGTGCACCCCGTTCTCCGCCTTGAGCAGGCCGTACGCGAAGTCGCCCGCGACGGTCAGCGTCGCGCCCTTGATGCCCGCCTCTTCGGCCGGCGTCTCCTCGAGCACCTCGACCTTCCAACCCTTGCGCTCGGCGTAACGGATCACCATGCGCAGCAGCATCTGCGCCCAGTCCGATGCGTCGACGCCACCGGCGCCCGACGTGACCTGGATGATCGCACCATTGGGATCGAGCTCGCCCGAGAGCATGCGGCGGAACTCGATGTCATCGAGCGCCTTGTGAATGCTCGCGATCTGGGCCTGCACTTCCTTCGCGGAGGCTTCGTCGTCGGCCTCCTCGGCCAGCTCGAGCAGCACCTCGGCGTCGGACAGCGCGCGCAGCTGAGCGTCGTAGGTGCCGACCACCTGTTCGAGCTGCTTCTTGTCGCGGAGCACGGCCTGCGCCTTCTTCTGGTCGTCCCAGAAGCTCGGGCGGGCCGCGATCGAGTCGAGCTCCTCGATCTTCAGGCGCTTCGCGTCGACGTCAAAGTAACCCCCGGAGCTCGGAGACCTTGGTCCCCAGCTCCTTCAGGTCGGCCCGGAGGGCACGCACATCCACTGCTTCGATCGCCATGACGGCCAGGTCTTTACCACATCACCGCGCGACGCGGGACGGGGCGCGAAGCGCCACCAAGTTATCGCTGCCGAGCGCGACCGGGTACTGCCCGGTGAAGCACGCGGAGCAGTAGCCCTGGCCGCTGGAGCCCGAATCTGGAGACGCGACCGCGTTCATCATGCCGTCGTGCGAGAGGTACGCGAGCGTGTCGCTCGTGACGTACCGCCCGATCTCCTCGACGGTGTGCGACGCGGCGACGAGCTCGCTACGCGTCGGAGTGTCGATGCCGTAGAAGCACGGGTGCGTCGTCGGCGGCGCGCTGATCCGCATGTGGACCTCGCGCGCCCCCGCGCCGCGCAGCATCTTGACGATCTTGCGCGAGGTGGTGCCGCGCACGAGCGAGTCATCGACGACCACCACACGCTTGCCGTCGACGACGGACCGCACCGGCGACAGCTTGAGCCGCACGCCGAAGTGACGGATCGAGTCCTGCGGCTCGATGAACGTGCGGCCGACATAGTGAGAGCGAATGAGCCCCATCTCGAACGGGATGCCGCTCTGCCGCGAGTATCCGATCGCCGCGGCGACACCGGAGTCCGGCACCGCGATCACGACGTCGGCGTCGACGGGGTGCTCCTGCGCGAGGGCCATGCCCATCTTCTCGCGGGCGCGATACACGCTCTTGCCGTTCACCAGGCTATCGGGGCGCGCGAAGTACACGTGCTCGAACACGCAGAACGTCGGCGCTTGCGTCCCCTGGTCGAACGCGAGGCGGTGCGACGTCATGCCGTTCTTCTCGATCACGACGACCTCACCGGGCTCGACCTCGCGGATGAACTCCGCCTCGACGAGATCGAACGAGCAGGTCTCGCTCGACAGCACGAACGCGTCCTTGAGCCGGCCGATCACGAGCGGGCGAAAGCCATTGGGATCGCGCACGCCGAACATCTTCACGTCGTGGGTCAGCAGCACGAGCGAGTACGCGCCGCGCACGCGCCGCAGCGCCGACATCAGGCGGCCGAGCACATCGGGCTCCTTCGCCTTCGCCATCAGATGGACGATGACCTCGGTGTCGCTCGAGGTCTGGAAGATCGATCCCTGCTGCTCCAGGGCGCGGCGCGCCTCGCGCGCGTCGAGCAGGTTGCCGTTGTGCGCGATGGCGACGGTGCCGTGGGCGTACTCGAACATCAGCGGCTGCGCGTTGCGCAGCTCGGAGCTGCCGGCCGTGGAGTAGCGCACGTGACCGATG
>DATLHR010000648.1:0-14082 GCA_035539815.1 Kofleriaceae bacterium
AGCGAGCCAGTCGTTCGACGTGCCCGTGCGTTCGCGCAAAGGCCTCGCGCTGGCGGCCGCGGCCGGCGCGCTGCTCATCGGCGGCATCGTCGCGTTCGCCGTCGTGAGCTCGGGCGGTTCGTCGCCGCGCGCCGCGCAGGAAGGTGCACCGACGACGAACAGCCCCGCGGGCGCCGGCAGCGCCGTGCCCGCGCCGGCGCCGAGCGCGGCCACCGCGAGCGTGGATGCGGCGGACGTGACGGCCACGGTCTCCGTCGACGCCGCCGCGGTGACGAGCTCCGGCTCGGGGACCACCGCAACCGGAACGAACACCGGCACGAGCAGCGTGACCACCGCGAACAGCGATACCGCGAAGCCCACCAGCACGAAGAAGCCTGGTGAGACGAGCAAGCCGGCCAGGCCGACGGGCACGACGAAGCCGACCAGGCCCGTCGTCCCGAAGAAGCCGGATCCGTCGAAGCCCAAGCAGCCGAACCTGATCGAGACCGACATCTAAGCCACTTCCGATCGAGACCGACCTCTGATGAAGCCAATCGCTCGTTGCTCGCGTTCGGCGGGCTCGTTCTCTCGGTGCCTCGTCGCCGCGTGCCTACTCTCGGCAGGGACCTCCTTCGCGCAACCGCAACCGCCGCCGTCGGGCGACAAGGTCGACGCCAAGGCGCTCATGCAGTCCGGCGTGCGGCTGCTCGAGGCGAGGGACTACCTGGGCGCGCTCGCCGTGTTCAAGGATGCGTACAAGCGGTTTCCGAGCGCGAAGATCCTGCTGAACATCGGCACGACGCTCAACCTCCTCGGGCGCAAGGCGGAGTCCGCGAACGCGTATCAGCAGTACCTCGACTCGTCCGAAGCGGATCCGGAGAAGAAGCCCGACGTGCAGAGCGTGCTCGCCGAGCTCGACAAGGAGGTCGGCCGCCTCGAGATCACGGTCGAGCCCGAAGACGCGCAGGTCCAGATCAACGACGGCGAGTGGGTGCCGGCGGCGAGCGCACGGCTGGCGCGCGTGACGCAGGGTCCGTTCACCGTGCGTGCGCGCAAGGACGGCTACACCACCGAGGCGAAGTCCGCGAGCATCGTGACCGGCGAGAAGGCCGGCGTCGCGATCACGCTGACGCCCGCGGCGGTCGAGGTTCGCGCCGGCGGCACCACGACGAGCGCGCTGCGCCGCGATGACATCGACGATCAACGCGTCGTCGCGATGGGGACGTCGGGGCAACGCTCGCGGCTCGGCGGAACCGCGGTCGCGCACCTCGACCTGCCGCGCGGCGGTGGGGCGGCGCTCGTCGGCATCACCGCCGACGCGACGAACGCGCTGCAGGTCGAGCTGTCGGCGATCCTCGGGCCGGCGTACGGCGTGTACCCGGGCGCGCGGTTCGCGTTCCTCGCGGGGAAGGTACGACCGCTGGTCGCCGCGGGCCTGCCGATCTTCTTCTCCGATGGTGCGCGCGTCGGCGTGCGCGGCGGCGGCGGGGTCGAGCTGCAGCTCACGCGCAACCTGTCACTGATCGGCGAGCTCGGCGTCGAGGTGATGCTCAACCCCGAAGACGACATCCTGCGCGCCGCGTTCATCCCCGCGCTCGGCGCGACCGGCCGGCTGTAGCGGCCGGCGTGTCACACGCGAGCCACGTCGCTTCGAGCGTCAGCGCGCGCCGGCGCACGATTCGGCGAGGCCGCCGTCGCATGCGCGCTTGAACCATGCCTCTGCCTGTGCGGGATCGGCGGGGACGCCGTGACCTTCCTGATAGAGGACGCCGAGGTTGTGGCAGCCGCGCAGCTCGCCACCCTCGCACGCCGTCGTGTACAGCACCTTCGCGCGCGCGAAGTCGGTGGGGACGCCGAGCCCGTCCTCGAGCAGCACGCCGAGGCTGTTGCACGAGAGCAGGTCGTTGCCGTCGCAGCCGCGCTGATAGAGCGCCGCGGCCCGGGCGAGGTCCTTGGGCACGCCGCGGCCATACTTGTAGAGCCGTCCAAGGCTGTTGCAGTACTCGTACACGTTGCCGTCGCACGCCTGCGTGTAGAGCGCGTGCGCGCGCGGGTAGTCCTGCGGAACGCCATCACCGTCGTCGAGCAGGACGCCGAGCGCACCGCAGCTCTGAAGGTCCTTGCCCGCGCAGCCGCGCTCGAGCACCGGCTGTGCACGTGCGACGTCGCGCGGGATGCCGTCGCCGTTCATCAGCAAGGTACCGAGGTACGTGCAGCTCGGGGGGTAACCGCCGGTGCACGCCTTCTCGAGGTAGCCCACGGCCTCCGCCACGTCGCGCTGGTCGCCCTCGGCGCCGGCGAACGCGGCTCCCATCAGCGCGCAGCTCTTCATGTTGCCCGCGTCGCACGCGGCCACGCAGCCCGGGCCATCACCCGTGTGGCACGGATCCGGCGGCGGCTCCGTGTTCGTGACCGGGGCGGGCGGCGGAGACGCGGCGCCACAGCCCGCGAGGAGGATCGAGCACACCATCGCCCTGAACATCCGCCGACCGTACACGGCGAGCTGGTCAGTCGACGACGGGCAGACGCAGCTTTCCGCCGCTCATCACCGGCGTGGCGGCCGCGTGCTTGGTGCGCGGCGTGGTCGCTGCGGCAGGGCGGATCTCGGGCGAGCGGTCCGCCCACGCGCGCGCGACGTCGCGATCGAGGAGGTGCGTGGGACGGACGTTGCGCAGCGCGTTCGCCATGATCGAGCGCACGTGCGGGTTGGACTGCTCGAGCTGCGCGATCAGCTGGGTCATCGCGTCGCGCTTGAGCCCCTCCTGCGAGCCGCACAGGTTGCACGGGATGATCGGGAACGCTTGCTGCGAAGCGAACGCCGCGATGTCGCTCTCCGCGCACTCGATGAGCGGGCGGATCACCTGGAAGCGGCCATCGTCGGTGGTGTAGCTCGCGGGCATCGCCTGCAGCTTGCCGCTGTAGAAGAGGTTGAGCAGGAACGTCTCGAGCGAGTCGTCGCGGTGGTGGCCGAGCGCGATCTTGTTGCAGCCGAGGCGCTCGGCGGCGGAGTAGAGGATGCCGCGGCGCAGGCGCGAGCACAGCGAGCAATAGGTCGCGGTCTCGGGCAGGTGCGACGTGACGACCGAGTACGTGTCCTCGCGCAGGATCTCGAACCGCTCGCCCGTCGCCTCGAGGAATGCGCGCAGGCCCGCACCGTCATACCCGGGCTGCACCTGATCGAGGTGCACGGCGACCAGCTCGACGGCGAACGGCAGCCGCGGCACGAGCCGGGTCAGCAGGTGGAACAGCGTGTAGCTGTCCTTGCCGCCCGACATCGCGACCATGATGCGGTCGCCCGGCGCGAGCAGCTGATAGCCCTCGCAGGTGGCCTTGACGTCTCGGTAGAGACGCGCCTCGAGCCGCCGGACATCGTCGGTCATGGCCAGCTTCTACTCGATCCGCGGCCCGGCGTCACGCGTGAGACTCGCGCGACCGACACGAAGATCGTATCGCGATGGCCTCACGAGAACCAGCCTTGTTCTCGCGGGATGAATCCTCAAGATGGCACCGTGCCGCCCGCCACGTTCGACGAGCTCGCTCAGCTGATGGCTGCCGCTCCCACGGCGCAGGGGTTCCTCCGCGTGACCACCGAGCGCGGCGAGCGCAGCTACTTGCTGGGCCCGCGTACCGCTCTCGACGTCGAGCCCCCGATGCTCGATTGGCGTACCGCCCCGCTCGCCGGCGTGTTCTTCCGGCATGGCGCGGGCGAGCGCTACGAGCTCGAGACCGGGGAGCGCACGACGGAGGGAGCCGTCGTCGACCGCCAGGTGCTGGTCGGGCGCGGCGAGCTCGAGGCGACGCTCGGGGACGACACGATCGCGCGCGCCGGCGGCACGGCGTCGCGGCCGCGCCCTGCCCCACCGTTCGGACCGCCTCGCGATCGCGATGCGACGATCGTGCTCGACGAGGAGCAGCAGCGCGCGGTCGACCTTCCGGCCGACACGTCGCTCGTGCTCGACGGTGAGGCCGGCGTGGGCAAGACGCTGGTCGCGCTGTATCGCGTCGCCGCGCTGAGCCGGCGGACGCGCGAGCACAACCGAAGATTCCGCGCGCTCGTGCTGGTTCCCACCGAGGGGCTGCGCCGCCTCGTGCGCTTGCTCGCCGAGCGGCTCGCGATCCCCAAGCTCGAGATCGCCGTGCTCGACGAGTGGCTCGCCGAGCGTGCGCAGACGGCGTTCCCCGGGCTGCCCAAGCGCGTCAGCGAGAATGCGCGGGCGCAGGTGATCGCGCTCAAGCGACATCCGGCGGTGCGCGCGGCGCTCGACGACTTCATCGGCTGGAAGGCGCCAAAGACCGATGACAAGCTGCCGCGCTCGCGTGCACGCTTGCTCCACCTGTGGGGCGATCGTGATCGCCTCACGCGCATCCTCGCCGCCGCGCGTGGTGAGCTGCCCGAGCGTGCGATCGCAGCGGTCGTCCAGCACACGCGCGCGCAGTTCGAGCTGACGACCGAGCAAGCACACCGCCACGTCGACGCGGATCGCCTCGTCGCGCTCGACGGCCGCTCGCTCGACGCGGGCACGCCGATGGAGGATGCGCACACGATCGACGCCGAGGACGTGCCGGTGCTGTTCGAGCTCGTCCGCCGCAAGGCGCTGCCCGCCGTCGAGCTGCCACACTACGACCACATCGTGATCGACGAGGCGCAGCTGCGCGCTCCGATGGAGCTCGCGGCGATCGGCGACGCGCTCGCACCGCACGGCACCGTCACGCTCGCCGGCGATCATCGCCAGGCGACCGACGAGACCGCGTGGTTCACCGGCTGGGCCGCGGCCCGTGGAGAGCTGCGGCGATCGCGCTGGCAGGAGATCACGCTCGCGGTCACGTATCGCTCGGTGCCGGCGATCAGTGACTTCGGCCGCGCGATCTACCTCCGCAGCGCCTCCGCGCTGCTGCGCGGCCCGGCAGAGCCGGGCCTTGCGATCACCGACGGTCACGCGCGCGTTCCCGACGAGCCGCCGGCGGATCCCGCGGTGTGGGCGAGCGCGTGCGGCAGCGCGCTCGCGCAAGCCGCGGCGCTGTGCTGGCACCTCGACGCGCTGATCGCGCGCGATCCCTGGCGGCAGATCTGCGTGATCGCGCGGACCCCGGAGCACGCGCGGCGCGTGCACGCCGAGCTCGCGCGCGGGCTGGATCCCGAGCTCGTGCTCGACGGCGACTTCAGGTTCGAGCCAGGCGTGATCGTGACCACCGCGGCCGCAGTGTCCGGCCTCGAGTTCGACTGCGTCGTGATCCCCGACCTGACGCCCGCATTCTATCCCGTCGCGCCGGAGCTGGCGCGCTCGCTGTACGTCGCGGCGACCCGCGCGCGCGACTGGCTGTGGCTGCTCACGCCCGAAGCCTGGTCGCCGCTGGTTGGCGGATCCTGACCTGATCCGCGGTACGCTCGTCGCGTGGCGTGCCCGGACGACAACACGCTGGTGGCGATGCTCGAGCGTGCGCTCGATCCCGCTCGCCTCGCCGAGATCGAGGTCCACATCGACTCGTGCGAGCACTGCCGGCGTGTCGTCGGCGAGGCCGGCAACGCGAGCCAGCTCGCCCTCGGCAGTAATCAGGTTCCGCCGACGTTACCGGCGGAGGGGGACGCGGCGCCGCGGCGCCCGAGCGAACCCGTGTTCGACGGCCGCTACGAGATCGAGCGCGTGCTCGGCCAGGGCGGCATGGGCAAGGTCTACCTCGCGCGCGACAAGACGCTCGGGCGCGAGGTGGCGCTCAAGGTGCACCGCGCGGGCTCGGGCGTGGATCGCCTGCACCGCGAGGCGATCGCGATGGCGAAGCTCGCGCATCCGAACGCGGTGACGGTGTTCGAGGTCGGCACCGTCGACGATCGGCTGTACGTCGCGATGGAGTACGTGCGCGGGACGACGCTGCGCGGCTGGCTCGCATCGGAGGTGCGGCCGTGGCGCGAGGTGCTCGCCAAGCTGATCGAGGCCGGGCGCGGCCTCGCGGCGGCACACGCCGCCGGGCTCATCCACCGCGACTTCAAGCCCGAGAACGTGCTGGTCGGCGACGATGGCCGGCCGCGCGTCGGTGACTTCGGGCTCGCGCGCGTCGGCAAGGCGGAGCCCTCCGAGCCGTCGTCGCCGGAGCAGAGCACCGACGCGAAGATGACCGAGACCGGCACCGTGCTCGGCACGCCCGCATACATGGCGCTCGAGCAGATCCATGGCGAGGTCGTCGATGCGCGCGCGGATCAGTTCGCGTTCTGCGTGGTGGCGTGGGAGGCGCTGTACGGAGCGCGGCCGTTCACCGGCAAGACGCTCGGTGCACTCGCGGCGGCGATCTCCGACGGCGCGCTGCCGCGACCGGCGCGCACCGAGATCCCGGATCGCGTGCGCCACGTGCTATCGCGCGGCCTGTCGGCGACGGCCGGCCAGCGGTACGCCGACATGCCCGCGCTGCTGTCGGCGCTGGAAGCCGCCGCCGCGCCACGCACGCGGCGCGTGCTCGCGCTCGCCATCGCCGGGACGCTCGTCGTCGGGGGCACCGCCGCGTTCGGCGCGACGACGCTGCTCGCGCAGCATCGCGACAAGCAATGCACGCTCGCCGGCTCCGAGATCCGCGGCGTGTTCTCGCCGGAGGTGCGCGCGCAGCTGCAGCAGGCGTTCGCCGCGAGCGGTTCACAGATCCAGGCGGCGTCGTTCGAGCGCATGGCCGACGTGCTCGCGCGGCACACGGAGAGCCTGGCGCGCGCCGCAGAGACCGCGTGCCGCACGAGCGATGACGAACCCGCGCGCCTCGCCGAAGCGCGTCGCCGCTGCCTCGCCGACGAGGTCTCCGCGATGCGCTCGCTGATCGGCGTCATGATGCATCCCGAACCCGCGACGGTCGCGCGCGCGCCGAGTGCGGCCTGGGGCCTGTGGTCGGCGGCGCCGTGCGCGGATCCGTCGGCGCTGCTCGCGGGGCGTGCGCCGGCGCCGGCGTCGACGGCGCTCGCGAGCGAGTACGCGGCCGTCAAGGCGCTGCTCGCGTCGGGTGGGTACGAGGTCGGCGAAGCGCGGGCGACGAAGTTGCTCGAGGCCGCGCGCGGCGAGAAGAACCCCGACGCCGAGCTCGCGACGTTGCTCGTGCTCGCCGAGCTGCGCGCGGAGATCTCGACGCCCGATCAGATCGCGCCGCTGCTCCATGATGCGGTCGCGCTCGCCGAGCGTGAGGGCCGCGACCTCGAGGCGATCCGCGCGCTCGCGCAGCTCGCGAACCTTACCGGCGTCGAGCAGCACGACTACGCGGCCGCGCATCGTCACGCCCAGCTCGCGCTCGCCAAGCTCGCGCGCCTCGGCGATGGCAACCCCGCGCTGCGTGGCGCCCTGCTCGGGATCGAGGGTCAGGTGCTGCTCGATGAGAATCGGCTCGCCGAGGCGGACGACGCCATGCGCCGCGCGATCGTCGAGCTGGAGCGCGCATATGGCCCCGACCACCCGGACGTCGCGGAGGCGACCGGCACGCTCAGCCAGGTGCAGCGCGCGCGCGGAGACCTGCAGGGGTCGCTCGCGAGCAGCCAGCGCACGCTCACGGTGCTCGAACGCGCGTTCGGCCCCGAACATCCGCTCGTCGCGGGCTCGCAGATGAACCTCGCGACGCCGCTGATCGCACTGGGCCGGCTCGACGAGGCACGCCCGCTCCTCGAGCACGCGGATCAGGTGTTCGCGCGGGTCTACGGCGAGGTCCACCCGGTCCGCGCGGGTATCTACGGCAACCTCGGCCAGCTCGAGGAAGCGGCGGGCAAGCCGGCCGCCGCGCAGGCCGCATACGAGCGCGCGACGAAGGTGCTCGAGGCGGTCGAGGGGCCCGACTCGGCGAACGTGTCAGGCGCGCGCCGCGACATCGCGCGCATGATCTACGCGCAGGGCAAGGTCGAGGAAGCGATCGCCGAACAGACGCGCGCGATCGCGATCCTCGAGAAGCTCGGCGATGACGGCGCTCCGCGCCTGGTGAGCGCGCTGGTCGAGCTCGCGAACTTCGAGCTCGATCGCGACCGCTTCGCACACGGCCTCGCGATCGCGGAGCGCGCGCTCGGCCTCGGTCTCGCCCGCCCCGCCGAGGCCAACCCCGACGAGCTCGCGGTCGCGAAGTTCGCGGTCGCGCGCGGGCTCGTGGGCATCAAGGGCGATCGCGTGCGCGCGAAGAAGCTGTTCGACGAGGCGCGCACCGCCATCACAGACGAGCGGCGCCCGATGCTGGACGCGTGGCGCGCCGGCCCCGGCGCCTCCATCTAGCCGGAATGCCCCGCAATTTCAGCTAGGAGCTTCGCCGGCGCGGCAAGCGTAAGATGGCTCGTCCATGCGCGAGCACCTGCAAGAAGCCGGGCCCCAGGCCCAGACCGCTGACGCCCCGCAACGGGACGAGACCGATGAGGTCGGCATGCTGCTCGCGATCCCGCCGAGCACGCTGACGGTGGAGCGCGCCGTTCGCATCGTGGAGGCCGGCACGCACGCCGAGCGCACGCGGCTGTTCGCGATCCTGCACACGCTCAAGGGCAACGCCTTCGTCCAGCAGGTGCTCACCGCGATGTCGCCCGAGCGCGCCGGCGAGCTGACCGCACAGAATGGTGTCGAGCGGCCCAGTGCCGAGATGGGGACGGCCGGCGGCTACGTCCCGCATCCCTACCTCAATGCTGCGGAGCCGAACTACGACACGAGCGGCCGGCGCTATCGGTTCACGGACACGCCCGAAGAACGGGAGATGAAGCAGGAGGCGAACACGACGGTCCTCGAGGGCAGCGAGACCACCGATCGCATCGCCGGGCTCGAGCGACTGCGCGAGACGCTGCCCAAGGAGCCGCCCTCGCTCGCGCTCAGCGCCGCGATCACGGCCGAGCTGATCGACCTCCAGCACGATCGCAACCTGCTCGACGCGGACCCGGCCACGAAGCCGTGGATCGGTAATCGCAGCGACTCGCAGCTGCAGCGCGATCTGTATCGTGACCGCGCGCGCACCGACTGCACGGTCTACGTGATCGAGACCCTGCAGAAGGCGTGCGCCGCGATCGGGCACCCCGAGCTCGCGACCCAGGTGATGCACGAAGCGCGCGCGGGCGCGAAGCGCGATCGCGCCGGCAATGTCGTGTTCTCCGGCGTCGACATCCAGCGCGCGATGGCGACCGTGCTCGGCTGGAAGAACGTCCACGTCGATACCGGCGGCTCGCGCGCGGGCCTCAATCGCACGGGCGATCGGTTCTACAACAACGCGCCCGTCGACAGCCGGATCTCCTCGACCGAGGACTTCGAGGCGAAGCGCGCGATCCTCGACGAGATTCCCTTCGCCGTGATCACGGTGAACAGCGGCGGGCACATGAAGATCCTCGCGCGCGGCATCATCTACGAGTGCCACTGGAGCGACACCGGCGCGAACCTGTTCGAGGCCTCGGCGCTCGACGCGTACTTCAGCGAATCGCTGTTCACGGTCCCGCCCGAGTACGCCGCCCGCCTCAAGGCGATCGCTGCGCGGGGCTAGCATGTCGCCCGCGGCACGCGAAGTGCCCCTCACGTGAGCGCGAAAGCCGAGCGCACGGCGAGCGCCGCGCCGGCGATTAGCAGCAGCAGCCACACCAGGCGCTCGAAGCGCCGTGGATCGAGCGCGCGGTGCACGCGCTCACCGAGAGCGAGCCCCGGGTACAACGCGAGCGCGACGACGAGCGCGAGCTCGCCGGTGTGCCGCGTGTAGAGGCCGAGCGCGAGGAAGTTCACGAGCAGCGCCGAGTTGAGCGCGAGCCACAACACGGCGAGCGTCGCGCGGAACGCGCGCTTGTCGGCGATCCGCCGGCGCGCGACGTAGACGATCATCGGGCCGCCGGTGCCGAACAGCCCGTGCGCGACGCCGCCGGCGAACAGCATCGCGAGCCGAAGTGCGGGCGGCAGCGGGCGCGCCGCCGGGCGCACGAGCTGCAGCAGCGCGAGCGCCGCGACGAACAACCCGAACGCGAGCGCGAGCGCCGTCTTCGCGGGCAGGTGGAACAGCGCGAGGCCGACGACAGCGCCGGCGACGATCGGCGCCGCGAGCTCGCAGATCAGCACGCGCCACGCGATCGCGTCGCGTCCCGAGGCGAGCAGCCACGCCGAGAGCGCGAGGTTGAGCGGCACGAACGCGGGCAACAGCGCATCGAGCGGCACGAGCTGCGCGCCGATGCTCGCGGCGACCACCGTGCCGCCGAACCCGATCGCGCCTTCGATGCCGAACGCCGCGAGCGCGATCACCGCGAGCGCGACGAGCGTCATACGTGTGCGACGACAGGCGGCGGTGCGTTCACGGACGGCGGCGCATCGAAGCCGCGGCGCGCGCGATCGCGCGCGCGCCACTCGTCGACGTCATCGCGCGGATGCATCGGCCCATCGAACCGCAGCTGGAACGCCGCATCGAAGTCGGTCGCGCCGTGCGTGCGGACGAAGATGTTCTTGCGGCTGTACGGCAGGAAGAACATCAGGAACGGGAAGAAGTTCTTCACCATGACGACGTCGGCCTTCCACGGCGACAGGCCGACGTCCGTGTAGAACGCGGGGCGCATCACCATGGATGGCCCTTCGGTGATCACGATGCGCAGGTGCTCGACGGCGAGCACGACCGTACGCAGGAAGCCGCGCTGTTCGTGCTTGCCGAGCACGCTGCCGGTCACCGCGAGCGGTGGCGACCGTGAGGGATCGAGCGTGCCGCCGATCGAGAGCGACACGCGATCGCCCTCGGCGTGCGGCCACAGCGTCTCGATGGCCTGCGGATCGCGCACCGCGCAGTACGCGAGCAGCCCCTGCCCTTCTTCGAGCAGCGCGCGCATCAGGTGCGTCGAGTCACCGGGTGCGCCGGCGGTCACCACATCCGACGCGTCGGCCAACATCACGCAGCCGAGCTTGCGGCGTAGCTTCGCCGCGCGCGCCTGCGCGATCGCCGCGCTCGCCGACGGGAACTGCGGCGGCTGCCGGTGGCGGCGCTCCCAGCACATCTCGGCGAGCTGCTCCGCGAGCCGCTCCGCGCCCGAGACGTCGTTGTTGGTCACCACCACGGTCGACCAGCCGAGCGCCGGATCGTCGTTCCACGGGTGGACCATGAACGTCGACGCGGCGAGCGCGTCGCCCGCCTTCTCGGCGCGCTTCATGTGCTTGAACACCGCGCGCATCGGCGCGAGGAAGTCGATCGTCTTGCCGCCGCCGAGGATCATCGGCAGCGAGCGCCACGCCATCGTGGGCTTGACCTCGCCGAGCACGGTGCCGATCAAGATGTCGCCGGCCTTCTTGCCGATCTTCGCGTGGTCGCGATGCGGGTTGGTCTGGTACGCGACGATCGCATCCGCCGCCGCGACGCGCGCGCGCGTGACGTTGCCATGGAGGTCGTGCGAGACGACGATGGGCGTCCCGCCGATCACCTCGCGCACGCTGCGCAGCAGGCGGCTCTCGGGATCCGGTACGCCGAGCACGCCCATCGCTCCATGCAGCGCGAGGAACAGGCCGTCGATGCGGCCCGCGGCGCGCAGCCGATCGACGAGCCGCGCCTCGAGCGCCTCGAAGCACTCCTTGCTCAGCGGCCCTCCCGACGACGCCCACGCGGACACCAGCGGCACGGGCTCGACCTCGGCCTTGCGCGCGTGCACGGCCTGCATGAACCCACCGAGCTCGGCGCGCTTGAAGAAGCCGGGCACCTCGGGCCCCGCGGTCGCCGCGCGCAACAGGCCGTCGCCTTCCTCGAAGTGCGCCGACTCGAAGTCGGCGAGCACCGTCGGCACCGGCGAGAGCGCGTTGCTCTCCTGCATGATGCGCGCGAACGCGAGCCGCTTCACGGCTGCGCTCCCTTCGCGTACATGTCCGCCATCATCTTGCGCACGCGCGACGCGACGAACCCGCGCAGCGGCATCTTCGCGGCCATGCCGTACATCGGCGCGCTGCCGCTCTTCGCGAGCGCGGGATCGCGACGTACCTCGGCGACCGACGCCGCGAGGTCCGCGAGGTAGTCATCGACGACGTGTGCATGGTTCGCGGTCACCGTCAGGTGCAGCGACGCAGGGCGGTGCTGTCGATCGATCGTCCACCCGCGGGTCTCCATGCGATCGGCGATCGCGTAGATCGCCTCGCCGCCGCCGCCGGTGACCCTGCGCACCAGCGCTGGCCACAGCGAGCTGTCGGCCGCGCTCTCGACGACCTCGGGCGTGGAGTACGCGACGATGGTCGCGTCGCCGTTGCCGAGCAGCGCGAGCCCCGGGATGCCTTCGATGCCGCGGCGGAGGCCCTCGGCCGCGTCGAGGGCGAGCTTCGCGAGCTCCAGGTAGCCGTCCTCGCCGAGCGCGTTGAGCGCCGCCCACGCCGCCGCGATCGGGCCGCCGGGCCGCGTGCCGCCCATGGTCGGCGATGCGTAGATGCCGCCCGGGAACTCGGTCGCGACGAAGATCTGATGGCGCATCGCTTCGATCGACCGCCACACCAGCGTCGAGGCGCCCTTCCCCGCGTAGCCGAACTTGTGGAGGTCGGCGCTGATCGACGTCACGCCCGGCACGCGGAAGTCCCACACCGGGACGCGCCGGCCGAGGCGCTCGATCCACGGGAGCACCCAGCCGCCGACGCACGCGTCGACGTGCAGCGGCAGGTCGTGCGCCTCGGCGAGCTGGCCGAGCTCCGCGATCGGATCGACGACGCCGTGCGGATACTGCGGCGCCGAGCCGACGAGCCCGATCGTCGAGCGCGAGATCTTCTTCGCCATCGCGCGCACGTCGGCGCGGAGGTCGGGCCCGACGGGCACCTTGACGAGCTTGACGTTGAAGTAGTGCGCGGCCTTGTCGAACGCGGGGTGGATCGTCGTCGGCGCGATCAGCTCGGGCCGCAGGACCCACGGCCGCGCCCGCCGCGCGCGATCGCGGTACGCCGCGACGGCGCACAGGATCGACTCGGTGCCGCCCGAGGTCATCGTACCGACGGCGCCGGGGCAGTGAAACAGCTCGCCCGCCATCGCGATGACCTCGCTCTCCATGCGCTTGAGCGAGCCGAACGCGATCGGGTTCAACAGATTCGTGCTCGCGTACAGCGCGTGCGCGCGCTGGAGCAGCTCCTCGTGCGCCTCGCCGGCCGCACCGGGCACGTGGTAGACGAGCGAGAACACGCGGCCCTCGCGCCACTTCGTGTCGTTCGCCTTGCGCGCCGCGAGCTCGTCCAGGATCTCCGCTGCGGGGCGCCCCTGCGTCGGGATCCGGACGCTCATCCCACGGGGATTTCCTCCTCCTAGGGAGCGCTCGCGCTTCGCACTCGCGGATCTATCGTCGTCGGTCACAGCTGCGCCTCGACGGAGAGGGCGAGGATGTTGTTCGCGGCCTGCGCCTTGAAGTTCGCCGGCGGGAACGTGATCGAGTTCGAGACCTGCGGGACGTCGTACCAGTAGTGGACGTAGCTCGCGCCGAGCCGATAGCGGCCCACCGAGTAGCGCACGCCGCTGTGCAGCCCGATGTGATCGAACGTCGGCTGATCGAGCGTGAGCGTCTCGGGCGGCGCGGGCGTCTTGTCGTAGTGCGTGCCCATCATCAGCTCGAGCCCGGGGGCGCCGGCGAGATCGTGCACGCGTGCGCCGCCGGAGATCTGCCACGAGTCCTTGAAGTTCTTCTGCGTGCGCAGCTCGCTGATGATCAGGAACCGCGGATTGAGCTTGGAGAGCTGCTCGTCGTACTCGCGGTACATCCAGTAGCGGAACTCCGAGCCGATCTCGATGTTCGGGTGGACGTCGACGTTGACGCCCGCGAGGAACGACCACGGGATCAAGAAGTTCGTGCGATGCCGTCCCTGGAGGCTGTCGCCGGGCTGCGGGGCGTCGTCGCTGAAGGTCACCGACACCGGTCCCTCGAGCTCGGCGTCGATGCGGCTGAGGACGGTCGCGCCGAACGTCACCTTCGGGTGCGGGCGGCCGAACACCGCCGCCGACCACGCCGGCGCGATGTCGGAGCCCTCGAGCTCGAGGAGTGGACGCGTGCCGGCGGTCGGGCTGAGGTCGGTGCCCATGAAGACCGGAAACAGCTCGCGCCGGCCGTGCAGCTTCATGTACAGGAGGCCGGCCGTGGCACCGACGCTGAGCCAGTCGTTGACCTGGTAGCCGGCGCCGAGCACGGCCTGCGGCGCGACGATGTAGCCGTCGATCAGGTGGTAG
>DATLHR010000649.1:0-6404 GCA_035539815.1 Kofleriaceae bacterium
CTGCGTCACCGTCCGCCAGTCGGAGTTCGAGCCGGCGGCGCCGGCCGCGAGCGCGGGCTCGGTGACCACCGCCGCCGCGGGCGCGCTCGACGCGCTCGGCGCGACGTTCGAGCGCCTCGACGCGCAGAAGAGCGACCGTCCGGACCTCGGCGACGCGAAGGTCGTCGTCTCCGGTGGCCGCGGCATGAAGAGCGGCGAGAACTTCAAGGTGCTCGAGGAGCTCGCGGATCTCCTCGGCGCCGCGATGGGCGCCTCGCGCGCCGCGACCGACGCCGGCATGGTCCCCGCCGACTGGCAGGTCGGCCAGACCGGCAAGATCGTCGCGCCGAACCTCTACTTCGCCGTCGCGATCTCGGGTGCGATCCAGCACCTCGCGGGCATGAAGGGCTCCAAGACGATCGTCGCGATCAACAAGAACAAGGACGAGCCGATCTTCCAGGTCGCCGACTACGGTCTGGTGATGGAGTGGGAGAAGGCCATCCCCGAGCTGATCTCCGAGATCAAGAAGCTCAAGGCGAGCCGCTAATCACGGCGGGTACCAACGCGGCGCGGTGATCGACGACGATCGCCGCGCCTTCGTCGTTTCGGCGACAGGCGCCTCGGAGGAGACGGTCCCCATTCCGCGGTACGCTCGCGCCCAGTGGTCGTTCCGGTCCTCGCACTCGCGCTCGTCCTCGTGATCGCGGTCGTGTGGCAGCACCGGTGGGCGCCTGCCGCCGGTGCGCTCGCGGGCCTGGGCGCGGCCGTCGCGAGCGGCGTGGCGGATGCGAACGATCTGCGACGAGGCCTCGAGGAGCTGTGGCGGCCGGCGATCGGCATCGTCGGCATCATGGTGACGACGGCGTGCGCGGCGGAGCTCGGCGTGTTCACGCGGATCGCCGCGGCGATCGAGCCGCGCACGCGCGGGCCGGTGCGGGGCGCGTTCCGGTTCGTGTTCGTGATCGCAGCGCTCGCGGCGGCGACGCTGTCGAACGACGCGGCGATCCTGCTGCTGACGCCGGTCGTCGTCGAGCTGCTGCGCACCGTGTACCCGAAGCGCAACCCGAAGTTCGTGGTGCCGTTCGCGTTCGCGGTGTTCGTGGCGGCGGGTGTGGCGCCGCTGCCGACGGGCAACCCGATGAACTTCGTCGTCGCGCACCGCGCCGGCATCGGGTTCAACGCGTACGCGCTGGTCATGATCCCGGTCGCGGTGGTCGGCTGGCTGGTCGCGTACCGCGTGCTCGCGTGGCAGTTCCGCGACGTGCTCGCCGACGAGGCGCCGGCGCTGGGAGGGGCACCGCCGGCCCCCGCGCCGCTCGGCCGTCACGCGATCCTGGTGCTCGCGATCGCGGGCGCGAGCCTGGCGGCGTACCCCGTGCTCGCCGCACTCGCGACGCCGATCTGGCCGGTCGCGGCGATCGCGGGCGCGGCGTGCGTCGGCGTGGTCGCGCACGCGAAGGGCAACGTCGCGCGCGTCGCCGACGGGGTGAGCTGGGAGCTGGTGCCGTTCTTGTTCGGCATCCTCGTGCTCGCGGCGGTGCTCGCGCGCGGCGGCGTCACGGCGCACCTCGCCGAGGCGTACGCCGCGACGCCCGCGCCGATCGCGTCCGTGGGCACGGTCGGAGCGGTCGGCTCGGCGCTCGTGGGTAACCACGCGATGGCGCTCATTCATTCCCACGCGCTCGCCGGCGGCCCCGACGCGCTGGTGCTCGCGGCGCTCGTCGGGGGCGACCTCGGACCGCGCCTGCTGCCGATCGGCTCGCTCGCCGGCCTGCTCTGGATCCAGCAGCTGCGGCGCAGCGGTGTCACCATCCCCCTGCGGACGTTCGTCACCGTCGGCGCCGTGGTCACGGTTCCGTCGCTGGCCGCGTCATTGGCGGCGTTGTGGCTCGTCGGCTAAGCGCCCGGCTTGCGTCTTCGGGATCCATGGTACAAGAAGGAACGGAAATCACGCCGGAGGCAGCGAAACCATGGCTCTTTCATCCACCGCCCGTCCGATCGAGGGCGCCGTCGCGACGCTCGGAGTCAGCGACCGCGTCGACTTTCTCCGCAAGACCTACGCCCACCTCGGCGTCGCGCTGATCGCGTTCGCCGCGGTCACCGGCGGCCTCATGAAGTTCGCCCCCAAGGTCAGCTGGGGCTTCTCGAAGTGGGCGCTCCAGGGCTACGCATGGCTCGCCGTCATCGCCCTGTTCATGGTCGTCGGCTACGTCGCCGAGCGGCTCGCGCACTCGCAGACGTCGCGCGGCGCGCAGTACGCGGGCCTCGGCCTCGCGGTCACCGCCCAGGCGTTCCTGCTGCAGCCGATGCTCTGGATCCTCATGCTGCGGTTCGGCGATAACGAGACGCGCGCGGCGATCTTCGGCGCGGGCGGCACGATCACGCCGGCGCTCAGCGGCCAAGCGGCGTCGATCCTGATGCAGGCGGTCGTGATCACGCTCGCGATCTTCGTCGGCCTCACGCTGGTCGTGTTCCTGACGAAGAAGGACTTCTCGTTCCTGCGCGGCGTGCTGTCGATCTGCACGTTCGCCGTGCTCGGCGTGATCCTCGCGTCGCTGCTGTTCGGCTTCAGCCTCGGTGCGATCTTCAGCGGCTTCGTCATCCTCCTGATGGCGGGCTACATCCTGTTCCAGACCAGCCTCGTGATGTCGCACTTCCCGCCGTCGGGCTACGTGGCGGCGTCGTTGATGCTGTTCTCGACGATCGCGACGCTGTTCTGGTACGTGCTGCGGCTCCTCATGGAGCTCAACAGCAACCGCTAGCGAACCGGCCGTACGCGGTCGACGACGGGGACTTCGGTCCCCGTTGCCATTTTCGGCAGGCTATACTCGCCCGACATGTCCGCGGTGCCGGCACCTGCCCCGCTCTCGTCGAACGACATCGGCGCCGTCCGCAAGCTCGAGGACGCGATCGCCACGGTCGTGCGAGGCAAGCCCGAAGCGATCCGCGCGGCGCTGATCACGCTGCTCGCGCGCGGGCGAGCGTGGTCTTGCCGACGCCGGGGATGTCCTCGACGAGCAGGTGCCCGCGCGCTCGCGGCGGCGCTCGGCGGCACGTTCCGGCGCATCCAGTTCACGAGCGATCTGCTGCCGTCGGACATCGTCGGCGTCTCGATCTACGACCAGAGCGGCAAGATCTTCGAGCTCAAGAAGGGGCCGATCTTCGCGAACGTCGTGCTCGCCGACGAGATCAACCGCACCACGCCGCGCACGCAGTCCGCGCTGCTCGAGGCGATGAGCGAAGGCCAGGTCTCGATCGACGACACCACCCACACGCTCGACACGCCGTTCATGGTGATCGCGACGCAGAACCCGGCCGAGCACTACGGCACGTATCCGCTGCCCGAGTCGCAGATGGATCGGTTCCTGCTGCGCATCTCGATCGGCTACCCCACGCGCAGCGTCGAGCGCGACCTCGTGCGCGAGCGCGCCGGCGGCGATCCGGTCGCCAAGCTGCAGCCCGTCGTCGACCTCGCGGCCGTACGGCTCCTGCAGGACCGCGTCGAGACGATCCGCGTCGACGATGCGCTCGTCGATTACGCGATGACGGTCGTCGAAGAGTCGCGCCGGCATCCGTCGATCGCGGTCGGCGTGTCGACGCGCGGCGTGCTCGCCTGGTACCGGGCGGCCCAGGCGGCGGCGCTCGCGGGCGGCCGCGACTTCGTCGTCCCCGATGATCTCAAGGCGCTCGCGGTGCCGTGCCTCGCGCACCGCGTGATGCTCGCGCAGAACCACGACTCGCTCGGGCGCGCGCGCCAGGACGCGGAGCGCGTGATCGCCGAGATCGTGAACCGCGTCGCCGTGCCGACGTGAAGACGTTCTGGGCTCGGCTCCGGCGTCGCCTGCGGCCGCCGCGGCGCCTGAGCTTCACGCGCGAGGGCCGCGTCATCGTGTTCCTGTCGGTCGGCGTCGGGTTCGCCGCGATCAACACCGGCAACAACCTCCTCTACCTCCTGCTCGGCTGGCTGCTCAGCTTCATCATCGCGTCGGGGATCCTCAGCGAGATGACGCTCAAGAAGCTGCGCGTGGAGCGCCGGCCGCCGCCGCGCATCTACGCGGGCGAGCCGTTCCTGATGGAGGTGACGATCCACAACGCGAAGCCCAACCGCGCGTCGTTCTCGATCGAGGTCGAGGACCTCACGGGCAAGACGCCGATCGACAAGCGCTGCTACTTCCTCAAGATCCCCGCCGGCAAGCACCAGCGCACGAGCTATCGCCACACGTTCGCGCGGCGCGGCGCGTACACGCTCACCGGCTATCGCCTCGCGACGAAGTTCCCGTTCGCGCTGTTCCGCAAGTCGCGCGACGTCGATGCACCGCTCGAGCTGATCGTCTATCCGCCGCGCGTCGCCGTGCCGCGCCCGCCGCCGCGCACGCTGACCCGCGGTGAGGCGAGCGCCCACCGGCTCGGGCGGCGCGGCGAGTTCTTCGGCCTGCGCGAGCGGCGCTCCGGTGACGATCACCGCGACGTGCACTGGCGCTCGAGCGCGCGCACCGGCCGCTTGCTGGTGCGCGAGTACGAGGCGGAGCTCGCGCGCAAGGTCGTGATCGGCGTCGACAACGCGCTGCCCGAGACCGTGCGCGACGCGGTCACCGACGGCGCGCTCACGCCGGCCGACGAGGCTCAGGTCGCGTCCATCGAGCGCGCGATCGCGGTCGCGGCGAGCCTCGCGGCGGTCTACCTCGAGGCGGGATGGACCGTCGAGCTGTGCGCGCGCGGCTGCCACATCCCGGCGGGCCACGGCCGCGTGCAGGAGGCGAAGCTCGCGCGCACCCTCGCGCTCCTGCCATACGTCTCCGACGACGTCGCGTTCGCGGCGCTCCCTCCGCGCGTCGAGAGCGTGCTCGTCACCCCGAGCGCGGTGACGGCCGCGGGTCGCCCGCAAGCGGTGACGGTGATGGACGTATGAGGTTCGCCGTCGCGCACAAGACCGCGAGCTACCTGATGGTGGTCTTCGCGTTCCTCGCGATGACGGCGGGCGGCGGTGTCTCCGGCGGGCTCGTGCTCGGCGGCCTGCTGACGTTGCTCATGTCGTGGTGGTGGGAGCCGCCGCGGATCCGGTTCGAGAAGTGGTCGTGGATCTGGACGACGCTCTCGCTGCTCGCGCTCGCGTACGCGATGCTCACGGCGACCGTCACCGGCGACTTCCTCGGGGTCGGCTCGCAGTTCTTGATCTGGCTCGTCGTGGTGAAGGCGTTCAATCGACGCGCCGCGCGCGACTGGCAGCAGATGTATCTGCTCGCGTTCCTGATGCTCGTCGCGGGCTCGGTGCTCAACCCCGACCTCACGTACGGCGTGTGCTTCCTCGGGTTCGTGCTGGCGTCGACATGGGCGATGACGCTGTTCCACCTCCGCCGCGAGATGGAGGACAACCTGCTCGTCAAGCACGCCGCAGATCGCACGAGCGAGCGCGTCGAGGTCCGGCGCATCCTCGAGTCGCGCCGGATCGTCGGCGGCCGGTTCTTCGTCGGCACCGGCATGCTGTCGCTGGGCGTGTTCCTGATGTCCGCCGCGGTGTTCCTCGCGCTGCCGCGCGTCGGCATCGGCTTCTTCCTGAAGAAGCGCGGCGGGCTCACGCTGGCGGGGTTCTCGGACGGCGTGAAGCTCGGCGGCCACGGCGTCATCAAGCAGGACTCGACGGTGGTGATGCGCGTCGAGATCGACGGCGCGTACGGCGGCCGCAGCGCACCGGCGATCCACTGGCGCGGTGTCGCGTTCGATCGCTACAGCCGAGGCGAGTGGTCGCGCAGCCCGCAGGCGCCGCTGACGAACGATGACCTCACGCGCACGCGCACGCGCGACTTCCGCGATCTCTTCTACACGGGCCCGACGCTCTCGCGCGCGGCGATGGAGGCGCTCGCGAGCACGTGGGTGCGCCACGACGTGTGGCTCGACCCGCTCGACTCCGACATCCTGTTCGGCGCGAGCATGCCGCGGATCTTCGAGTATCCGCACGTCGTCAACCCGAAGAGGACCCAGCCCGAGCGCAACGACGAGGTCCGCGTCGCGCACGGCAGCACGCTCCACTACACCGTGTACTCGCAGCTCGCGGCGCCCTCGCCCGACGAGCTGCGCGCCGCGACCGGCCCCCTGCCGCACGGCTTCGACGTCTACCTCCAGCTCGATCCGCAGATCACGCCACGCACCCGGGCCAAGGCGCTCGAGATCACGCGCGGCCTGACGACGACCTACGACAAGGCGATGGCGATCAAGGCGTGGCTCACCACGAACCTCACCTACACACTCGAGCTCGCGGACCCGGGCACACAGGAGGCGGTCGACTTCTTCCTGTTCGATCGCAAGAAGGGCCACTGCGAATACTTCGCGTCCGCGTTCGCGGTGCTCGCGCGCATCAACGGCATCCCCACGCGCAACGTCAACGGCTTCCTCGGCGGCGAGTGGAACGAGTACAAGGGCTACGTCGC
>DATLHR010000650.1:0-19755 GCA_035539815.1 Kofleriaceae bacterium
GAGGTCCTGCGCACGGGTTGCGGGTAGCGACCGACGAGGAAGTTGATCCGGTTCTCGGTCTGCACGCGCTCCTGCTCGAGCCCGTAGCGCTTGCTCTGGTTCTTGAGCAGCTCGGCCTCGAACCGCTGCACCGCGAGCTCGGTGACCTTGGCGGCCTGCCACTGGAGGCGCACCACCTCGAGCGCGTTGCCCTGGAGCTCGATGTTGCGGGCGAGGATCTCGAGCTCGTTGTCGATCGCCATCAGCTCGAAGTACGAGCGCGCGATCTCCGCGATGATCTGGGTGACCACGAAGTTCCGCGCTTCGATGCTCTCCAGGTAGCGGAGGTCGGCCGCCTTGGCCGCACTGCGCAGCTTGCTCCACACGTCGAGCTCC
The DNA here is from genome assembly GCA_035539815.1 of Kofleriaceae bacterium. Classification (GTDB taxonomy): domain Bacteria; phylum Myxococcota_A; class Polyangia; order Haliangiales; family Haliangiaceae; genus JABFXX01. Next base: position 376 of record DATLHR010000650.1, read on the forward strand.
CACGAGGCCCGGAGCCCGAACGAGAACTCGCCGAGGTTCTTGGCGAGCCCCGCTTGTTCGTCGCCGACGCCTTGGCTCGTGTGCTCGCCGACCTTCTCGACGCCGATGGCCGCGACGCCCTCCACGCGCGGCAGGTACTCGCCCGTGCGGGCGTACGCCTCGTTGCGCGCGATGATGATCTCCTGGAGACGGAGATCGAGCTCCTGGTTGTTGCGCAGCGCCGTCGCGATGAGCTCCTGCAGCTCGGGGCTGGCGAACAGCTCGCTCCACGTCTGCTGCGCCACGCTCGTGGCTCCCGGCGCGCCGCCGAAGCTGCCCGGCACGTCGCGGCGAGGCTCGCGAGGTGGGTTGCCCTCGAGCGCGGGCACACAGCTCGTCGCGATGAGGGCGACGCAGAGCGCGATCAAGCGTGAGCTAGACATGGTGCGCGATGTCCTCGGTCAGGGGTTCGTCCTCTTCATCCCGGATCAGCGTTCGGCCCGCGGCGAGCGTGCCGAAGATGAAGTACAGCCCCGGCACGACGATCACGCCGAACACGGTGCCGAACAGCATGCCGCCGAGCGCGGAGGCGCCGATCGTGCGATTGCCCACCGCGCCTGGACCGGTGGCGGAGACCAGCGGGATCAGGCCCGCGATGAACGCGAACGATGTCATCAAGATCGGGCGGAACCGGACCCGCGCGCCCTCGACGGCCGCCTCCGCGATGGTCGCGCCGTCGCGATGCTTCTGGACGGCGAACTCGACGATCAGCACGGCGTTCTTGCCGAGCAAGCCGGCCAGCATGACCAGCCCGACCTGGGCGTAGATGTCGTTGGCGAGCCCCAACGCCTTGAGGAACACGAGCGAGCCGAACACCCCGAGGGGCAACGACAGCACGACGGCGAACGGCAGCAGGAAGCTCTCGTACTGCGCCGCCAGCACGAGATAGACGAACACGAGCACGATCACGAAGATGTAGATCGCCTCGTTGCCGCGCCTCGCCTCGTCGAACGAGATGCCCTCCCAGGCGATGTCGTAGCCGCGCGGCAGCGTCGCCTCGGCGACCTCGCGAACCGCGGCCAGCGCCTCGCCGCTCGTGTACCCCGGCGCGGCGTCGCCGCTGATCGCGGCCGAGTTGTACATGTTGTACCGGGTGATCTCGTTCGGCCCCTGGGTCTTCTTGATCGTCATGAACGCCGAGTACGGCACCATCTCGCCGGCCTCGTTCTTGACCGCGAGCTTCAGGAGGTCCGAGGGGAACTGCCGGAACTCCGGCGCCGCCTGTGTGTAGACCTTGTAGTAGTTGTTGAACCGGATGAAGCCCTGCTCGTAGGTGCTGCCGACGAGGATGTTGAGGTTGTCCATCGCCTCCTTGATCGTCACCCCCTTCTGCATCGCCAGTGCGTTGTCGAACACGAGCTCGTACTGCGGGTAGTTGGCCGCGAAGAACGTCAGCACCCCGGCGAGCTCCTTGCGCTGCTGCAGCTTCGCGACGAACTCCTTGTTGATGCGATCGAACTCCTGGTAGTCGGTGCCGTTGGTCTTGTCGAGGAGCCGGAGGGAGAAGCCGTTCGCCGCACCGTAGCCCGGCACCGCGGGCGGCTCGAAGAACTCGATGACGGCGCCGAGGTCCTTCGTGCGCTCCTCGAGGTCCTCGATGATCGCGTGGACGCCGCGCGAGCGCTGGGACCAACCCTTCAGGTTGATGAGGCACGTGCCCGCGTTCGAGCCGCGGCCCTCGGTCAGGATCTCGTAGCCGGCGAGCGCCGACACCGACGCGACACCATCGACGGTCTTGGCGATCTCCTGCAGCTTGCGCGCGACCTCGTTCGTGCGCTCGAGCGTCGTGCCGGGGGGCGTCTGGATGACCGCGTAGACGATGCCCTGGTCCTCGCTGGGGACGAAGCCGGCCGGGATCACGCGGCTCATCTGGAACGTGCCGTAGCCGAACCCCGCCAGCAGCGCGAACGTGACGAACCGGCGGTTGACGATGTGCCGGAGCCCGCCGACGTAGCCGCCGGTCACGCGCGCGAATACGCGATCGAAGCCGTCGAGGAGCCACCGGATCGGCGTGCGCCGCCTGGGCTTGCCGTGGGTGTTCTTGAGGATCATCGCGCACAGCACCGGGGTCAGCGTCAGCGCGACCACGCCCGACAGCACGATCGAGGTGGCCATCGTGATCGAGAACTGCCGGTAGAACACGCCGACCGGTCCGGTCATGAACGCGACCGGGACGAACACCGCCGTCATCATCAGCGTGATCGCGATGATCGCGCCGCTGATCTCGCCGAGGACCTCCTGCACCGCGCGGTATGGCGACAGGTTCTTCTCGGCCATCTTGGCGTGGACCGCCTCGACGACGACGATCGCGTTATCGACCACGATGCCGATCGCGAGCACGAGGGCGAACAACGTGATCATGTTGATCGTGATCCCGAACACCTGCATGAACAGGAACGAACCGATGAGCGAGACCGGGACCGCCAGCGTCGGGATCAACGTGGATCGCCAGTCTCCCAGGAAGAGAAACACGACGAGCGCGACCAGCACGAACGCCTCACCGAGCGTGTGGAGGACCTTGTCGATCGACGCATCGAGGAAGGTCGAGACGTCGTAGCCGAACTCGTAGTCCATCCCCGCAGGGAAGAGGTTCGTCTTCAGCTCCTTCAGCTTGGCCTTGACGTTCGCGATCACCTCGGTCGCGTTGCTGCCGAAGGTCTGCTTGAGCACGATGGCCGCGGACGGGTGACCATCGAGGTTGGAGTAGATGTCGAAGAACTCGCTGCCGAGCTCGATCTTCGCGACGTCCTTGAGGTGAAGCAGCTCGCCGTCGTGGTTCGCGCGCAGGATGATGTTCTCGTACTCCTCCGGCTTGTTGAACCGGCCCTTGTACGTGAGCGTGTACTCGAGCGCCATGGAGCGCAGGCCGGTGGCCTGCCCGAGCCGGCCGGGACGACCGATGAGGCTCTGCTCGTCGATCGCCTTCATCACCTCCTCGGTGGAGACGCTGTACGCACGCATGCGATCAGGGTCGAGCCAGACGCGCATCGCGTACGCGCGCGAGCCGAGGATGTTGATCTGTCCGACGCCCTTGATGCGCGCGAGCTCGGGGTCGATGTACGCGCTCGCGAAGTTGTAGAGGAAGGTCTGATCGGCCGTCTTGTCCGTGCTGTAGAGGTTGACGTACATCAGCATGCTCGGCTGGACGCGGTTGACGATCACGCCTTCCATCTGCATGAGAACCGGCAGCGAGCTCATGACCTGATCGACGCGGTTCTTCACGTTGACCATCGCCTCGTTCTCGTCGGTCCCGAGCTCGAAGATCACCTCGATCTCCGCCTCACCGGCGCTCGTCGCGTCGGACACGATGTACTTCATCCCGGGGACGCCGTTGATCGCGCGCTCCAGCGTGATCAGCGACGACTGGACGAGGACGTCCGCGCTCGACCCGGGGTACTCGAGGCTGACGATCACGCGCGGCGGCGAGATCTCGGGAAACTGTGCGACCGGCCGTGTCCGCATGGCGAGCATGCCGAGGAACACGAGGACGATCGACAGCACGATCGCCAGCACCGGACGATGGATGAACTTGGTGGTGACACTCATTCGACCGGCACCTCCAGGTGCCCGAGGACGTCGGCGGGCTCCTTGTAGTCGACCTGGATCTCGGCACCGTCGGTGACCTTGCGCAGGCCATCGATGAGGATCTTGTCGTGCTCGTCGAGGCCGCTCTCGATCACGTAGAGGTGCGGCAGCTCGGCGGCGACCGTGATCGCCCGCTGGTGGACGACGTTCTTGTCATCGACGACGAACGCGAACTTGCGATCGAGGACGTCGAACGCCGCCTTCTGCGGGATCACCAGGGCTCCCTCGAGCGGGACGGTCATCACGACCTTTCCGGTCGAGCCATGCCGCAGCACGCCGCTGGGGTTGGGGAACGTCGCGCGGAACGCGAGGTTGCCGGTCTCGTTGTTGAAGTCCGCTTCGATCGCCTCGACCTTGCCCGCTTGATCGAACAGGTGTCCGTTCGCCAGGACGAGCTTCACGTCCGTCCTGTCGGCGCCCTTCGGCCGTGACGTGTAGTCGAGGTACTCGGCCTCGCTGACGTTGAAGTAGACCCAGACCGTGCTCGTGTCGGACAGGGTCGTGAGCTGCTCGCTCTCGCCCACGAGGCTGCCCAGCCGCGCCTGGAACCGGCCGACGAGGCCATCGAACGGCGCCCGGATCTCGGTCAGCGACTGGTGCGTGGACGCGAGCGCGACGTTGGCCTTGGCCTGGTCGAGCTTGGCCTTGGCCATCTTGAGCTCGTTGGGCGCGACGACGTTCTTGTCGGCGAGGAGCTTCGTGTTCTCGTACTCGATCTTCGACAGCTCTGCCTCGGCCGTCGCCTTCTGCGTCTCGGCCTGCTGGATCCGCGGCATGATCTGGAACAGGCGCGTCCCCTTGGTGACGTGCTGTCCCTCGTCGACGAAGATCCCCTGGAGGTAGCCACCCTCGAGCGCTCGCAGCTCGATGTGCTGGATCGCCCGAACCTGCCCCACGTACTCGCGGCTCAGCTCGGTGTTTTTGCGCAGCGGTCGCGAGACGAGGAACTTCCCCCCCTCGTGGTGCTCGGAGTGAGCTTCGTGGCAGCCCGGGATCAGGATGGCGGCGAACAACAGGATCGCAGTCGAACTTCGATACATGGGTGTCGTCCTGGTGCGAGCGCCGCGCGTGGTGATGCGCAGCGCCCGGACCGTTCGGTGGTCGTGGCAAGAACGTGGAGAGCGCGCGTCGGGGCGCGAGCCAGCGAAGGCCAGCTCGTGCGATGCGCAGCGCTCGTGGACGCGAGAGCGCGCTAGACCGGCGGGCCGCGTGCGGGCCGCGCGCGCGAGACGACCTGCGTCGTCCTGGTGCTCGGCTCGTCGCGGTGGACGCGCTCGCTCGTGCGCGTGATCACCCAGTGCCAGCCCGCGACGTCGAGCGCGATATCGAGGACGAGCTCCTCGTCCGCCGGATCGTCGGCGACCTGCGTGAAGGCGACGATCGCCGCGCAGCTCGAGTGGTGCTGCAGTCGCTCGTGCGCGGGCGCAGGCGTATCGCCCCGATCGGTCGCGAGCGCCTCGCCGTGGTTCGTCGTGGTGAACACGACGAGCATCAGGCTCGCGAGCCCGATCCACGTCATGATCCGCAACGCAGACCGAAGCGGCTGGGCCTTTACCACGGCCCTACCTATCCATGCGGGAGCACGCCTGTCAAGCAAGCGGAGCGGCCGGACCGCGATGCTCAGGAGTTGCCGAGCACCAGCGACGCGAAGTGCTGCGTCGAGCACGCGGGCTTGCACACCGTCGTGCAGTCGCCACACGGCGTCGGAGCGGGCGCGAGCTGCCGCCAGATCAACGCTCGCTCGACGGGGTTGCTCGAGCCCGTGGAGTCGCGATCCGCGACGATCAGGTCGATCCCGAGCTGTCGCCCGGGGACCGCGGGCGTGCCCCCGAGCGCGGCGAACGGCACCGCGATCTCGGCCGTCCATCCCGTCGCTGACTCCCCGACGGCGGTGACCACCTCGTTGAGCTGGCTGATCGGCGCTCCGCCCCGCGCGAACGACCGATCACCGTCGAAGCGCAGCAGCAGCTGGAGATCGTCGTTCCCCCACGGCCCGAGGCGATCGTCCGCGCCGTCGACGAACAGCTCGAACGAGTCGTTGTCGTACACCGGGCGCGCGGCCTCGAGCGCGAGCAGGTCATCGGTGACGTTCACCGCCACGTAGAGGTTGCGAGCATCCCAGCGGAACGCGACCACCGCGGACAGCTCGGCGTCGTTGGCGGCTTCATCCGCGGTCCACGTCCCGGCCGCGACGCCGCCGTTCGCGACGACCCCGGCGTGGGTCAGCTGCGTCGTGAACAGCGCGGCCGGCCAGTCGCTCAGATCACCGTCGAGGACGGGCGGCGTCCCTTCGACACAGGCGCCCATCGCGGCCGCATCCGTCGGCGCGAACGGCGCGCTGCAGTCGACCTCGAGCACGCACTGCCCCGCGAGCGCCTCGTCGGCGGAGCGGTCGTAACGATACTCCGATGCACAGTCGGCGGCAGGCACGCTGCAGAACCCCGCCGGCTCGCAGCGACCGGCCACCTGGTCGAGCCGGCATTGCGTGTCGTCCGTGCAGACGAACACGTCCGGGACCTTCGTGCACGCCATCGCCAAAGCCACGGTCGCGATCAAGCAGGCGTCCAGACCTCTCATGCTAGGGGCCGAGCATACTGCGCGAACTGCACGCGCCGTAGCCCCTGGGGCCACAGTCACCAGCTGTGTGTCCTGGCGAGCACACCTCGAAATCGGTGAGAAGCACCGCCAGTCGCTTCGGCGGCTTCGCATATGCTGAATGCGTGCGGTGGCATTGGTTGGTCTCGTTGTGCGCGGCGTGTGGCCGCCTTGGCTTCGATCCGATGCCCGAGTCTCTCGTCGACGCTGTCGACCCGGTCGACGTCCTCGATGCGAATGCCGGCATCGATGCGCGGGAGCAGCTCGCGCAACACCTCTACCTCAAGGCCTCCAACGCAGGCTCGTACGACGAGTTCGGGTACACCATCGCGATCTCCGGCGACACACTCGTCATCGGCGGCCGGTTCGACGACAGCAACGCGATCGGCGTCGATGGCGATCAGACGAACGCCCTCAGCCCCGCGAGCGGCGCCGTGTTCGTGTTCGTGCGCTCGGGCACGACGTGGGTGCAGCAGGCGTACCTCAAGGCGTCGAACACGGACACCGACGATGCGTTCGGCGGCGCCGTCGCGATCTCCGGTGACACCCTCGTCGTCGGCGCGCGGTTCGAGGACAGCGCGAGCGTCGGCGTCGACGGCGACCAAGCCGACGACACGGCGACGGACGCCGGCGCAGCGTACGTGTTCACGCGCACGGCGGGTGTGTGGTCGCAGCAAGCGTACCTCAAGGCCTCCAACACCGAGGCCGGCGACGAGCTCGGCGTCGCGGTGGCGGTGAGCGGAGACACCATCGCAGTGGCAGCGCATCGCGAGGGCAGCGACGCCACGACGATCAACGGCAACCAGGGCAACGGCCCTGGTACGCAGTACGGCGCGGCTTACGTATTCACGCGCACCGCTGGTGTGTGGTCGCAGCAGGCGTACATCAAGGGCTCGCAGGTGACGGCGGGCTCGCTGTTCGGCGGGCGCCTCGCGCTCGCGGGCGACACGCTCGTGGTGCCGGCCCGGCTCGAAGCCAGCTCCAGCGGCTCGGTCTACGTCTTCACGCGCTCGGGCACGACGTGGTCGGAGCAGGTCCGCCTGCGCGCCTCGAACGCAGGGGCTGGTGATCGCTTCGGCCAGAGCGTCGGGCTCTCCGGCGACACGCTCGCGGTCGGCGCGCTCGGTGAGGACAGCAGCGCGGCCGGCGTCGACGGCGCGCAGGGCGATAACAGCGCTCTCGAGAGCGGCGCCGCGTACGTGTTCACCCGCAGCGGTGCCGTGTGGACCCAGCAGGCCTACCTCAAGGCGTCGAACACCGACCCCGACGACTCCTTCGGTCACTCGATCGCGGTGTTCGGCGACACGATCGTCGTCGGCGCGAACGCCGAGAAGAGCCTCGCGACCGGCGTGGACGGCGACCAGGCGAACAACGGCTCGAGCTTCGCCGTCCCGCTCGCGACGCCGACGGGCCCGGGCGCCGCGTACGTGTTCCAGCGCGTCGGGACCAGCTGGTCGCAACGCGCGTACCTCAAGGCCTCGAACACCGTCGACGACATGGGTAGCGCCGGCGGCGTGTTCGGGTACGCGGTCGCCCTCGACGATCAGACCATCGCCGTCGGCGCGATCTACGAGGACGGGCAGAGCCAGGGCATCGGCGGCGACCAGACCCAGCCTGTCGATCCCATGGGCAGCGCCGAGAACAGCGGCGCCGTGTATCTGTTTCGCTGACCCATGATCCGAGTGGGGCACCCCGCCGGCCGTTGTGTTCTGCCGAGCACACGCCGGGGCGCGATTTCGCTGCAAGTCCGCGGCATCATGGACGAATACGGATCGGCATCGCGCTTGCTTCAGGTGGCGTCCATGACCGACCTGCGAACGATGTCCTGGATCTGCGCGATGCTCGCGACCGCGAGCGGCGCGTGTCTCACCGATGCCGCCGACGATGCGATGGATCTCGAGGACGACCCCGAGGGCGCCGAGCTCGATCTGGCACCGACCTACACGGCGCCGCAGCTCGCGACCGCACCGGCGATCGACGGTGCGCTCGGCGAGTACGCGTCTGCGCCCTCGATCGCGCTCGCCGGCACCACGAGCACCGCGGACGTCCGCGCCGCCTGGGACACGCAGGCGCTGTACGTCGCGTTCGACGTCACCGACGCAGCGCAGCTCCCCGCGAGCGGCGCCGAGACGGCGCTGTGGAACGGCGACGGCGTGGAGGTGATGATCGACACCGCGTTCGACCGCTCCGCGACCGCCGATCAGAACGACTATCACTTCGTCGTCACCTCGTCGGGTGCGCTGTCCGACGCCCGCGCGTGGAGCACGTACACCTATGCCTCCGGCGCGACGGTGCGCGCGGTGCCGTGGATCGGTGGCGGTGGCTATCGCGTCGAGCTCAAGGTGCCGTTCTCGGCGCTCGGCGTCACCGCGGCGGCCAACATGAAGCTCGGCTTCGACGTCGCGTTCAACGATCGCGACACCGCGGGTGGTGCGCTCACCTCGAAGGACTTCGCCGGGCTGACGTCGTTCAACAACCCCGCGCGCTGGGGCGTGCTCGTGCTCGGCGCGGCCGCATCGCCGCCGACGACGTACGGCACCGCGTACTACGTGCGCACCGACGGCGGCACCGCGACGCAGTGCACGGGCAGGGCGGATGCGGCGTATCCGGGGAGTGGGACCAACCAGGCGTGCGCCTGGAACCATCCCTCGATCGCCCTGCCGAGCTCGGGCTCGGCGCGGATCGCCGGCAGTGACACGCTGTACATCGGCAGCGGGACCTACCAGCTCGGCAGCGGCGGCTTCATGATTCCGATCCCGAGTGGCACCACCGCGACCAAGCGGACGCGCATCCTCGGCAAGCCGGGCGCCCCGGCGCCGAAGCTCGTCGGCGTCGGTGGGACGCATCGCGTGCTCAACCTCGACGGCAGCTCGAACGTCGAGATCGGGAACCTCGAGATCACCGACGGCAGCGACTGCGTCTACAACCACTCCAACACCAGCGCGAAGTGCACCGCCGGCGGCGCGTGGTCGCGCGGCGGCCTCTATGCGTCGGCGTCGACCAACGTGTGGCTGCACGACCTGAACATCCACGGCATGGCGGCGCGCGCCATCCAGGCCGGTGGCCTGCGCGACTGGACCGTCGAGCGCGTCAAGATGAACCGGAACGGCACCTCCGGCTGGAACGGCGACATCAGCCCGGCGAGCTCCTCCAACTCCGGCAAGATCGAAATGCGCGACATCGAGATCGGCTGGAACGGCTGCGGCGAGCGCGTGGCGACCGGCGAGGCGTGGGCGTGCTGGGGCCAGAAGACCGGCGGCTACGGCGACGGGCTGGGCACCGCGGCCACCGGCGGCCAGTGGCTGATCGAGGACGCGTACGTTCACCACAACACCTCCGACGGTCTCGACCTCCTCTACATGGACGGCGCCGACACCTCGAAGGTGACCATGCGTCGCGTGTACTCGGTCGCCAACGCAGGCAACCAGGTCAAGGTCACCGGCACGTCGCTCATCGAGAACTCGGTCCTCGTCGGCTACTGCACCTTCTTCAAGGGCAAGTACTTCATGATCGACGGTGACTACTGCCGCGCGTACGGCGCCACGGTGCTCCTGAACATGACCGGCAACGACACGGCGACCATGCGCCACAACACGCTGGCCGGCGAAGGCGACGCGCCGATCACCTACAGCAACGGAAACTCGGCCGACAAGATCCTCATCCAGAACAACGTCGTCGTCGGCTTCCCCTACTTCGTCGACGGCTCGCTCCGGGCGTTCAGCGCCGGCGGTGCCCCGGCGGCGAAGACCTTCTCGGGCAACCTCGCCTGGAACGTCGCGTCGTGCCCGAGCGGCACCATCTGCGGCCAGAACCCGAAGCTGACCAACATGACCCTCGCCGGCTTCGACGCCATGCCGCTGACCGGCAGCCCGGCCATCGACGCAGCGCCGAGCATCTCCGCGGTCGTCGATGACTTCGTGAAGAAGCCGCGCCCCGTCGGCGCGGGGCCCGACATCGGTGCCTACGAGGTACAATGACCGTCGATGCCCGCCAACGACGTGCCCCGCCTGCGATCGCCTCGCTGGATCCCGATCGCCGGCGCACTCGTGGGCGCGGCCGCAGGGTTCGCGTTCTACCTGTTCTACGGCTGCGATAGCGGTTGAGCGTCGCAATCGAACCCGGTGCTGATGACCACGCTCGGTACAGCACTCGGGCTCGCGGCGACCGTGAGTCGCTGACCACGTCTCTCAGTGGTACTCGTCGGAGAACTGGCCGGCGGAGGTCTCTCCCTGGCTCTCCTCGCCTTCGCCGACGCGCTTGACGGCTTCATCCGCCTTGTCGATCGCCTTGTGCGCGAGCTCCTGCGCCTTGCCGACGACACGGTCGCGCGCGCCGCCGAGCCACTCGTTCTCCACCTTCGTCCTCGGTACCGCGAGCCCGACGATCGTGCCGGCGGCGAGCATCGCCGCGCCGATCGCGATCGGATTGGAGCGATACACCTCGTTGCCCCGACGCTGGACGCGACGCGCGCGTTCGCCTGCTTCGCGGGACAGCTCGCTCGCCTTGTCCTGCGCTCGCTGCGCTACCTCGGTCACCGTCTCCTTGGCCTCGTGCGCGACCTGACTGACCTTCGAGGCGGCCTCCTTGGTCGCGCCGGCGACCTTCCGTCCGGCTTGTTCGCCGACGTCGCGGATCTTCCCGCGGACGCCCTCGCCCTGGATCCCTTCCCTGTCGATGTCCATTTCCATGTCGACGTCGAGATCCACGTCGGAGCCGTAGAGCATCCGTCGATCTCGCCTGTCCTCTTCGAGCAAGCGGGATCCGCGGCTGCGCCGGCCTTCGAAGAAGAGCCACGCGAGCCCCGCACCTGCAAGCAACGCCGGAATTGGATTGTCCGCCACCACATCCTTGACGGATCTGCCGGCAGAGCGAACTCGATCTCGAGTGCCTTGCACCATGTTCTCGACCTTTCCGATCGTGGCTTCGCGAATGGCAGCCTTTGCTTGCACGATCTCGTCACTCACTCTCGACTTCACCGTGTCGATCTCTTCGAGGACGTCGACGCGAACCGTCTCCTTGACGTCCTTGAGCTCGGCCAGCAGGCTCTCCTTGGCCTCCTGGAGGCGCTCCTTGAGCTCCTGCTTGATGGTGTCCGACGCCTCGTGAAACTGCTCGATCGCCTGCTCCTTGAGCACCACAGGGTTGAGCCGCCCGTGCAGCTGCTCGATCGTCCCGCTCATCTCGTTGCGGGTCTCGGCGATCTCCTCGCGTAGCCTCGCTGGATCGTCGGCGCCGTCGGAACCGCTGATCTTGACCGGGGTCAATGTAGAAGGTTTGTTGTCCATGTCTTGTCTTCCTTCAGGGAAGCGATGGTTTCGGTCGGCCGCAGGTCGGCCCGCTTGATCGCCGTGATGCCGGAGCGAACGAGGCCGTACGCGATTCCCGCGAGCACCACGCCGACGATGAGCGCCGAGGCCCACAGCGGGATCGCATATGCGACCACGAGCACGATCGCGCCGACGAGCGTCATGAAGGCGACGAGCCCGACGGCGGCGCCGACCCCGACGCGAGCGGAGTACTTGCCGGCGACAGAAGCTTTCTGGCGTAGCTCGCTGGTCGCGAGATGGATCTCTTGCCGCACCAGCGTGCTCGTCTCGGTCGCGAGCTCTCCGAACAGCTCTCCGACGGAGCGCTCGCGTACGATGGGCTCCTCGATCGTCGCCATCACATCCCCCTGATCCGTGTGAAGTCCTGGTCCTCGAGCTCCGAGCTCTCGGACCGGCCGGATCCGCGGCGCTCCGAGCTCTTCAGGAATCTCGACGCGAGCACCCCGAGGAGGAACGCTCCGCCGAGGAACAGCAGCGGCTCGCGGCGGGCGAACCGCTCGGTCGCGCGTACTGCGTTCCCCAGGGACGCATCGCGAACAGATCCCGACAGTCGATCGAGCATGTCCGCGGCACGCTCCACATACGGCGCGGCCATCGTGTCTCCCAGCTCTTCGCTGGTGTGGTGGAGGGCCCTGGCGAGCTTACCGATCTCGCCGGCGGACTTCTCGCGTTGCTGCGAGACCTGTTCGGTTGCGAGATCCTTCGCCCGGTCGACGACGTCCGTTGCGAGCTCCTTCGCGTCGCGAGAGATGTCCGGCGTCGAACCTTCTACCGACGAGCTACTCTCGGCTCGCGGGCTCAGCTCGCGCGAGGGGATCGGATTTGTTGTGGTCTTGGATGGCTCCATGATGACCGCCGAGTTGCGATCCACGTGCCATCCGCGCCCGGCGTATGCGTGCGCGACTCACGCAGGCGATGAGGTCCGCGGACGATCACTGCGAATGCGGCCGTCGACCATCTCGACGATGCGATCGCAGCTGTCGGCGATCCGCGGATCGTGCGTGACCACGAGGAACGTCGTGCCGAGCTCGCGGTTGAAGCGCCGCATCAGCGCGAACACCTCGTCCGACGAGGTCGTGTCGAGGTTGCCCGTCGGCTCGTCGGCGAGCACCAGCGGCGGCCGGCGGACCAGCGCGCGCGCGATCGCGACCCGCTGCTGCTGACCGCCCGACAGGTTGGACGCGCGATAGTGCAGGCGATCGCCGAGCCCGACGGTGCGCAGCAGCCGCTCGCTGTCGGTGCGCATCTCGTGCGTGGGCATCCCGCGATCGCCCCACGCCGGGAGCATGACGTTCTCGAGCGCGGTGAACGCGGGCAACAGGTGGTGGAACTGGAACACGAACCCCAAGGTCCGCGCGCGCAATGTGGTGAGCGCGGCCTCGTCGAGCCCCGCCGTGTCGCGCCCGGCGATGCGGACGAGCCCCGCGGTCGGCCGATCGAGCAGCCCGACGATGTTGAGCAGCGTGCTCTTACCGGATCCCGACGGTCCGATCAGCGCGGTCAGCTCGCCGGGGCCGAGCGTCAGATCGACGCCGTCGAGCGCGCGGGTCTTGATCGCGTCGCCGTACTCCTTGACGACGCCCGCGACCTGCAGCACCGGCTCAGGCATTGCGGATCGCCGTCGCGGGATCGAGGCGCGCCGCGCGCCGCGCCGGGATCACCGCCGAGAGCAGGCCGATGCCGATCGCGAGCGCCGACGCCCCGACGAGCAGCTCGAGATCGACCTGGACCGGAAACCGCGGCTTGCCGCTCGGCTCGACCGCGAGGGACTCGAACAGCTTCGCGAACAGCGTCCCCAGCCCCGAGCCGACGATCGCGCCGACCGCGCCGAGCACGCCGCCCTGGATCAAGAACACGAGCAGGATGCGGCGCGGCGGCGTGCCGACCGCGCGCAGGATCCCGATCTCGCGCGACTTCTGCACGACCGACACGATCAAGACGCTCGCGATGCCGAGCGCGACGGCGACGATCACGAAGAACTGGATCATCGTCTTCGAGCTCGACTGCGCGGTGAGCCCCGACAGCAGGTCGGCGTTGATCGTCATCCAGCTGTCGGCGCGCAGGCCGGTGCGGCCCCGCAGCTCGGTGGCGATGCGCTCGGCCGCGAACACGTCGGCGACCTTGAGCTCGATCGTCGTCACCCCGGCGGGTAGCCCGTACAGCGTCTGCGCGTGGCGCAACGAGGTCAGCACCCACGTCGCGTCGATGCCTTCGTTGCCGAGCGTGAAGATGCCGCGCACCGTGGCGACGAGCTCGACACCCTCGCTCGACCGGATGCGCAGCTTGTCTCCGACCGCGAGCCCGAGCTCGGCCGCGAGCCGCGAGCCGATCGCGACGTCGTCACCATCGATCTCGAACCGGCCGGCGATCAGGCGCGCGCGCACGTCGATGATCGACAGGTAGCGCTCCGGCTCCACGCCACGGACCACGATCGCGTTCTTGGCGTCCGCGCGCACGCCAAACCCCGCACCGGTCACCGACGGCGAGACCGCGATCACGCCGGGCATCGCCTCGAGCTCGGCGAGCACCATCGGCCACTGATCGATCGAGCGCAGGCGCTGCGGCCGCTCCTCGCGCAGGCGCGCGATCGCCAGCGCCGCCGTCGGCTCGACGAGCGCGCGCGCCTCCTCGCGCGGCATCCGCAGCGTGACGTGCGCCTGCGAGCCCAGCGTCTTGTCGATCAGCGACGTCTGGAGGCCGCCGATCAGCGCCGACAGGAACACGAGGACGCTGACACCGATCGACACCGCCGCCAGGATCAAGATCGTCTGGCCGCGGGCATCGCGCATGTAGCGCAGCGCGACGAACCACTCGAACGGCATCTAGTCGCGCTCCGTCCGCACCCGCGCTCCGTCCGCGAGCTGTCGTCCACCGGGCACGACGACCTCGCTGCCCTCGGCGAGGCCCTCGACGATCTCGATCGCGCCGTCGCCGCGGATCCCGACCTTGACCTCGCGACGCACGGCGCGGCCCTGCTCGACGACCTGCACCCACGGCGTCGCGGTCGCCGCGCCGCGCACGACCTCGCTCGGGACGGTCAGCGCCCGCGGCTTCGCCGCGATCGTGAGATCGATCGACACCGTCATCTCGGGCCGCAGGAACGCGGGCGGCTGCGCGACGTCGAGGCGGATCTCGACGCTCCCTCGCTGCGGATCGATCGCCGGCGCGATGTAGCTCACCTTGGCGTCGAACACCTGCTGCGGGAACGCGTCCGCCGCGGCCTTCGCGAGCTGCCCGATCCGGATCCACGCCAGGTGGCGCTCGTCGGGATCGAACACGAGCTCGACCTCCCCATCGGCCGCGAGCTCGAGCAGCATCCTCGATGGCTGGACCACGTCACCCGGCTCGAGCTCGCGCGCGAGCACGGTGCCGTCCTGGAGCGCGACGATCCGCGTCTGCGCGAGCCGCGCGTTCGCGCCCGCGAGCTGCGCCTGCGCCTGGAGCAGCGCGGTCAGCGCGACCCGCGAGTCCGCGCCCGCCGGCGTCGCGGCCACCTGCTGCGCCTGCGCCGCCGTCCGCTGGGCCCGCGCGAGGTCGACGGCGCGCTGCGCGTTCTCGAGCTCGATCGCCGGCACCGCTCCGGTCTGCACGAGCCTCGACGCGCGCTCGAGCTCCTGCTCCGCCTTCACCAAGTTCGTCTCGGTCTGGCGCAGCGACTCGGTCGCGACGATCGCGCCGACCCGACGGAGCTGATCCACCCGCGCCTGCGCCTGCTTGACCGCCGCCTCCGCCTGCGCCACCGACGCACGCTCCGCCGTGTCGTCGCGCTGGACCAGCAGATCGCCGGCGCGCACCCGCTGCCCCTCGACGGCGCCGACCGCGACCACCAGGCCGGGCAGCTGCGCCGCGACCTGCACGCGCGTCGGCACCCGCACGCGCCCGCTCGCGACGATGTGCTGCTCGAGGTCGCGCCGCTCCGCGAGCACCGTGCGGACGACCGGCCCCCGCGCGCGCATCACGAGCACGCCGGCCGTGGCGAGGAGCACCGTCACCAGGATCCAGAAGCCGGGCCGTCGAAGCAGCATACGCATGCGGCCTCGCTCGTGTAGCACGCCCCGGCCTCGACGGTGGGTCAGCCGACCTTGATGAGCAGATCGTCGGAGCGAGCGTGAAGGGTGCGTCCTCCGCAACCCGAAGCGCCGGGTGTCGACATCGTGTCCATGAACGCAGCGAGACGGAACCCCCATGCTCCTGTTGCCGCGCATCCAGAGGACCGACCGAGCCGTCACATCCACCTCGTGCGTGCGCCAGAGGAAGTGCCTTCCTCGATGTGGAGCCAACCGCAACGTCACGCGGGCGAACCGATGACGACGGATCGAGCTCGCAGCGTCACCAGACCACCGGAGCAGCTCGATCCGGCGATGGAAGCGGCGCTCGTCGCGACGCTGATGCGTCCGCTCGCGCCGGACGAGTCGCACCACACCGGCAGCGGTAACAAGGAGCGAGAGCTCTACGCACTCCTCGCCCAACTCGACGTGATGCAAGCCTTTCAGCTGGGGCGCCGGCTCGACGCGGACCTGGCCACCGATGCGCTGGCCGTGGCGTTCCGGCGCCTCCTCGTCGAGCGGCGCCAACGCATCCGCGCGTTCCTCCGCGATGCTCGTCGCCGCGCGAGCGGAACCGTCCGCTAACTAACCGCGCCGGCGCCTCAGCAGATACGTCGATCTACGTAGGCACGTCCTCGTCGAGCCCGTTGTCAGAGCGACGTCCGACACTGCGATCGTGAGCGGTCCCCTTCCGAAGCTCGGTGAACGACGCCCGGACTCGCAACAACTCATCCGCCAGTGGGCGCTCCTCCGCCTGCTCGCGCACGCGACCGAGCCGTACAGCGTCAAGCAGCTCGCCGAACAGCTGCAGACCAGCAAGGCCACCATCGAGCGCGACCTGGCCACGCTCGATCGCGACTTCGCGCTCGTCGAAGAGCAGGTCGGCAAGCAGAAGAAGGTCTACCGCCTCGACCAGACGGTGAAGGAGCTCGAGTCGCTCACGTTCGGCGTCACCGAGCTGCTCGCGATCTACGCCGCCAACGCCGCGCTCGTCGGCATCAGCGGCACGCCGATCCACGACGACCTGGTCAAGGTGGTCACCAAGATCCGTGGCCTGCTCGCGAAGCGCCACAACGGCGGCCTCGAGGCCATCGTGCGCGTATTCTCGCCGCATCCGCGCGGCACCGTGGACTACGCCGCCCAGCAGGAGACCATCGACGAGCTCGTCGACGCGATCGCGCGACGCCGTGTGTGTCAGCTCACCTACCGCAAGCCCGGACAGGAGACCGAGCGCACGCACCGCGCCCGTCCGCTACGCCTCGTCTGGCACCGCTCGACGCTCTACCTCCTCGCGTGCCTCGGCGATCACCAGCGCATCACGACGCTCGCGGTCCAGCGCATCCGCGACCTCGACAAGTCCGAGGACGAATTCACCACCCCGCGGCTCGACGTCGACGGGCACATCGCGAAGGCGTTCGGCATCTTCGTCAGCGATCGCGAGGAGGACGTCGAGATCGTGTTCGACGCCGAGATCACCTGGAAGCTCGACGAGCGCACCTTCCACCCCGAAGAGCGCAAGGAGCGCCGCGCCGACGGCAAGCTCGTGTATCGCCTCCGCACCAGCGCCCAGTGGGAGGTCATCCCGTGGGTCCAGACGTTCGGCCCGTTCGCCGAGCTCGTCGCCCCCGCGACGTGGCGCGATGCGCTGCGCGCGAACCTCGACGCGATGCAGGCGAAGTACGCCGCGTCATGAAGCGCTTCGCACGCTGCGTCGGTAGATGCGTAGCGTGGATGTCAATCGGAGGTAGTTGCTATGAAGGTTGAAGGGAATGGTCGCTTACAGCTCTCTGCGACGGACCTCTCGAACCACATCGCGTGTGGCCACCTGACGACGCTCGGGCTCGCCTACGCCCGCAAGCAGATCACGGGCTACACCAACTTCGATCCGCTCCTGAAGATCCTGCAGGAGCGCGGGCGCGTGCACGAGGATGCGTATACGGCGCACCTACGCGCCTCCGGCAAGCGCGTCGAGAGCGGGGGCAACCAGACGCTCGCGCTGATGGCGCGCGGCGTCGACGTCATCACGCAGGCGACGCTGCAGCGCGGCCCGTGGTTCGGACGCGCGGACTTCCTCGTCCGCGTCGAGCGCCCTTCCGCGGAGTGGGCGTGGTCGTACGAGGTGATCGACACCAAGCTATCCTCGGAGACGCGCGCGGGCGCCGTGCTCCAGCTGTGTGTCTACAGCGATCTCCTCGCCACGCTGCAGGGCATCGATCCGGAGGCCATGCACGTGGTGAGGCCCGGCCCTGACTTCCCGATGGACTCGTTCCGGTTCGACGAGTACGCCGCGATCTACCGGGCGCTGCGTCACGACCTCGAGCAGCGGATCACCGTCGAGCACGAGACGTATCCAGAGCCGACCGCACATTGCGACACCTGCAACTGGCGTGACCGCTGCGACGGCCAGCGCCGCGCGGACGATCACCTCTCGCTCGTCGCCGACCTCGGACGCACTCATCGGCGCGAGCTGGACCGCCACGCGATCCGCACCCTCACCTCACTCGCCCAGGCGCCGTCGCCATGGCCGCATCGGCCGGAGCGGGGCTCGCTCGAGACGTACCAGCGACTCGCGCAGCAGGCGCGGCTGCAGCTGGCGGCGAAGGGCCGTGCGGTGCCTCCGTTCGAGCTGCTGGCCACGGAGACCGAACGCGGCCTCGCGCGCTTGCCCGCGCCCGACGACGGTGACGTCTTCCTCGACTTCGAAGGCGACCCGTTCATCGGCGAGCACGGCCGCGAGTACCTGTTCGGGTTCTACACGCGCGACCGTGGCTACGAGGCCCTGTGGGCGCTCGACGACGACAGCGAGCGTGCCGCCCTCGACCGCTTCTTCACGTTCGTGATGGCGCGCTGGGAGGCGCACCCGGGCATGCACGTGTATCACTACGCCCCCTACGAGCCGACGGCGCTCAAGCGGCTCGTCGGGCGCTACGGCCTTCGCATGCAGGAGCTCGATCGCCTGCTGCGCGGTCGTCGCCTCGTCGACCTGTATTCGATCACGCGCCAGGCCGCGCGCATCGGCGTCGAGAGCTACAGCATCAAGCACCTCGAGCCGCTGATCGGCTATCAGCGCCCGGTCCCCCTCGCGGTCACCGGTCCCGACGTGCGCGCGCTCCGGGTGTGCCTGCAACGCGGACTCACCGACGCGATCGAGCCCGCGTGGCGCACGAGCGTCGAGGCCTACAACCGCGGTGACTGCGAGAGCACGCTCGCCCTGCGCGACTGGCTCGAGACGCAGCGTGCGAGCGCCGGCATCACCACCCGCCCCGAGCTCGCGACCGGCGAGCCCGAAGCCGTCAGCGAGGTCCGCACCGCGGCCGCCGAGACCGCGCTACGCCTGCTCGAGGGTGTGAGCCCCAACCGCGACGAGCGCGACGAGCCACAGCAGGCGCGCTGGCTGCTCGGTCACCTCATGGAGTGGTACCGGCGCGAGGCATCGGTGACGTGGTGGGACTACTACCGTCTTCTCGACGCGAGCGACGACGAGCGCCTCGATGATCTGCGCGCCATCGCCGGCCTCGAGCACGTGTCGCGCACCGAAGGGCGCCGGGTCCCGACCGATGTCTATCGCTATCCCGCGCAAGACGTCTTCATCGCGGGAGGCGAGTCACTGATCGCGGGAGACAAGCTCAGGCTCGGCACGGTGGTCACCATCGATCCGGGACAGCGGACGATCGCGATCAAGAAGACGCTGGACAGCGCCGACCTCCATCCGTCGTCGGTGTTCGCCCACAAGCTGATCCCGCCCGGCGCCAAGAACGAGGCGCTCGTCGCCCTCGGCCAGGCCGTCG
>DATLHR010000651.1:0-10849 GCA_035539815.1 Kofleriaceae bacterium
ATCCCGCACGCCGTGTCGACACGATGCGCGAGGACAGCGGCTGCGCGTTCGTCGTCGATCGCGTCTGGCTCGAGGCGAATCGCGACGCGATCTCGCGGTGTCCGAGCTCTCGCCCGAACGTCCCGCTCGACGCGCATCACGCCGCCTACGTGATCTTCACGTCGGGCTCGACCGGCCGCCCGAAAGGCGCGGTGCTGGTGCACGGGGCGCTGGAGAACCGCCTGCGCTGGATGCAGGCCACGTTCCGGCTCGGCCCCGAGGACGCCGTCCTGCAGAAGACGCCGTTCACGTTCGACGTCTCGGTCTGGGAGCTGTTCTGGCCGCTGCTGAGCGGCGCCCGGCTGGTGTTCGCGCGTCCCGACGGGCACCGCGATCCGAACTACCTCACCGACGTCATCCGCCGCGAGCGCGTGACCACGCTGCACTTCGTCCCCTCGATGCTCGGACCGTTCCTCGAGGCGGTGCGGTCGGCACCGTGTCCGAGCGTGCGCCGCGTCATCTGCAGCGGCGAGGCGCTGAGCCCGGCGCTCGTGCGCGCGTTCGGTGGCGCGCTCGACGCCGAGCTCCACAACCTCTACGGCCCGACGGAAGCGACCATCGACGTGTCGTGGTGGCGCTGCGACACGCGCGCCGAGCAGCCGACCGTGCCCATCGGCTTCCCGATCGCGAACACGCGGCTCTACGTCCTCGACGCGGCGCTGCGCCCCGTCGCGGCCGGGGTCGAGGGCGAGCTGTACATCGCGGGCATCCAGCTCGCCCGTGGATACAGCCGGCGACCCGACCTCACCGCCGAGCGCTTCGTCCCCGATCCGTTCCATGCCGGCGAGCGCATGTATCGCAGCGGTGATCTCGCGCGGCTCCGCCCCGACGGTGCGATCGAGTACCTCGGGCGTATCGATCATCAGATCAAGCTCCGCGGGTACCGCATCGAGCTCGGCGAGATCGAGGCGACGATCGCGGCGCTCCCCGAGGTGCGTGAAGCCGTCGTGCTCGCGCGCGAGGACACGCCGGGGGACATGCGCCTCGTCGCCTACGTCATCGCGAGCGATCCGGAGGCACCGCCGACGACGGCGCGCGTCTGCGACCAGGTCCGGACGTTCCTTCCGGACTACATGGTGCCGAGCGCCGTGCTCGCGCTCGAGGCGTTCCCGCTCACCGCCAACGGCAAGCTCGATCGCGCCGCCCTGCCCGCCCCCGCGCGAGATCGCGCCGCCGCGATCGCCGCCGTGGTGCGCAGCCACCAGGGCGTCCAGGACGTCGTGATCACGGCGCGCGAGGTCGGCGGCGGCGAGCGACGCTTCGTCGGCTACGTCGTCCCGCATCCCCACGCGTCACCGAACGTCGCGGGACGGCCGCGGTATCCGTTGCCGAACGGCATGGAGGTCGCGCAGCTGCACCGGCACGAGACCGACTTCATGTACGACGAGCTGTTCGTCCGGCAGGCGCACCTGCGCTACGGGATCCGCCTGCGCGAGGGAGCGACGATCCTCGACGTGGGGGCGAACATCGGGATGTTCTCGCTGTTCTGCACGCTGGCGTGCGCGGCCCCGCGCATCCTCGCGTTCGAGCCGAACCCGACGCTCCACCCGCTGCTGCACGCGAACCTCGCCGCGTATGCACCGGGGTCGCGCGCGTTCCCGTGCGGGCTGGGCCGCGTGGCCGGCGAGGCTCGCTTCACGTCGTTCAGCGGCTACTCGCTGCTGTCGGGGCTGCACACCGATACCGCGACGGAGGCCGAGCTCGTCAAGTCGTACGTGCTCAACCAGGGGCGCGCCGGCGTCGATGGCGCCGACGAGTTCGCGCAGGAAGCGGAGGCGCTGCTGCGCGCGCGCTTCGACGCGCAGACCTTCGACGTGCGGATCAGGACCTTGTCGGACGTGATCGCGAGCGAGCGCCTCGAGCACATCGACCTGCTCAAGATCGACGTCGAGAAGTCCGAGGTCGACGTGCTCGCGGGGCTCGCGCCGGAGGACTGGCGGAAGATCGATCAGATCGTCGCCGAGATCGATCTCGCGGCGAACGTCGCGCCGATCGAGCGCATGCTCGCCGAGCATGGCTTCGACTACGAGGTCGCGCAGGACGCGCTGCTGACCGAGACCGACGTGCGTCACGTGTATGCCGTGCGGCGCGGCTCCGGGCTGCAGCTGGAGCGCACGGCGGACGAGGCGCGTGCGATCGCTGGAGCGAGCCGGGTCGCACCCCGGTTCGTGTCCGAGGCGCGCCTGCTCGAGCTGTGCAGGGAGCGGCTCCCCGAGGACATGGTACCGGCCGCGTTCGTGGTGATGGATGCGTTCCCGCGCACGGCCGACGGGGCGGTCGATCGCACCGCGTTACCCATCCCGGCCGCGCTGCTCGCGGACGCCACGGAGGCGCCGAGCGAGGTCGAGACCTGGCTCGCGACGACGGTGTGCGAGCTGCTCGGCGTGACCGAGCTCGAGCGCGATGCCGACATGTTCGCGAGCGGAGGACAATCGCTGCTCGCCCGCCTGGCCGTACGCATCCACCACGAGTTCGACGTCGAGGTCCCGCTGCGTACGTTGTTCGCCACGCCGACGGTGCGCGGCATCGCCGCCGCGGTGACCGCACAGCGAGCGCAGGCCGACCAGCTGCTCGCCGAGATCGACGCGATGTCCGCCGAAGAGGTGGAGTCTCTGCTCGCGGAGGCAGACGAATGAGCACGCTCGCCGACGCGATCGCGCGCTATCACGAGCTGCTGTTCGCGGAGCACCTCGACGCGACCCGCGCGCACCTCGCCCGCGCGGTCGCGGCGAACCCCGCGGCCGACGAGTGCCGGGTGCTGCGCCCGTACTTCATCGAGGCGGCGAGCTGCGCGCGTACGCTCGAGGCCACCGCGCTCGTGAACGAGGCGTTCATCACCGCCGGGCGAAGGCTCCGCGAGGACATCGCGCTGCGGCGGACGCTCGGCATCCCCCGCTACCTCGACGAGATGATCGAGCTCGATCACGCGCGCGCGGAGCCGACGGTGATCGCGCGCATCGATGGGCTGTTCGCCCCCGACGGCGACTACCGCATCATCGAGTACAACGCCCAGCCCGAGTTCGGGGCGGCGCGCGCGATCGACGCGATGTTCGCGACCTCACCGATCGCGCCGAGCTTCGACCGGAGCTTCGTGGTCCAGCGCCAGGACCTCTACGCGTACGCCGTCGCGGGGGCGCGCGAGGCCGGCGCGACGATCGGCATCCCGCAGGGCGACGATGGGGCGCGCGAGTGGCTCCGCGACGCGGCGGCGCAGGGCTGCCGCGTCAGCTTCGCGCCGTACGCGCGGTATCGCCTCGATCGCGACCGGCTCGTCGTCGACGACGACCGCGGGGCGCTGGAGGTCGACACGATCGCCCTCCCCTGGGGCGATCTCGCCGCGCCGATCGCGGCGATGCAGCCGATCCTGGACGCGCTCCGCCGTGGCGTGGTGCGGGCGCTCGACGGTCTCGCGCTGGGCCTGCTGTGCAGCTACAAGCACACGCTCGAGCTGCTCAGCGATCCACAGCACGCAGGCATGTTCCGGCCCGAGGTCGCCGCCGCGCTCACGCGTCACGTCCCGTGGACCCGCGTCGTGCGCGAGCGGACGACCTCCTACGCCGGGCGCACCATCGACCTCGCGCCGTTCATCGCGGCGCACCGGCAGGAGCTCGTGTTGAAGCCGAGCGGCGGCGCGCGCGGTGAAGGCGTGCTGCTCGGGCGGCTGTGCGACGACGCGACCTGGGCGGCGGCGTTGAAGCGCGCGCTGAAGCAGCCGTACGTCGTGCAGGCGTGGGTCGAGGGCGAGGCGCGGCCGTATCCCCCGTCGACGGGCCCCGCGGGCTCGCTGGTCGACGCCACCTCGGACTTCAATCCGTTCGTCTGGAACGGGACCGACGTGCGCGGGTGTCAGGTCCGGCTGACCACCACCGGGAAGCACAGCCCCGACGAAGCGTGGGTCACCGGGGTCTGGGTGCTGTCATGACGACGAAGCGCTCGAAGCTCTCGCCCGAGAAGCAAGCGCTGCTCGCGAAGCGGCTGCGCGCGCTCCGCGGTGGCGACGCCATCGAGCTGGCCCCGATCCCGCGCGATGGACGCGACGGGCCCTTCCCGCTGTCGTCGGGACAGGAGCGGCTGTGGTTCGTCGATCAGTTCGAGCCGAACACGAGCACGTACAACGTACCGCTCGGGGTGCGCTGGCAGGGCGCGCTGGACGTGCACGCGCTCGAGCGAGCGCTGCGCGAGCTCGTCGTGCGCCACGAGGCGCTGCGCACGAGGTTCGACGTCGAGGACGGCTCGCCGGTGCAGCGGATCGGGCCCGCCGACACGTGGAGCATGTCCGTCGTCGACGTCGCCGGCGACGCCGATCCGAGCGCGCGGGCGGCGCGCCTGGCCAACGAGGTCGCGGAGCAGGCCTTCGATCTCTCGCGTGGCCCGCTGTTCCGCGCGACGCTGCTGCGCATCGCGCCCGACGAGCACCTCCTCGTGCTCGTCATGCACCACACGGTCACCGATGGCTGGTCGTTCCGCATCCTGCATCGCGAGCTGTTCGCGCTGTACACCGCCTTCGTCGCCGAGCAGCCGAGCCCGCTCACGCCGATCCGGCTCACCTACGTCGACTACGCGACCTGGCAACGCAAGCTGGTGGCGAACGGCCACCACGATGCGGAGCTCGCGTACTGGAAGCGCGCCCTCGCCGGCGCGCCCACGCTCGAGCTGCCCACCGATCGACCTCGGCCCGCACAGCAGACGTTCCGCGGTGCCTCGTGCACGTTCGCGCTCCGCCCGGCCACCGCGCGCGGGCTGACGGCGCTCGCGCGCGCGGAAGCCGTCACGCTCCCCATCGCGATGCTCGGCGCGTTCGCAGCGCTCGTCGCGCGCTACGCCGGCCAGCGCGACGTCGTGATCGGGACCCCGGTCGCGAACCGCACGCACCTCGACCTCGAGCCGATGGTCGGGTTCTTCGTCAACATGCTCGCGATCCGCGTCGGGCTGGAGGAGCGGCTGACGACGCGCATGCTGTTCCAGATCGCGCGCGACCGCATGCTCGAAGCCGAGGAGCACGGCAAGGTGCCGTTCGATCGCGTCGTCGAGGCGCTGCAGCTGACGCGTGACCGCAGCCGGTCGCCGCTGTTCCAGGTCGCGTTCCGGGTCAACGAACCGGTGGCGCCGCCGGCGGTGCCCGGCGGAACGCTGACGCCGTTCGCGTTCGACCTCACGGTCGCGACCTACGACTTGCTGCTCAGCATCGATGCGGCCGGCGATCGGGTCAGCTGTACGTTCGACTTCAACGCGGATCTGTTCGAGCGCGACACGATCGAGCGCATGTCGCGTCACTTCGACGCGCTCCTCGCCGCGATGATCGCCGACCCGGATCGCGCGGTCGGCGAGCTCGCGCTCGCCCCGGCCGACGATCGCGACCTCCCGGTCCAGCCCGCGCCCGTCGAGGTCCCCGAGGCCTGCGTGCACGAGCTGATCGCGGCCCATGCACGGCGGTCACCGGACGCGATCGCCGTGCAGCACGCTGGCGCGCAGCGCACGTACCGCGAGCTCGCCCGCGAGGCCACCCAGCTCGCCCGCCGGCTCGTCGAGCTCGGCGTCGGTCCGGACGTCGTGGTCGGTCTTCACCTCGACCATTCGATCGAGCTCGTCGTGGCGATGCTCGCCGTGCTCGAAGCAGGCGGCGCGTACCTGCCACTCGATCCGGCGTTGCCCGTCGAGCAGCTGGCGAAGCTCGCGGTCGCGGTGCATGCGAAGGTCGTCGTCGCGGCGCGCGACGCCGAGCTGCCCGGACCCTGGCAGACGCTGCGGCTCGCCGACGTGCGCTCCGCTGAACAGACGCCCGCGCCGGTCACGGGTGGTGCACGTCTCGGCTCGCTCGCGATGGTGACGTTCCCGCGGCCGACCGCCGAGCACCCGGTCGGCGTCGTCGTCGAGCACCGTCACCTCGCCGGCTACGTCGCAGGTGTCCGCGACCGCCTCGGGCTTCGGCCCGGCCTCCGCTACGCCGCGACCTGGGGCGAGGCGAGCGCCGCCACGATCGTGTTCACCGCGCTCTGCAACGGCGGCACGCTCGAGCTGATCGCGCAGGCTCCCGCGACCTCGTCGCCCGCGGCCGACGTCCTGGTGCTCGGTGATCAGGCGATCCCGTGGGCGCTCGCCGAGCAGCTCGCCCAGCTCGCACCATCGTGCGCCGTCGTCAGCCACTACACCGCGGCGGCCGGCGCGCTCGTCGGCCGCACCGGCGGGCCGCCGCGGGGCGCCAGCGTCCCGCTCGGACATCCCCTGCCCGGTCAACGCGCGTTCGTCCTCGAGCCGAGCGGAGGTGTCTGCCCGACCGGCGTCGCCGGCGAGCTCTGCATCGGCGGCGCCGGCGGCGCGCGCGGCTACGCGGGTACACCGGAAGCGCTGAGCACGGCGCTCGTCGCCGATCCGCTCGCGCCGGGCGACAAGCTCCTCCGCACCGGCATCCGCGCGCGCCGGCTCTCCGACGGCGCGATCGAGCACCTCGGGAAGCTCGAGACGCAGGCCGCACCCGGTGCGGATCGCCCCGCCGCCGCGGCCACCACACGCGCTCCGGCCGCGTACGTGGCTCCCAGCGATCCGACCGAGCTCGCGCTCGCCGAGATGTGGCGAGAGCTGCTCGGCATCGAGCGCATCGGCATCCACGACGACTTCTTCGCCCTCGGTGGCCACTCGCTGCTCGCCGCCCGCCTCGTCACGCGCATCCGCGCCCGCCTCGACATCGCGCTCCCCATCCGCGCGCTGTTCGACGCGCCCACGATCGCGCGCACCGCCGCATACATCGCCGCGCGCCGCAGCGACCGCGCCGAGACCGCGCTGCGGCCGGTCGCGGTGCCCCGCTCCGAGCGCCCGCCGCTGTCGTTCGCGCAGCACCGGCTGTGGTTCCTCCACCAGCTCGAGCCCGACAGCGCGGCCTACCTGGTGGCCTACGCACGTCGCTACGACGGGCTCGACGTCGAGCGCCTGCGCGGCGCGCTCGAGGCGCTCGTGCGCCGCCACGAGATCCTGCGCACGAGCTTCCCGGCCGTCGACGGCGAGCCCTACCAGCGCGTGCACCCGCCGGCGCCGATGACGCTCGCGATCACCGACGCGCGCGCCCTCGACGCCGAGGCGCAGGCGGCGCTGCTCGCGCGCATCGACACGGAGCAGCGTCGCACGTTCGACCTCGCGGCCGGCCCACCGCTGCGCTTCCAGCTCGTCCGTGTCGGTCCCGACGCCTACGTGCTGTTCGTGACGCTGCACCACATCATCACCGACGGCGGATCGTTCGAGATCTTCTGGCGCGAGCTCTGGGCCTGCTACGACGCCGGAGGCAGCGACGCGTTGCCGGCACTCCCCCTCCAGTACGCCGACTTCGCGGCGTCGCAGCGCGCATGGCTCAGCGGGGACGAGCTCGCGCGCCAGCTCGCGTTCTGGACCGAGCGCCTGCGCGGCGCCCCCGAAGAGACCGAGCTGCCGTTCAAGGGACCGCGCCCGCCGCGCCAGACGTTCCGCGGACGCGAGCACGTCGTGACGCTCGACGCGGAGCTCACGACGGCGCTGCGCGAGCTCGCGCGCCGCCACGACGCCACGCTGTTCATGACCCTGGCCGCGGCGTTCCGCGTGCTCCTCGTCCGCTACACCGGCCAACGTGACGTCCTGCTCGGCACGGCGATCGACAACCGCACGGCCGCCGACGTCGAAGAACTGATCGGCATGTTCGCCAACACGGTCGTGCTGCGCACCGAGGTGAACGCCGGCGACTCGTTCAGCTCGGTCCTCGCGCGCGAGAAGGCCGGCGCGCTCGCTGCCTACGATCACCAGCACACGCCGTTCGAGCTCGTGGTCGACGCCCTCGGCGTCGAGCGCAGCCTCAGCCGCCCACCTGTCGTCCAGGTCATGTACGTGCACCAGGGCGCCGCCGAGGAGCCGGACCGCGGCACGGCGGTGCACACCGGACGCCCGCCCACGGCCGAGTTCGATCTCACGCTCGTGAGCTGGGACCACGGTGGCCAGCTCGCGCTGCACTTCCTCTACAACGTGGCACTCCTCGACGACGAGCTGCTGCATCAGCTCGGCCGCCATCTCCGCCACCTGCTCGGGCGCCTCGCGCACGAGCCCGCGCGGCCGCTCGCCGCGATCGATCTCCTCGAGGAAGCCGATCATGCCCAGCTCCGCGCGTGGAACGCCGGCGAGCTCGCGGTCGAGGCCAGCTCCGTCTACGAGCTCGTCGTGCGGCAGATCGCGCGCACGCCCGATGCGATCGCCGTGGTGCACGCGAACGCGCAGCTGACCTATCGCGAGCTCGGCGCGCGAAGCGAGCGCGTGGCCGCGTGGCTCGCCGCCCGCGGCGTCGCGCGCGGCGATCGAGTCGCGCTCTGCGTCGAACGCTCGGCCGACATGATCGCCGCGCTGCTCGGCGTGCTCCGCGTCGGTGCCGCGTACGTGCCGATCGATCCCG
This sequence comes from Kofleriaceae bacterium, assembly GCA_035539815.1. GTDB lineage: Bacteria > Myxococcota_A > Polyangia > Haliangiales > Haliangiaceae > JABFXX01. Next base: position 8,441 of record DATLHR010000651.1, read on the forward strand.
AGTATCCAGAGGCGAGGCGCCAGCTCATGCGCGACGACACGGGGGCGTCGGTCGAGCTCACCGACGCCACGTTGCGCGAGGCGCTCGGCGCGACCGGCTCTGCTCCGCACGCCGCCGTCGCCCCCGAGGACGTCGCGTACATCATCTACACGTCAGGCTCGACCGGGACGCCCAAGGGCGTTCGCGTGCCTCACCGGAGCGTCGCGAACTACCTCGCGGCGATGCGAGGGCCGCACGGGGTCACGTCCGATGACACCGTCGCGGCGATCGCGTCGCTGTCGTTCGATGCGCACGTCATCGACCTCCTGCTACCGCTCGTCAACGGCGCGCGGATCGTCGTCGCCGACCGTGACACGACGCGCGACGGCGACCGGCTCGCGGCGCTGCTCGATGCGCGTGGCGTCACCTTCATGTTCGCGACCCCCGCGACCTGGCGCGCGCTGCTCTCGACCGGGTGGCGGCCGTCGCGCCGGATGCGCGTCCACGCCGGCGGCGAGGCCGTCCCACCGGACCTCGCGGCCACGCTCCTCGCGCACGCGGAGTCGGTGTGGAACGGCTACGGGCCGACGGAGACGACGGTCTACGTCTCGTGCACCCGCCTCGAGCCAGGCAAGCCGGTCACGCTCGGCCGGCCGCTCGCGAACCTCCGCGCGCACGTCCTCGACGTCGCCGGGCAGCCGGCACCGGTCGGCGTGGCCGGCGAGCTGTACGTCGGCGGCGCTGGCGTCGCCCTCGGTTATCACCACCGGCCCGCGCTCACCGCCGAGCGGTTCGTCCCCGATCCGTTCGCGAGCGTCGCGGGCGCGCGGATGTATCGCACGGGCGATCGCGTGCGGTGGTCGCGCGCCGGGGCGCTCGAGTTCCTCGGCCGCGTCGACACCCAGGTCAAGCTCCGCGGCCTGCGCATCGAGCTCGGCGAGATCGAGGCGGCGCTGCGCGCGTTCCCGGGCATCGCGGACGTGGTGGTCGTGCTCCGCGACGACCTCGGAGGCAGCCCGCAGCTCGTGGCGTACCTCGTCACGCACGCCCCGCTCGACCAGGTCGCGATCCGCTCCGCGGTGCGGACGACGCTGCCCGACTACATGGTGCCGAGCGCGTTCGTCACGCTCGATGCGCTCCCCCTCACCTCCAACGGCAAGCTCGATCGCAGGGCGCTGCCGGCGCCGGGCATCATCGTCGCTGCCGACTACGTGGCCCCGCGCGATCCGATCGAGGCCGCGATCGCGGCCAGCTGGCGCGACCTCCTCGGCATCGAGCGCGTGGGCGTCCACGATGACTTCTTCGCGCTCGGCGGGCACTCCTTGCTCGCGACCCGCGCGCTGTCGCGGATCCGCAGCCAGCTCGACGTCGACCTGCCCGTGCGCGCCTTGTTCGAGGCGCCCACGGTGGGCGCCCTCGCGGCCCGCGTCGCGGAGCTGCGCAACGCCGCGGCCCGGACGGCGACGCGCGCGGTGCACGCGATGCCGCGCCCCGAGCGCACGCCCCTGTCGTACGCGCAGCAGCGGCTGTGGTTCCTGCACCAGCTCGAGCCGCACAGCTCCGTGTACGTGATCACGCGGGTGCGCCGGCTGGGCGCGGTCGAGGTCGAGGCGCTGCGCCGCGCGTTCGAGGCGCTGATCGCTCGCCACGAGATCCTGCGGACGAGCTTTCCGGCGGTCGCCGGCGAGCCGTACCAGCACGTGCACCCGCCGGGGCCGTGGACGCTGCCGGTCGAGGATCTACGCGGGCGCAGCGCCGAGGCGCAGCGCGCGGCGATCGCGCGCATCGAGGCCGCGCAGCAGCGGCCGTTCGATCTCGCGGCCGCGGCTCCGCTGCGCACGCAGGTGGTCCGCGTCGCCGATGACGCGCACCTGCTGTTCGTGACCCTCCATCACATCCTCACCGACGGCTGGTCGGAGGACGTGATGTGGCGCGAGCTGTGGGCCGCGTACGACGCCTGCGTCGAGGACCGGCGCGTCGAGCTCGCTCCGCTGCCGATCCAGTACGCCGACTACGCGGTGTGGCAGCGGGGCTGGCTCGCGGGCGCCGAGCTGGCCCGCCAGCTCGCGTTCTGGACCGAGCGCCTCGCCGGTGCCCCCGAGGAGACGGCGCTGCCGCGCAAGGGCGCGAGGCCGCCGCGGCAGACCTATGGCGCGCGCTGGCTCTCGGTCGCGCTCGATGCCGAGCTGTCGGCACGCCTGCGCGAGCTCGCGCGCGCCGAAGGGGCATCGCTGTTCATGGTGTTCGCGGCGTCGCTTCGCGCGCTGCTCGCTCGCTACTCCGGTCAGTCCGACATCGTGCTCGGCACCGCGATCGCGAACCGCGACGCCGCCGAGGTCGAGGGCCTGGTCGGCATGTTCGTCAACACGCTCGTGCTGCGGAACGAGCAGCGCGACGACGACACGTTCGCCACGCTGCTCGCCCGCGAGA
>DATLHR010000652.1:0-6562 GCA_035539815.1 Kofleriaceae bacterium
TACGCGATGCACGGCCGGTTCTCCGACAGTCGAGCGAGGGCCGCTTGTTCGTCGCGGGGGGACAGCGTCGAGTCGAGCCGCAGCACCTCGATCTGCAGCTGGTCGAGCTTGTCGTGCTGGTCCTTCATCAGCGCGATCAGCGGGGACACGACCAGCGTCACGCCGGGCAGCTCGAGCGCCGGCAGCTGATAGCAGAGGCTCTTACCCGCTCCGGTCGGCATGATCGCGAGCGTGTCGATGCCGGCGAGCACGTTGCGGATCGCGAGCGCCTGGCCGGGCCGGAAGCTCGAGATGCCGAAGCGGCGCTGTCCGAGCGCGAGCATGCGCGCATCGATCGCGGCCTCGTCGCCGGTCTCGGTGACCTCGGGGACGAGCTCCTCGTCGAGCTCCAGTGCCTCCGCCTCGTCCAATCCCATCGGCTGGATCGCGTCCCGCGTGCCGCGAGCGAGCGACACACGGGGCGTCGCGGTGTCGCGTTTGCGACGCCGCTCTGGAGGAGGACTTTTGGCCATGAATCTCTAGGCTCGCCTGGAAGCGAAATTCAGGCAAGCTGAACAATTGAGCGTGATGTCTACGTGCAAACACGTGCACAAGCACGTGCATCTCCGACGACAACTCGGCTGAATCGCGGTGTCGTCACTGTGCGAATTCGACACGGCTTGAGAGACGTTCGCAAGCCTGCTCACACAGCGTGCCGGACGTGATCTCTACGTTGCGCTGCTGTCGGACAATGGCTCACTTCGCGGTGAGATAGCCGTCGCTCGCGAGCAGCTCCGCCGTGAGCACCGCACCACCCGCAGCGCCACGCACCGTGTTGTGCGAGAGCGCGACGAAGCGCCAATCGAAGATCGCGTCGGGGCGCAGCCGGCCGATCGACACCGCCTGCCCGTGGCCGGCTTCGCGATCGAGGCGCGTCTGCGGGCGCGTCTCCTCATCGAAGTAGTGGAGGAACGGCGCCGGCGCGCTCGGCAGCTTCTTGTGCTGCGGCTTGCCGGCGTACTCCTTCCATGCGGCGAGGATCTGCTCCTTCGTCGGCTTGCGCTCGAACGCGACGAACACGGCCGCCATGTGACCGTCGCTCACGGGCACGCGGATGCACTGGGCGGTGATCGTCGGCGCGGTCGCATTCACGATCTTGCCGCCCTCGAGCGTGCCCCAGATCTTGAGGGGCTCCTGCTCGCTCTTCTCCTCTTCGCCTTTGATGTACGGGATCACGTTGTCGACCATCTCGGGCCACGTCTCGAACGTCTTCCCCGCGCCGCTGATCGCCTGGTAGGTCGACACCGCGAGCTTGGTCGGTCCGAACGATCGCAAGGGGTGGATCGCCGGGACGTAGCTCTGGATCGAGCAGTTCGGCTTCACGGCGACGAAGCCGCGCTTGCTGCCGAGCCGGCGCCGCTGCGCTTCGATCACCGCCGCGTGATCCGAGTTGATCTCCGGAATCATCATCGGCACGTCGGGCGTCCACCGGTGCGCCGAGTTGTTCGACACCACCGGCGTCTCGGCGCGCGCGTAGTCTTCCTCGAGCTTCGCGGTGGCGGCCTTGTCCATGTCGACCGCGCAGAACACGAAGTCGACCCGCGACGCGATGCCGTCGATGTCGGACGCGTTGCTGACGACGAGCTCGCTCGCGTGCGTCGGGATCTCGGAGCCGAGCGCCCAGCGCTCGTGCACCGCGTCCGCGTAGAGCTTGCCGGCGGAGCTCGGGCTCGCGGCGACGACGGTCACTTCGAACCACGGGTGGTGCTCGAGGAGGGACACGAACCGCTGGCCGACCATGCCGGTCGCGCCGAGGACTCCGACCTTCAGCTTGTTTGCCATCGCGACCGGAAATCTATCAGTTCCTGCGCGATCGTCCATGCCGGGGGCCTTGCAGTCCGCGTGTGGTTCGTGAAGATACGCGCCATGCCGTTGCTCGATGGGCTGCGCGTCGTTCACTCCAAGATTCATGGCTACGGCGTGATCGCGCTGCGCCCGTTCAAGGCGGGCGAGATCATCTGCTATGGCGACGGCGTGCTCTACCTCGAGGACGCGGAGTTCGATGACACCTACGCCCTCGTCGTACCGGGCGAGGACTCGGGCAAGGGCGAGCTCTTGTTCTGGGACCTCGCGTGTCAGACGCGCTGGATCAACCACTCCTGCGATCCCAACTCCGAGGTGTGCTCGAAGTGGGACCACGAGGCCGACACGCTGCGCGCCTGGTGGGTGGCGCTGCGCGACATCGAGCCCGGCGAGGAGCTCACGTACGATTACGCGTTCATCGCGGACGTGGCCGAGCCGTGCGCCTGTGGCGCGGCGTCCTGCCGCGGCCTGATCGTCGACGACGACCCGGAGAACCTCGCGAAGCTGCCAGATCACCTCCGCGCCCGGCTGCGCGTGATCGACCGCGCCGCCTCCTGATACTGTCCGGTTCGTATGAGTACGCGCATCGGGATCCTGACCGGCGGCGGTGACTGCCCCGGGCTCAACGGCGTGATCCGCGCCGCCACGCTGCATGCCCGGCAGACCTTCGGCTGGGAGGTCGTCGGCATCCGCAACGGCTTCGAGGGCCTCTACGAAGAGGAGTACGTCGACCTCACCGTCGCGAACGTCTCGCACCTGCTGCCGCGCGGCGGCACCATGCTCGGCTCGTCGAACCGCGCCAACCCGTTCGCCTACCCGGTCAAGCTGCCCGACAACCGCGTCGAGATCCACGACGTCTCGGCGCGCTGCCTGGCGAACCTCGCCAAGCTCGAGCTGCACGGCCTGATCGTCGTCGGCGGCGACGGCACGATGTCGTTCGGTCAGAAGTTCATCCAGCGGGGCGCGACGCGCATCGTCGGCGTGCCCAAGACCATCGACAACGATCTCGAGGCCACCGACTACACCGTCGGGTTCCAGACCGCCGTCGAGATCGTGACCGAGGCGATCGAGCGTCTCCACACCACGGCCGAGAGTCACGAGCGCATCATGATCGTCGAGGTCATGGGCCGCTACGCAGGCTGGATCGCGCTGACCTCGGCGCTCGCGGGCGGCGCCAACGTCTGCCTCATCCCCGAGATCGAGTACGACCTCGACCGCGTGATCGAGTCGATCCACCGCCGCCACGGCCGCGGCGTCAGCTACTCGATCATCGTGGTCGCCGAGGGTGCGAAGCCCAAGGGCGGCGTGCACGCGGTGGTCACCGCGGGCGACGCGACCAAGCAGGAGAAGCTCGGCGGCGCGGGCCAGCGGCTCGCCGAGATGATCACCGAGAAGACCGACTACGAGGTGCGCACCACGGTGCTCGGCCACATCCAGCGCGGCGGCTCGCCGTGTGCGTTCGACCGCGAGCTCGCGACGCGGTTCGGCGTGAAGGCCGTCGAGCTGATCGCCGAGGGCAAGTTCGGCCACGTCGCCGCGCTCGACAGCGGCCACCTCGTCGCCAAGCCGATCGAGAAGGCGGTCAAGAAGCTCAAGCTCGTCGATCCGGCGGGCGAGCTCGTGCGCACGGCCAAGGGCATCGGCATCGAGCTCGGCGGCTGATCGTGGGAGATCTCGTCGCGCGCCGCGGCACGGCACCGATCGTCGGGCAGTGGGATCATCCGCTCGCCGATCCGAACCTCGAGGACGCGCCGATCGTGCACGCGCTCGATCGGCTCGCCGGGATGCCCGCCGTCGGCCGCGCCGAGGCGGCCTACCGCGCCAGGTTCCGGCTCAAGAGCTGGCAGTACATGACGGCGGTGAGCGACGACCTGTTCGTCGCGTTCATCATCGGGACGGCGGGCTTCGCCGGCAACGGCTTCGTCTACGCCGTCGAGCTGCCGACCGGACGCGTGCACCAGAAGTTCGGCATCACGCCGATGGCGGTCGGCACCCGGGTCGAGCCGACCAGCGTTCGGGGACAGCACCGGTTCAAGACGCGCGGCCTCGGGATCACGATCGACAACCTCGACGCGGGGCGCCGGTTCGCCGTCGCGATCAACGCCGACACCGAGCAGGGCGGGGCGCTCTCCGCCGAGCTCGCTTTCGACAGCGGCGCCGCCGACGAGCACTTCTCGCTGTGCGTGCCGCTCGCGGGCGGGCGCTGGAACTACACGCACAAGTTCGGCGCGTTCGGCGTCACCGGCAACGTCAGCGTCGGCGGGCGCACGCTCGAGCTGCGCTCGGGCCACGCGTTCGGCACGCTCGACTACACGAAGATGTACGCGCTGCGCCACACGGTCTGGAAGTGGATCGCGCTGTGCGGCCGCACCAAGCACGGCAAGGTGCTCGGGCTCAACCTCGTCGATCCCACGCCCGATGCTCCGGTCAGCGAGAACGCCGTGTGGGTCGATGGCAAGCGCGACGCGCTCGCCGAGGTCCGGCTCACCGCGCAAGGCGAGGACATCGCGAGCCCGTGGCGGATCCAGGCCGGCGACACGCTCGACCTCGACATGAACCCCGTCGCGCACGTCGAGCAGAAGCTCGAGGTTCCGCTCGTGCGCCATCGCCTGCGCCACGTCGTAGGCACGTTCTCCGGCCGCCTGCGCACGAAGAACGGCCACGTGCACGACCTCGAGGACATCGTCGGCATCGCCGAGGACAACGACACCTGGTGGTAGCCTGCGCCGGTGTCCGACCTGCCGCTGCGCCTCGTCATCCTCTACAGCAGTGACCGCGTGCTCGTCGGTCGCCACCTCGAGCTGACGCCGTCGACGCCGCCGATCACGGTCGGCCGCGCTGCACGCGCGGTGATAGCATTTGCCATGCGCTTTCCCGTCCTCGCGATCGCGGTGCTCGTCTGTGCTTGCTCGTCCGCTCCGAAGCAGCCCGCGTCGACGACCGAGCCGCCGCCGCCGGCGACCACGGAGCCGAGCACGGACACCTCGGCGGGCTCTGGCGCCGTAGCCGGCCTCGTCCCGGACGGCGGCAGCTGCCTCGCGGGTGGCGAGTGCGCCTCGGGCGTATGCGAGGGCGAGGGCTGCGACGCGAGCACGCCGGGGACCTGCGTGCCGGCGAGCCGCATGTGCACGAAGGACCTGCGGCCGTACTGTGGATGCGATGGCGTCACGTTCCGAACCTCGGGCACCTGCCCGGGCCGCCGGTTCAGCAAGCGCGCGGCCTGCGAAGACTGAGCTCGTCGAGGCCGCACGACGGACCAGGAGCTCGCAATCATTTCGCCGCGAGCTCGTGTACGTGGACGAGCACGTTGGGCACGTGCACGACGTCCGCTAACGAGCCGGCTCCGCGGCTCAACCGCTCGCGGTGAGCGGCCCGCCGGGCGTCGCGAGCACCATGGTCTGGCCGTCGCGCACGTACGACGAGCCAGGGATGGCCTTCGCGGTGCGCTTGCCGACGGCCGCGAGCTCGGCGAGCCCCGCGTAGGTCTTCGCGCGCGTCAGCGAGATCGCGGCGATCGAGAGGCTCATGATCGGGAACTTGCGCGGGACGCCGTAGCGGTCCTTGGTCTCGATGTAGCCGCGCGCGCGATCGCTCGGATCGTAATAGAGGCGGATCAGCTGATCGAAGCGCTCGCAGATGCCCTTGCACACGGCGTCCGCGTGCTCCTCGCTGGTGACGAACACGAAGTCGTCGCCGGCGATGTGACCGATGAAGTCACCGGGCCCGCCCGCGTGCGTGACGATCTGCCGGATCACGTCGCCGGTCTGGCGGATCACGGCGTTCGCCTTCGCGTAGCCGTAGTAGTCGTTGAACGCCTTGAGGTTGTCGAGGTCGAGGTAGCACGCGACCGCCGTGGGATCGCCGAACGCGATGCGGCGCTCGATCTCGGCCTGGATCGCATCCGCGCCGGGGAGCTGCGTCGTCGGCGAGGCTCCGAGCTCGCGCGCCTGGCGGTCGAGGGCCTTGGCGACGCGCGCGAGCAGCTCGGCGGCGTCGAACGGCTTGACCATGTAGTCCTCGGCGCCCGAGCGGAACGCGCGGACCTTGTCGGCCGTGTCGCCGCGCGCCGAGAGGAACATGATCGGCGCCATCGCGATCGCGGCGTCGGCGCGGATCATCTCGGCGGCGCGATAGCCGTCGATCCCGGGCATCAGCACGTCCATGAGGATCATGTCGGGGCGGAACCGGCGGGCCTCGGCGAGCGCGGCGTTCGCCGAGCCGACGTCGCGCACCTGGTAACCGCCGAGCTCGAGCACCTCGCGGCAGATCGTGCGGATCGACGGATCGTCGTCGACGACCAGCACGCGCGGTGCCTCGCGCCGGCCCGACTCCACGAGGCGCAGGCAGGCATCCCGGAACGCGGCGGGCTGGATCGGGAACTCGAGCAGGTCGTCGGCGCCGGCCGCGAGCATGTCGACGCGGCGCTCGGCATCGCCGACGACGATGACCGCGGTCTTGGCGGTGTCCGGATCGTGCTCGAGGATCGCGAGCAGCGGCAGCACGTCGGCCATCGCGCCGGCGACGACCGCGAGCACGGGATGCTCGGTGCGCGCCATCGCGAGGGCGTTGTCGACGGTGTGCGCGACGTGGACGCGCTCGGTCAGCGCCATCAACAGGCCCTTGAGCAGCAGCGCCCGGCGCGGATCGTCGTCGACGACGAGCGCCGAGGCACCCTCGCCGAGGCCCCGGCGGCGCGGCGCGGGCTCGAGCGCGTCCACGT
>DATLHR010000653.1:0-5505 GCA_035539815.1 Kofleriaceae bacterium
GACGACACTGGCGTCGCGATCGTGTGCGTGAGTGCCACCGGTCGCGGCAAGGGCAAGCTCTTCCAGACGCCGCGCAAGTTCGCGCCCTACGAGCTCGTCGAGGTGAGCAAGGAGTCCGGCGCGGTCGAGTTCGATGGCGCCGGGATCATCGTGCTCTCGCTGTCCGACGAGTACGAGGACGACGAGCGGATCGCGACGATCACGGTCGCAAAGGCGCGGTTCGGCACCGAGGTCCACATCGACGCGCGCTACAACGGTCGCCGCGGCACGTGGCGCGACCTCGGTGCCGCCGAGCGGGTGATCGCCGCGGAGACACCGCGGGCGCCGCAGGAGACCAACACCGAGCTCGAGGCGCGCATCGTGCGCTGGCTCCGCGACCACACCGCGAAGGGCAAGGACGACCTGGTCACGCGCGTGACCGGCAACAAGAAGAAGCTCCGCAGCACGTACGACGCGCTGCTCGCGGGCGGGAAGATCGAGCTCGTGAAGGGGCTCGGGGTCGTGCTCACCGAGGCCGGTCGGCAGACCCAGATGGAGGGCGTATGACGCACCAGGTCGACCTCTTTTCGTGGTCACCCGAAAACCGTCCGGACGGTCGAGGACGGTCGAGGACGGTCGAGGAGCTCTCCCCGGTAATCACGAACGATTCCGTGGGTTACGAGCCGTCCTCCACCGTCCGGACGGTCGAGGACGGTGACCGTCCGGACGGTCCCGAAAACGCGATCCCGAAATCCTCAATGATTTCGGCCAACCGTCCACCGTCCGGACCGCCCTCCCTAAAGGGAGGAGAAACGTCCGGACGGTCGCCTGCTCCCCTGGACCCCATCTCCTCGCTTGAAGCTGCGGGGAATGGGGGCCCCCAGGAGAGCGGGCGGGCGGTCTCCCCGGATCAGATCCCAGATCGAGATCGCGAGACGGCGGCGGGCGGCGAACGGCGCGGCGGCGTGCTCAACGGCCCCGTCACCCTGCGCCCGTACCAGCACGAGGCGATCGCGGCGATCGAGCGCGAGCACGGCGCCGGTCGTCTCCGAACGCTGATCGTGATGGCGACCGGCACGGGCAAGACCACCGTGTTCGCCGAGTGGGCGCGCATGCGTGTCGCCCTCGGCCGCCGGTTGCTCGTGCTCGCGCACCGCACCGAGCTGCTCGAGCAGGCCGCGGCGCGGATGGAACTCTTCGGGCTGCGCGCCGCGATCGAGCAGGCCGATCGTCGCGCTGGTCGCGCGCCCGTCGTCGTCGCGTCGGTGCAGACCCTCCGCGGCAAGCGGCTCGCCGCGTTCGACCCGAACGCGTTCGACGTGATCATCGACGAGGCGCACCACACGAACGCGAAGGGCTATCGCTCGATCGTCGATCACTTCGCCGGCGCGCGCGTGCTCGGCGTGACCGCAACGCCGGATCGCGGCGACGGCCAGGCGCTCGGCGACGTGTTCGAGAGCTGCGCGTACCGCTTCGAGATCCGCGAGGCGATCGCGGCAGGCTACCTCGCGCCGATCCGCTGCAAGCAGGTGCACGTCGAAGGCGTCGACCTCTCGAGCGTGAAGACGCGCGCCGGCGATCTCGCGCAGGACCAGCTCTCGGCGATCATGGCCGAAGAGCAAGCGGTGGTTGCGGCGGTCGATGCGCTGCTGCGCGAGGCCGGCGATCGCAAGACCATCGTGTTCACGGTCGACGTCGCGCACGCCACGGCGATCACCGAGGCGATCAACCGCTACCGCGACGGCGCGGCGCGGATGGGCTACGGCGAGCTCGCGCGCGAGGAGCGTGCGGTCATCCTCGACGACTTCAAGGCCGACCGGTTCCAGTTCCTCGTGAACTGCCAGCTCTGGACGGAGGGCTTCGACGAGCCGTCCATCACGTGCGTCGCCACGATGCGGCCGACGAAGAGCCGCGCGCTCGTCGTCCAGTGCGTCGGCCGCGGTACCCGCCTCTTCCCCGGCAAGACCGATCTGCTCTGGCTCGACTTCGTCGGGAACGCCGGCAAGCACAAGCTCGTAGGCCCGCTCGACGCGCTCGCAGCCGGCGACGTGCCGGAGGACGTGCGCAAGGAGGCCGAGCGCCTGCTCTCCGAGGACGCGTGCGACGTCGACGAAGCTCTCGACGAGGCCGCGCGGATCCTCGAGGAGCGTCGCCGCGCCGCGAAGGTCACGGCGAGCGCACGCTATTTCGCGACCGAGGTGGATCCGTTCTTCGGCGCCGAGCTCGCCGGCGCGGCCTACTTGGGCGCGGATGCCGGCGATCCCGCGACCCACAACGAGCGCCAGGAGCTGATCAAGCTCGGCATGAAGAAGCTCGCGGTCGCGCCGCTGCTCACGAAGGGCGAGGTGAAGCGCGTCACCGCCGCGGCCGAGGATCGGCGCCGCAAGGGCCTGTGCTCGTACAAGCAGGCGAAGCTGCTCCGCGAGCGTCTTGGCATCGATGCGCGCGAGATGAAGCGCCAGGACGCGGGCGCGCGGATCTCGATCCTCGAGCGCTGCGATTGGGACGCGTCGCGAGCACGCGTGCAGATCAAGGCGCTCGAGGCCAAGGAGCTGCTCGCGAAGAACGGAGGCGACCGGTGAAGAAGCGAACCGCGAACGTTCACGGCGGATCGCGCGAGCCCGAGCGCGGCACGTGGTGCACGCCGAAGTGGCTCGCCGAGCTCGTCGGCCCGTGGGACCTCGACCCGTTCAGCAACCCGCGATCGCACGTCGTCTCGCGGATGCGCTGCATGCTCGAGGACGGCGGCGACGGCCTCGGCGATCACACGATCCCGGGGACGTTCTTCCAGGGCGGCGCGCGCGGTCTCGGCCCCGACATCGTCGGCACGGCCGCGCGCGTGTGGTTCCAACCGCCGTACACGATCGTGCTCGAGGCGTTCGAGCACTACAAGCACACGCGGTTCGGCGCGCTGCTGCGCTTCGACCCGTCGACGGAGTGGTTCTCGCGCATCTACCGCGCAAGCGAGCTCGTCTGCGTCCCCCGACGCAGGCGGGTGAACTTCGAGCCACCGCCGGGCATCCGCAGCAGCTCGAGCTCCGTCCCTCACGCCCTGTTCTACCGCCGCGCCGAGGACGCGACGCCCGCTGTTCTGCGGGCGTGCATCGCGTGGCGCCCCCGTTGATCGCAACCCAGGAGACCCGACCCCCATGGCACGCAAGCAAGCTGAACTACCCGGCATCGAGCGCCAGATCGAGAACCCCGTCGTCGAGGAGGCCGCACAGGCGTTCGTCGACGCGAACGAGACCTGGAAGCATGCGGGCAAGACCCGCACGAAGAAACACATCGAGCTGCTCGCGCAGATGCGCACGCACGGGATCGAGCGCTACGAGTTCCCAGACGAGAACGGCGAGCTCCTCGTCGCCGAGATCGTGACGGGCGACGAGAAGGTCGTCGTGCGCAAGACCGGCGAGGCCGACGTCGAGATCGGCGAGGGTGTCGAGGCTTCGGGCGATGTCACCGGCGGGCTCCTCGAGGACGCCGCTCGCGTCCAGGCCGCGAACGGCGTGGAGGTCGACGACGACGGCAACGTCGTGCCGCCCGACGTCGCCGCGCCCAAGGCCAAGCGCAGCAAGGGCAAGAAGCGGTCGTGATCGAGGGCGCCGACAAGAGCGAGCTCGGCACCACCGACGCCGGCGCGGAACGCGAGCAGAGGGTCCAGCTCTGCACGCGTCACCCGTGGTGCATCGAGACCGCGGGGCACGCCGGCAACTGCACCCTGCAGGACGGCCGGACGCTCTACGAGCCGCCCGAGTACGACCCGCGGAGGTCGCGGTGATCCTCGCGATCGATCCGGGGCTCGCCGCGTGCGGGTGGGCGGTCGTCGATCCGGCGACCGCGCTCGTCGCCGAGCTCGGCGTGCTCACGACCGAGCCGGACAAGGCGATCGCGAAGTCGACCGACCGAGCCCGCAGGGCTCACCAGCTCGCGGCGCAGCTCGCCGAGCTCGCCGCGGTCCACGGGTGCACCGTGCTCGCGGCCGAGGCGATGCTCTTGTTCGGCAACGTCAACGCCGCGACGGCGCAGGTCCTGTGTTGGGGAGCGCTGCTCGGCGTGGCCCACGCGCGCGGCCTCTCGGTCGTCGAGGTGCGCGCGAAGGACTGGCAGCACGACGTCGTCGGGCCCGGGAAGGTGAACTACGCGCGCGTCGAGAAGAAGCTCACGAAGCACGTGGGGCCCCGGATCGGGGCGATCGCGAAGAACCTCCGCACCCACGCGCTCGATGCCGTCGCGATCGGGCTCTACGCCGCGCTCCGCAAGGTGCCCGCGGTCGTGAAGGGAGCGGCATGTCGCGCGTAAGGCCGATCCGCCGCGCCCGCCCCTCCGCGGGCAAGCCGCCGCACGCGCGCGAGTCGATTCGCGACCTGTCGCACGCGATCCGCGAGCTCGAGGTCGCGCGCGACGAGATTGCATACGCCTACGCGACCGAGACGCTCCGTCACCGCATCGAGGCGCTGCTCGTGGAGCCGCGGTCGCGCGTCGACCTCGTGCAGCGCTACCTGCGCGAAGTGTTCGACCGCCTCGACACGCGTGCTGTGCGGAAGTACGCGGAGCGGGCAGAAAGGGCGACCACACCGTGAGCGCACCGACCGACCGATACGGCTGCGAGCTGTCGACCGCGCGCATCGACCGGGAGGGCTACGCGTTCGAGGGCCGATCGCGCGCGCACGTCGTCGCGTGGACGAAAGCACACGGCGCCGTGCCCGACGGCATGGAGCTCGACCACCTGTGCCGCCGCCGCCACTGCCGCGCGCTGCACCACCTCGAGCTCGTCACCCGCAGCGAGAACGAGAAGCGAAAGAGCTGGAAGTACCGCGCGCGGCGCACGCACTGCCCGAAGGGTCACGAGCTCGCCATCAACGGCGTGGTCACCCCCGAGGGCGGCAAGGTGTGCCGCGCGTGCAACCGAGAAGCACAAGGAGCAAGGACATGAACCAGAACACGAACGAGACCGCATCGCAGGGCATGGTCAGCCACGCCCAGAATCCCAGCGTGTTGCGCCGCGCGCGCGACCTGTACGCGACCTACTGCGCGAGCAGCGACGGCAAGAACTACCAAGGGCTGCCGTGCCCGGCGTGGGACGCGCTCACCCCGGCGGTGCGGGGCCACTGGTACACCGTCGCGCTGCGCACGCTGCAGCTCGAGGCCGCGATCACCGACGGCGCAGTGCGCTCGGACGTCGGCAATGAGCGGGCTCTGCTGCCCAACGGATACGTGCTTGATCACCTCGCCGATCCCGCCCACGCGCTCGACGTGTGGAGCACCTACAGCGGGGAGGCGTAGCCCGTGGCCAAGCCCAAGGAGCGCAAGGTGCGCGCGGTCAACGCGGGCAAGAGCGTCACGACCCAAAGCGCGATCACGAGCTCGCTCATCTACGACAAGCCCGCTCGTCGCATCGTCCGCGCGGAGGCACGGCGCAAGGCCAGCCGCATCGAGAGGAAGATCCTCGAGGCGCAGCGCGAGCACGCGGAGGCGACGCAGGCGACCGAGAACGGTCACGCAGCTCGTCGTCTGCTCGCCAAGGAG
>DATLHR010000654.1:0-2301 GCA_035539815.1 Kofleriaceae bacterium
TTCCCGGGCTCGCCGTGGGGCACGACCGCGCCGCATTCGCTCGATCCGGCGACCGGCACCCCCTACGGCTCGCGCTATCCGTGGGTCACCGTCGAGGACATGATCGCGTCGCAGCGGCTCGTCGCCGATCACCTCGGGATCGGGAAGTTCAAGGCCGTCGTCGGCAACTCGCTCGGCGGCATGGAAGCGCTGATGTGGGCCGCGCTGCACCCGGAGCGTGTGGGCTCGCTCGTCAGCATCGCGGCCTCGGCGGCGGTGCCGGTCGCGAGCGTCGCGTGGCACCTGATCGGCCGCAAGATGGTCCAGTCCGACCCGGCGTTCCGCGGCGGAGACTACTACGGCAGCGACGAGACGCTGCGCGGGCTCCAGCTCGCGCGCATGGTCGGTCACATGACCTACCTGTCGAACGAAGCGCTCGAGTCGAAGTTCGGGCGCCGGCGCCGCGGCGGCACGCGTCAGTTCGAGGTCGACTCCTACCTCGAGTATCAAGCGAACAAGTTCGCGAGCTCGTACGACGCGAACTCGTACATCCGCGTGCAGGCCGCGATGGACGAGATGGACCTGGAGGAGCAGTTCGGCTCGCTCGATCGCGCGTTCGCAGGGTTCAAGACGAGGGCGCTGCTGATCTCGTTCGATACCGACTGGCTGTTCCCGACCTCCGAGGTCATCCGCGTCCAGTCCGCGATGACCGCCGCCGGGGTCGAGGCCACGCACCTCGAGATCGCGACGCCGAACGGTCACGACGCGTTCCTGGTCGACTACCCCCTGCTGAACCCACCCGTGCGCACCTTTCTCGAGCAAGCGTGACGCGGGGTTAGCTCGATAGGCCGGCGGCGCGGGTGGTGCGTCGATACGGCTCATGATCCGCCGCTCCGCCGCCCTCGCCACCGCCCTCTCCCTCGCCTTCGCTCCGGTCGCCGCCGCCGATTCGAAGCCAGGCCGCACCTACGACCGCATGGTCGCCAAGGTCGCGAACATGGTCAGCGACGAGCGGGCGTACACGACCGCGAACGCGTACGGCCTGCAGATCCTCAACGTGCTGTGGGAGGACACCGGCCGCTGGGAAGGCAGCTCCGTCGGCCCCAACATCAGCGACGTCACGATCGAGGTCGAGGGCTACCGCAACGGCAAGACGCACCGCACGTACCTGATGCCGGTGATGCGGCACGACAACTTCACCGACAAGACCGCCGACGTGAAGCTCGACAAGATCCTCATCCCCGTCGGCAACCAGCGCAAGGATGGCGAGCTCTCGCTGGTCTCGCTGAAGGAGCTGCTCGCGAACCCGGAGCAGTACATGACCGGCGCGGGCAAGGGGAAGATCAAGCGAGCGAGCCTGCTCGCGAAGCGCGACACGCACGCGCTCGTCAGCGCGCAGCACGCGTTCCTGCCGGTCCCCAAGGAAGGCAAGGCGACGTTCTGGCCGGTGATCTTCAACTACCAATCGACGAAGAAGAACCCCGCGGTGCTGACCATCCTCGTCACCCGCCAGGGCACGAGCATGACGATCATCGACAACGCGCGCGACACGGTCACCGGCGGCGGCTCCTGGGGGCAGCGGCTGTACTTCAACAAGGGCGGCGAGAAGGCGCCGCTGATCGCCGAGCGCCTCGCCGACGTCAAGGCGAGCGGCGTCACCGCCAACGGCGAGGACGCGCAGGACCTCGGCGAGGACGCCAACGTGCTCATGCTGATCCAGGTCCCGCTCACGTACCGGCAGCCCGCGCGCATGTCGATGGCGTATCCGATGGCGCCGGCGGCGGCGGAGAGTGCGAGCGCGGGTGCGGGCGGCGCCGCCCCCGGCAAGGCGGCGCTCGCCGACCGGCAGGAGCGCGCCGACGTCGACACCGCGGTGCTCGGTCACGGTCCGACCGAGGGGCCGTACACCGAGCTCGACGGGCTCACGATCGAGCGCGATGCGCGGTTCCCGGTGCGCGTGACGCTGCAGTTCTATCAAGCGACGTCGAACGGCGTGGTGTCGAACGCGAGCATCAAGGCGATGGCCGCGCAGATCCGCAAGGTCTACGGCAAGGGTGACTACGTCGGCTCGCTCGTGGTGCCGACGGACCTCGACCGGCGACGCCCGACGAACTGGACCGGCGTGACGCGCGCGATGGCGGTGACCTGGCGCGACTTCCCCGGCCTCGTCGAGCGGTTCAGCTACGGCCAGCTGCTGCCGCGCACGCAGGGCGCCGGGATCCTGTAGTCACAGCAGCATCGCGATCGCGACGTTGCCGACCGTGACCACGACGACGGCGATCGCGACGAGCATCCACGGCCCGCGCGACTTCTCCTCCAGCA
>DATLHR010000655.1:0-15679 GCA_035539815.1 Kofleriaceae bacterium
GGCCCCGACGTCGGGTTCCTTCCCGTGCCCGCGCTCGTCACGAACCGTGCGCGTCTCGGTGCTTCGGGGCGAGGGCCCCCCGCCAGGCAGGCAGGCGGGCCGCTCCCCCTCAGAACCAGATCCCAGAAAGGACCTTCCACATGTTCATCGCCTACGAAGTCGCCACCGAGCTCGTGCGTGAGCTCCGCCCTCTCGTCCCTGCCATCAAGAAGTTCGATCGCGAGCTCGCCGATCAGATCACGCGCGCCGGTACCAGCGTCATGCTCAACCTCGGCGAAGGCCGTCGTCGCCGCGGCGGCGATCAGCGGCGGTTCTTCGACTTCGCGCACGGCAGCGCGAGCGAGATCCTCACCGCCCTCGACACCGCGGATGCGTGGGGCTGGATCGTCGACGCGCGGAAGGCACGCGCCGTCCTCGATCGCTTGCTCGCGCTGCTATGGCGCCTCGTCCACGGCCGCCCCGCACTGCCGGCCGACTCACACGTCTGACGCATGCAGCGCTGCCGCCACGTTCGTCGCGAGCGCTCGTGACGAGCGACACCCCCCCGCTGTTGCTACGCGCTCGTGGCAATCGCGGTGGCGTGGACAGTGGACGCTCAGCGACAGTGGACGCTCAGCGACAGTGGATGCTCAGCGACAGAGGCCCCACAGCAGGGCGAGCTCGCGATCGAGGAGAACCCGCGCCTCGGCGGTGTTCACGTTCCAGCCCCACGCATCCGCAGTATCGAGCGCGGCCAGAACTTCGGAGGCACTGCCGGCGGCGCGCCGATAGAAGCACTTGCGGTCCTTGCCGGTGCGGCGCGAACCCTCGGCGACGTTGTGCGTGATGCTGGTGGCCGCGCGAACCACCTGGTCGGCAGCGTTAGCGTCGTACGACTTGAGCTGCTCGACGATGGGACGGAGCGTGCGGATGATCTGGAGTGCATTGGTGTACGCGACGAGCATGATGGGGGGGGCCTTTCGTTGGGAGTTGTTCGCGGCCCCCTCGCCCCTCCGGCCGAGGGCCGAGACGCGCACGACCCGTGACGAGCGCGTGCACCGCGGTCCACGCCGACGCGATCGATCAGCTGTGCGGCGGGTCGATGCGCGGGCACTGACCCCGTAGCGCTCGGCGCGTGGTCGGTGCGCGGCCGGCCGCCGGGCGGCCCACCACCCAGCGGTCCGAGGCGCCCCGCGCTCTCCCTGCGGCCCCGGCGTGCGTCAGAACGTCCGACGGCCGACGCTGAATGCCGGGTCCCGATGTCGACGCCAAGTGCCGATGCCGACGCTGAGCGCCGAGTCCGATGCCGACACCGATGCCGAGGCCGAGGCCGACACCGATGCCGAGGCCGATGCCGATGCCGAGGCCGATGCCGACACCGATGCTGACACCGATGCCGATGCCGATGCCGAGGCCGATGCCGACACCGATGCCGATGGCCGACGCCGAGAGCGTCCGCGCTACTTCTTCTTTCGCATCATCGGATAGCGGGCCATCACGCTGTTCATCGCATCCTTGAGGGCGACGTTCCCCTCACAGCTGGTGACGAGCGGTCCCATCTGCAGGATCGCGCCCTTCACGCGCTCCGCGTAGGAATTGGCGAACCACTCCGCCTGCTCGGGGCTCTTCCTCTCACGCAGTGCTTCCATCTGCGCGCGCAGCGCAGCACCGCGTGCGTCGAGTCCGTCGAGCTCCTTCGCATTGCGCTCCACCGCCGCCACCCCCTTGGCGCAATCGGGCGCTGCCGCGCCGAGCTCCGCCGTCAGCTTCTCGAATGCAGCAACGTAGAGGTCGAATGTCTCCTTCATCTCGACGGTGATGCCCGGTGGTAAGCCACCGGCGTCCGCGGGCGTGGGCTCACTCGCCTTCGCTTCGCTCGCCTTGGCCGCGCTTCCCTCCACGCCAGCTGCCTTCTCGTTGCCGCCGCAGGCCGCAAGCACCATGACCGCGCAGAATGCCTTCATCACCATCGGCCATGCGTATCACAGCTGATCGAGCACGCCGACAATCGTCGCGGGGCCGCGATCTGAAAGCGATGCGAGCGCATCGTCGCGGCACGGCACCTTCATTGCTGCGTAACCAAATGGCGCCGGCGGCGTAGACTGGGAGTCATGCTCCCCCTCGATCAGCACCAGCCGCCCGTCGAGACCGCCACGTTCGGCCTCGGTTGATTCTGGACGCCCGACGCCCGGTTCGGGTGTCACCCTGGAATCGTTCGTACGCGCGTGGGCTATGCCGGCGGCAGCACCGTCGATCCCACGTATTACGATCTCGCGGATCACACCGAGGTGTTTCAGATCGACTACGACCCGACGCAGCTCAGCTACGCCGAGCTGCTCCGCGAGATCTGGGCGAATCGCCGCGGCGGCAGGGCCTACAGCCGCCAGTACATGGAGGCCGTGTTCTGCGCGAATGCGGAGCAGGAAGCGCAGGCCCGCGCGGCGGGCATCACGGCGCCGATCATCGCGGGCGCGCGCTTCTACCTCGCCGAGGACTACCACCAGAAGTACTACCTTCGTCGGGACACGCTGCTGATGCAGGAGCTCGCCGGGTACACACCGCAGCAGCTCGTGGAGTCGACCGTGGCCGCGCGGCTCAACGGCTACGTCGCGGGCAAGGGCACGCCCGCCCAGCTCCACGAGGAGCTCGCGCGGTTCGGGCTGTCATCCGCCGCGCGCGCACATCTCGAGCAGCTCGTCGCGGCCCGTGCATCGCTCGCCTGCGGCTGAGCGCTCGTCACGCATCGAGCACCCCGATCTCGACGTACCAGTCCCACATCGAGAGCATGAGCTCTAGCACGCCTTTCTCCTCGGAGAACCACTCGACGGGCGGCGTGTTGTTGCGCTGCCAGACGAGGGGATCGGGCTCGTGCAGCTGCGCGAGCGGAATGCCCCACGAGACCACGCTCTCGTTCTCCTCCCCGAACAGGAGGTACTCGCCGTCGACGGCGAGCTGCGCGAGGGGCAGCACCTGATTGTGAACGGTGAGCAGCTCGGCGACGTCGCCGAGGGTCAGGTAGAGCGCGCGCAGCGAGGCCGGCAGCGGGCGTCCGAGGCGCTGCTCGCATGCGGCGAGCCTGGACGGCGGTAGCCCGTCGCGCGGTGTCCATGCGCGGCCGAGATAGCGAGGCACGCACGCGCGGAACCGGTCGGAGGCGTCCATGCGCGACTATTGGCGCGAACGCTGCAGCGTCGCAAGCGACGGCTGGAGACACCGCGATGACGTGAAGACGCGCACGCATTGCAGCGATCGATAAGCGCAAACGCAGAACCTGCGCGTTTCGCGCGCCGATCCGCGTGGTTGGCGTGGCATGCCACTCGCATCCTCACGTAAGGGTCAGCATGCAGATCGCCGCCGAACGCATCGCGCCCGTGCCTCTCGGCGGCGAGGCCACCGGTGCGGCGCAAGCACCGCCGCTAGCGCTCCCCGGAGAGCACTTCGCCGCGGCAATGGCGTTCTTCGTCCTCGGTTCGCTCGGGCTCGTCGCGATCGCGCCCGAGCTCGCGTTCGGTGCGTTCTTCGGCCCGCGCGTCATCGCAGCCGTCCATCTGTTCACGGTCGGCTGGATCATGCTCTCGATCTTCGGAGCGTTGTGTCAGTTCCTGCCGGTCGCGATCGGGCGCGGGCTGCGCTGGCAACGGCTCGCACACGTCACGTTTGGTCTGCACGTGCTCGGGGCGGCCGGCTTCATCATCGGGCTCGTCGAGGCTCGGCATGGTCTAGCCGTCGCCGGAGCAGCGTCGCTGTCCACCGCGTTCGTGCTGTTCGCGCTCAACCTGGGAGCCACGCTCGCGTCCGTCCGCGACCGTTCCGTCACCTGGTGGGCGCTCGCCGGAGCGACCTTGTTCCTGGTGGTGACGCCTCTCTATGGTGTCCTGCTGCAGCTGAACCTGATCGACGGGCTCGGCATGCACCGCTTCCATGTCGTCGCCGTGCACGCGCACATCGCCATCATCGGCGTGGTCCTGCTCGTGATCGTCGGCGTCGCGCATCGCCTGATCCCGATGTTCTTGCTCTCGCACGGTGCAACCGAGCGTCCCGCGTGGGTCGCCGTCGCGCTGCTGGGGGCGGGTGCTTCGCTGCTTGCATTGCCGATGGGTGGGCTCGCGCTCGACGCCGTCGGCGGCATCCTCGCGGCCGGCGGAGTGATCGCCTTCGCAACGCAGGCGGTGATGTTCTTTCGACATCGCAAGCGTCGCGCGCTCGATCCGGGGCTGCGGCTCGCCGCTGCCGGGATCGTCGGGCTGATCGCGGCGATGGTGATCGCGCCGCTCGCGTTCACGCGCGGGCTCGCGGACCTGCGCCTGCTCACCACCTATTTCGTCGTGCTCCTCGGTGCACTCTCGCTGTTCGTCGCCGGGCACTACTACAAGATCGTGCCGTTCCTCGTCTGGTATCACCGGTTCGGGCCGCTGGTCGGAACCCGCAAGGTTCCCAAGGTCTCCGAGCTGTTCTCGGAGCGTATCGCGACCGTCGACGGGCTCTTGCTCGTGGCCGGTCTCGCAGGACTCGCCGCGGGCACACACCTCGGATCGATGGCGATCACACGCGCCGCCGCGATCCTGTTCGCGATCGGTGTGTTCGTCGAGGTGATCGTCATCGCTGGCATCGCGCGAAGGAGACCCGCATGAGTGTCGCTGATGAAGCAACCCGGGACAGTGTCTACGAGGCGCTCGCGACCGTGATCGATCCGGAGATCGGGCTGGACATCGTCACCCTCGGCCTCGTCTACGATGTCGAGGTTCACGACGGAACCGTCGATGTCACGTTCACGCTGACCACGCGCGGGTGCCCCATGGAGCGGCCCATCCGAGGCGGCATCATGCAGGCCGTCGCCGAGGTGCCTGGCGTGACCGAGGTCTGCCCACATCTGGTGTGGGAGCCGCGCTGGCATCCGGGCCTGGTGAAGGAGGGCGCACTGTGATTCGCGCCGATGATCGAATCGCCGCCGTCCTCGCACGGGACGAGCGGTTGCTCGACGTGCTCGTCGCGGCTTCGCCAGCGTTCGAGAAGCTGCGCAGCTCCGCGATGCGCAAGACGATGGCGAGGTTAGTCACCGTCGAGCAGGCCGCCCGCATCGCAGGCATCGATCCCGCGCAGCTGATCGACCGCTTGAACGCAGCGCTGCACGGCCAGGCGCCGGCGGTCGGCGCAGCGATCTCGGCTCCGCAGGGCGCTGCGTCCCTACCTCCCGTCCCCGAGGCGCTGCGAGCGCTCCCCGCCGACCGGATCGTCGATCTCGACGTTCGCGAGGATCTGCGCGCGGGCAAGGAGCCCTTTGGCCGCATCCTCGAGGCGACGCGCGCGCTCCCCGCCGGCAGCGTGCTGCGGGTTCGCGCGATCTTCGAGCCCGCCCCACTCTACGCGGTGCTCGCGAAGTACGGCCTCGGTCATGTCACCGAGCGGCTCGCCGACGATGACTGGCGCGTGTGGTTCCACCACGATGCCTCCGCCCGCGCGACGGGCGACGTCGCGCGCGCTGCGATCGCCGCAGACGACGACGACGACGTGATCGTGCTCGACGTGCGAGGCCTCGAACCACCCGAGCCGATGGTTCGCACGCTCGAAGCGCTCGCGGTGATGCCGCGCGGCAAGACGCTGGTCCAGCTCAACGTCCGCGTACCGCAATACCTGTTGCCAAAGCTCGAGCAGCGCGGCTTCACCTACGAAGTTCGCGAACAGGGTCCCGATCTGGTTCGCCTGTTCGTCCGTCACCGATAACCACGAAGGAGTTTGCACAGATGTCTCAGATCGAGCTCGATATCCGCCTTGTCCCGCCCCGCGAGAAGCATCCGGCCATCTTCCGGACCTTCGATGCGCTGTCCCCGGGTCAGGCATTTACGCTGATCAACGATCACGATCCCGCGCCGCTCCGGCACCAGTTCAACGCGACCCGAACCGACCAGTTCGAATGGTCGTACCTGGAGAGTGGCCCGGTCGTGTGGCGAGTGAGCATCGGGAAGCGCGGCTGATGCTCGCGCTAAGCACCGAGGTCGCACCTCGACGATCGCTCGAGGATCTCGACCGCGGCTGCCGGGCCCGCGGGCTCGACGGACTGGAGGTCGTGATCGCGGCTGACGGCGATGCCGACTCGGTCTTCGTGCGCGCGCGATCCTCCGGCGCTCGCGTCGTGGCGCTGCAGACCGCGCGCATCGACGCGGCGAGCGCGCCGGCGATCGCTCGAGCCGCGGCCGACCTCGGTGTACCGGTCTCGGTCTCACCCGCGGCCGTCGATCCGGACAGCCTGGCCCACATCGCGGGTGCGTTCGCGCGTGCGGGCGCCCGGTTGCTGCTCGGTTGTCACACGAACCTGGACGAGGCGCTCGAGCTCGTCTTGGCGGTTCGCGCGATCGGGACTCCCGCAGCGCTCGGGCTCGCCTGGGAGCTTCATCCGTCGTCGGCCGCCGATCTGAGCGAGGCGAGCGCGCTCCTGCTCGCGACGCGCGAGCTGCTCGGTGTGGTGCGCTTGCACGGCGGGGGACCGGAACAACGTGATCAGGACGGTTACGGCATCGGCCCCTTGTTCGTCGAGCTCGCGCTCTCGGGCTTCGCGGGACCGATCGTCCTGTGCCCGAGCAGCCCGGAGATGGTCACGCGCTGGACCCAGTGGCTCGGCTCGCGTGGCAGCTCTGGGTGCGGGCATGCGGTGAGCACTCGCGAGGTCGAGCTCGACGTCCGCGGGGTCGAGCCTCGACACCGGCTCGAGACGATCATGGGCGCGTATCGCATGCTCGTGCCCGGCGCGACGTTGCACCTGACCGTCGATCACGATCCGGTGTGCATGTACTACACGCTCGAGGCGACCGAGCCCGAGCGCAGCTTCTCGTTCCAGGTCGTCGAGCACGGACCGGAGATCTGGCGCGCCGAGGTCACGAAGCGATGACCATGGACCGATGCCGCGAGGTCACGGCTGGAAGGCGACGCCTACGGTCAGGCCCGTGCGCGTGCTGTTGCCGACGGCCGGGCCCTCGACGAACCAGAGCTGCTCCTGGAATGCATCGGCGTAGAGGCTGAGCATCCACAGCGCGTACGAGATGCCGGCGCCGTAGCGGAGGCCGTTGCCCCACGTGCTCGTGCCGCGCGTGGTGTCGGCGAGCACCGTGCGCGTCGGCCCGAGCGTGGCGGTGACGGAGAGACCGCGGACCACGGCGAGCGCACCGCGCACGTCGAGCGCACCGCCCGCCGAGACGTATTGCGGGCCCGAGAGCGGATCGAGCATGGCGCCCGAGATGTTGTTGGCGAAGAGGCGGCCACCGACGGTGAGCCAGCGCGGTCCGAAGCCGAGGCCGAACGCGTAGGTCTTGCCTTCGGGTGGCGGTGGGACGCTGATGCCCGTGACGGCGGTGACGCGCGCGATGCCGCCGAGATTCGCGAGCGGCCCGGCGAGTCGCGCCGCTGCGTCATACGCGACCGAGACGCGCGGGGCGCAGGCGAGCACGGCGCAGGAGAGCGCGGCGAGCGCGAGCGAACGACCGCAGGCCATCGCCAGCTACGGGCTGCAACGCAGAGACCCACGCGGCGTGCGCTGTCGCGCTCAGAAGCGGTATGCGACGCGCGCGTAGCCCATCAGCGACAGCACGGGCGCGTCTTGCATCGCCGTGCCACCGCCGGCGTACGTGAGCGTCTGGCGCGAGACGAACACGTTGCCGATGCCGAACCAGTCGCGGTTGATGCGGTAGTAGAGGCTGCCGCCCATCGAGATGATCGAGCCCGACGACGCGCCGTAACAGTTGGTCAGCGTCAAGCAGTCGGTGCCCGAGGCGGAGTCACGCGTGGTGTTGTAGTTGACCTCGGCCTCCCACTCGCCGCGGCCGCCCTTGATCTCGCGCGAGGCGAACGCGCGCAGCGCGAGGACGGTGCTGCGCTGGTACGCGATGTCACCGATGCCGATCGTGCGCGTGCCGTCGACACCGAGCCGCAGCTGCTTGAACGAGCGGCGGTCGACGATCGAGCCATAGACCTCGACGCCCTTGGCCGCTTCGAGCGAGATCGCGGACGGGTCGCCGCTGCCATCGCCGAGCGGGATGGCGACGCTCGGGCGCCAGCGATACGAGATCGCCGTCGAGACCTCGAAGCGCTGGAGCGGACCGAGCCCGACCGAGAGCCCGGCGCGCCCGACGTTGCTCGCGAGCCGGCGGAAGTAGGTCTCGCTCTGTACGAGGTTGTTGAGGTTGGCCTCGGGCTCGGTGAGGAAGGCGTTCGCCTGTACGGCGAGCGTGTCGACGTCGACGCGGTTGAACGACGCCGTCGCGCGCAGCCGCGGACTCGGCTTGTAGTTGAGCCCGGCCGACAGGTTCGTGAGGCCGGCCCCCTGCGAGCCGTAGAGATCGACGAGTGCGAAGTGGTACGCGTCGACCGCCGCGCCGCTGCGCCAGTAGCCCGTCGAGGTCACGAAGATGCGCGGCTGTTCGCCCGCGAGCGGATAGAGCGCCACGCCACCGAACGCGCCGTACGCGTTCGACGTGCGATATGCGGCGCCCATGCCGCCCGTCCCGACGAAGCGGCCCGCGTTGTTGCTCTCGTTATCCTTGAGCGGCTGGTAGTCGGTGGTCAGCGAGCGCGAGCCACGCAGCGGATACAGGCCGCCGAAGCCGATGAACGTGAGCTTCCGCGAGCTCGCGTAGTCGAGGCGCAGGCCGTCGAACTTGACGCCCCCGAGGTCTTGTACGAACTGGCGACCGAGGAAGAAGTCCGTGCGCTTGCCGCTGTGGAACAGCCACATCTCGCGCAGGTCATACTCGTTCGTGCCGTTGAACCCGGACTGGATGCGCGTCGGCTCGGCGGAGATCGAGCCCGAGGTCGCGCCGGGCTCGGTGACCACGCGCGCGCGCGCATCGATGCGCGCGTCCCACCGGCTCGCCGCGATATGGCGAAAGTCCGTCTGCAGCCGCAGCTCGGTGAACAGCCGCGAGTGCGTCGCCGCGTTGTTCACGTCCATCGCACCGGCGTAGGTCCCGCCGGACTCCGTGTACGCGAACGAGCTCGACGAGAGGCTGCCCTGGATCAGCGTGCCCTTCGCGGTCTTCTTGGTGTCGACCTTGTCGACGAAGAACCGGTCCTTCTCGAACAGGTTCTCCTTCTTGTTGGTGCCGAGGTCGTGGCCGGAGAGGTTCTGCTTGACGAACGGCTCCTCGGCCCGCTTGCCCTTGCCTTTCGCCTTCTTCGCCGGCGCCTCTTCTGCTTCCTCTTCCTCCTCTTCCTCCTCGTCCCCTCCGTCTTCCGCGTCGTCGGCGGAGTCTTCCTCCTCCTCCTCCTCCTCCTCGGCGTCGTCCTGCTGCTTCTTCTTTGCCCAGGCCGGTGGTGCGAGCACCGCGACGCCAACCGCGATCGCGAGCAGGCGCCTCATCGACACACCGACTCTCGGCCGAAGCCGCCGCCCGAGACGCCCGGGTTCCAGGCGTTGGGCTTGTGGCAGTTCGCGCAGGTCGTATAGCCCTGGTGCGCCGCGTCGCCGTAGCGCAGCGCATCGTCACGGTGGCAGCTCGCGCACTGCGGCGAGACGACGGCGAAGTTGCCGTTGCGGTGGCAGTCGAAGCACGCGACGGTGCGGTGCACGCCGGTCAGCACGCAGCCGACCTTGCTGTGATCGAACCGCGCCGGCGTGAACGACCACTGCGTGTGGCACTCGCCGCAGCGAGGCGACAACCCGTTCGAGTGGATGTCGTCCTGGCGGTGGCAGTTGATGCACAGGTTGCCCGAGCCCGCGAGCGGGCGGTTGTCGCGGTGACAGCGCTCGCACGCGATCGCGTTGTGCGCGCCCTTGAGCGAGAAGTCGCCGACGTCGTGCAGCGGCTTGATGTCTTCCCACGTGCGCGTCGAGTGGCACTGCTCGCAGGCGGTGCCGTACTGCCCCTTGTGCACCTTCGGCTCGGGGTGACAGCCGAAGCAGTCCACGGGGCGCGGCTTGAACGTCACCGAGGGATGGCAGTCGGCGCACCGCACCTGCAGGTGGCCACCGTCGATGCGGAACCGCGACATCGTGTTGTGGTTGAACGTGTTGTCGCCGCTCTCGGTGTGGCAACGCTCGCATGACTTCCCGAGCCGTCCCTTGTGCGCATCGTCGTCGGCGTGGCAGCCCGAGGCCGCGCACGTCGTCTCCGCCGCGACGAAGTCACGCTTGGGATGGCACGACTCGCACTTGTTGTCCTTGTGTGCTCCCTTGAGCGGGAAGCTGTCGACCTCACCGCGATGCGGCTTGGGGAACGGCTTGTCATGATCGAAGCGCAGCGCGTCCCACGTGCCCGGGCTGTGACACGCGGTGCACTTGTCGGAGAGCGAGCCCTGGTGCAGCGAGTCCTCGTGGCACTTCGTGTTGGTGCTGCAGTCGGATGGGATCTTCTCGAACGTCGTCTTGTTCTTCTTGCGGCCCGTGTGGCACGCGGCGCACGGCACGTCCTTGTGGCCTTTGACCAGCGGGAAGCTTGAGTTCGGGCCGTGATAGACCTTCACCATCGACTGCTCCTTGGTGTCGACGTCGCCGGGCGCGGTGTGGCAGCCGCCCGAGCCCGTGCACTGGCCGTTGGTGAACTTCTTGTCGTGCACGTTCTTGTGCTCGTGGCAGCCCATGCAGTCGATCGACTTGCCCTTGACGAGATCCGGCAGCTGCTCGAAGTCCGACGGGCTCTTGCCGCGGTGACACGCGCGGCACGACGCGCGCGCGTGCTTGCCGGTCAGCGTGAAGTCCGTCTTGGTGCCGTGGTTGAATGCCGTGGGCTTCCACCCGGTCGTCGGGTGACAGGTGCCGCACGACGGCGGGGTGCCGCCGAACTCCTTGAAGCGATCGCCGTGCTTGCTGTCCTTGGCGTGGCACTTCTCGCACGCACCGACGGGCTTGGCCTCGCCGAGCGCCTTGGTGTGGCAGTCCATGCACGGCAGCCGCTTGTGCGCGCCGAGATCGAACCGCGTGCGCTCGCTGTGATCGAAGTCCGGCATGTCCTTCGCGAACCGCTGCTTGAACGACTTGAACGTCGGTGAGTGGCACCAGTCGCAGTCACGCTTGCCGAACAGGTGCCCGTCGTGCGGGCTCTGGTGACAGCCCGAGTTGCCGCAGCCCGCGGGGTTCTGCTGCGGCAGGTTGAACACCGCCTTGGCGTGGCACTTGGTGCACGCGACGTCGCGGTGGCTGCCGAGGATCGGCATGCCCGCGTCCTTGCGATCGTCGTGGTTGAACTGCAGCACGCGCTTCTCGGGCTTCCACACGCTCTCGGTGTGGCAGCGCTCGCAGCGCAGCAGATCCTTGCGCTCGAGCTTGTGCGGCTGATCCGTCGCGTGGCAACCGCTCGAGCCGCACAGCGTGTCCGTGCCCATGTACGTCTTGAGGCCGGCCTTGTTGCGCGTCTTGTGGCACTTCGCGCAGTCCGTCGAACCGTGCTTGCCGTTGAGCGGCCAGCCGGTGAGGTCGTGGTTGAAGTTCTGCTCGCCGCCCGGCTGCGACTTCCAGCCCATGATGTCAAAGCCGCGGCCCTTGTGCTCCTTGTGACAGGTCTCGCACTGCTTGCCCTTCACCGCGGCCGACGCGTGGAAGCCCTTGCCGGCGTTGATCCGCGCGCCGAGGTCTTTGTGATCGTGGCAGGCGAGGCACTTCCCGTCGTCGACGTCGCGCGAGCCGTTGACGTGGCAGTCGTTGCAGTTGTTCTGCGTGTCGAGCGAGCTGTGGCTCGAGGCCAGCGGGCCCGGCGAGCTCGAGAAGAAGTCATCGGCGTGGGCGCGGCGCGAGAACATCGCGCACGCGAGGCCCAGCGCGAGGACCAGCGCGAACCACTTCATCGCCCGGAGCGTATCACCAGTGCGCATGCCCCCACGAGATCGAGATGTGAACGACCGAGAGGGCGGCCAGCAACACGGTGAACGGGACGTGGACCTTCTTCCACGAGTGCAGGAGGATCTGCGCCTTCGGAGCCACGACCTGGCGGCGCGCGATGACGATCATGCGGCCCGCGCGCTTGGCGAGCTCCGCGCGCGTCTTGCGATCGACGCCGAGCTGCGCGAGCCGGCCGCGGCGCGCGAGCGTCCGGGGGATGCGGCCGACATCCTGGAAGATCAGCCACCACAGCGCGCGCAGCATGCTCCGTGACATCGCGGTCCGCTGCGCCTTCGCGCGCTGCTCGGCGAGCTCGCGATCGATCTCGGCCATCGCGACGGTGTTGCGCGGCCGGTGCAGCTGGAAGAACCGCTCGTGGTCGAGCTCCTCGAGCTCGACGCCACTCGAGAGCTCGGGCACCTGCGTGTACAGGTAGCGGCCGAGGAAGCCGCTGACCACGACGATCACCATGCTCCAGAACGCCGACGACACCCACGAATCGAGGCGGAGCACGGAGTGCAGCGCGATGAACATGGGGCCGACGGTGCCGGCCATGAGGTGGAAGTCGAACCACATCGTGTTCGACGCCAACCACCGGAACAGCCCGATGCGCCGGAAGATCGGATAGATCGCGGCGATCACCATCAGCGCCGTGCCGACGAGCCCGCAGTAGGTCGATAGCTGGTCGCCCGGGTTGTTGTCGACCGCCTGGACGACGAGCTCCGTCGGCAGGTCCCGGTACTCCTCGCTCGCAGAGAGCTGGCTGAACAGATAGGACATCGTGGGCGCGTACTCGCGCAGCAGCGCTTCGCCGAGGGCGACGAGGAACGCGAAGATGCCGACCACCCACGTGAGCAGCGGCGCGTAGCGGCCGCGCTTGACCTTGGCGAGGCCGCCGGAGCGCACCGCGACGCCCTCGGTGAACGGCATCACCGGCAGCACCTCCTTGCGATCCTTCTTGGGCAGATCGGCGTCGAAGCCGGTCTTGGCGAGCTGCGCGGCCTTGGGCGAGCGCTCGCGGAACAGGTCGTAGGCGTTGATCTCGATCAGCGCGCCCGTCGGACACGCCGAGACGCACGCCTGATCGCCGTACGCGATGCAGTGATCGCACTTGTTCGCGATGCGGCGCGCGCGTGCGATGCGCGGCGTGCCGGGGCCGAACTGCAGCGAGCCCTTCTTCTCGAGCCGCGCCTTGAATGCCTTCTTGAACGTCGGCGCCTCGGGCTCGACCTCGATCATGTCGATCGCGCCGTACGGACATGACTGCGCGCACGCCGTGCAGCCGGTGCACGTCGCCTCGTTGATGACGACCTCGCCGCGCTTCTCGTCGAACTTGATCGAGTCGTACGCGCACGGATCGACGCACCGCTGATCGGTGCACGTGCGGCACGTGTAGATGAAGTCGAGCATGCCGAGCTGGTAGCCACCCAGCGTCAGGCGCCGCGCGCCGTAGCGGTCCTCGCACGCCTCCTCGCACAGCTTGCAGTCGATGCACAGGCCGAGCTGGCGCACGCGCACCATCTCGCCCGAGACGCTGATGCCCTGGCGGACGAAGAAGTCGAGCAGCTCTTGCTTGACGCCCGACACCCACGCGAGGCGCTCCTTCGAGATGTTGAGCGCGCGCCGCAGCCGCGCCTCGAACACCGGATAGCGGACGGCCAGCTCGGCGATCCAGCGATGGTCGAGCCCGACGAGCTGCGACGGCGCCGTCGTGTAGAACGCGATCGGCTGGCCGCGCGCGGCGTGCAGCGCGCCCGAGTTGAACAGGTCGTGCTGCATGAACAGCGCGACGTTCTTGAGCGCGACGCGGGCGAGTGGCTCCGGCTTGATCAGCGACTCGGCCTCGCGCTCTTCCTTGGACGCGGCCTCGTGCGCGAGCTGCTGAGCGCGCCGCTCCGCGAGGACGTGATCGTTGAACAGCGCGGCGGCGACCTGCCCCGTGGCGACGTGCACGACCGGGGCATACTGGCCTTGCGAGAGCCCGATCGGCTCGAGCACGAACATGTCGCGCTCGAGGCGGCGCACCGTGATCCCGCCCTGGTGCATCGCGGCCAGCAGATCCTCGTTGGAGACGCCCTCGAACAGCGGAAGCTGCCGGACGAGCGCGTAGTCGTGCTCCATGCCGGGTGGTAGCATCCCCGTCGGTCCGACCGGGGCGCCTCGCTGGATGGCCAAGTTCGACATCTCGCCGGTGAATGCAGACGCGGAGAGCTGCGGGGGGAGCTCGTTCCTCAACGCTGAGGAACGGATGGAAGCAAACGTTGCGCCCGGCCCCGCGGCAACGCGTTTACGCAACCATTCTACACGGATGCCAACTCACTGTAAGGGCCTGGGGACGCTCGTCCGGGGTGGCGCCTCCCCACTGCTGCTCGCGGTGGTGCTGCACGGCCCTGCCCTGTGGCCTGCCGTCGCTGCCGCCGATCCGACGACGGCGACGACCGTCGACGAGGTCCCGCGCGCCGCGCCGCCAGAGGTGCCCCCTGCGACATTTCGACCGAGCTGGGATCTCGACGGGCTCTACGTCTGGCTCGGCCCCACGGGCGCGGCGAGCCACATCGATGGCGCGTGGGACTCGACGTTCGGGGGGCAGCTCGCGATGTTGCGCGTGCGCGAGCGGTCCGCGCTCGGCGCGATCGGCGGCAGCCTCGGCGCAGCGCGGTGGACCGAGCGCGGCGGCGGCCGTGTGTGGCTCGACGCGGCCATCGGGACTCGCCTCGGGAGTCGGATGGTAGGTGCGACGGCCGGCGGGCTCGTCGAGCTCGGCGACCTCAACCACCCGCGGCTCGGCGGGTCCGTGGGAGTGTGGACGTTCGTCGGCGTGACCCCGTTCGTGCGGGTCGGCGTCGTCCAGGAGCTTGGCGGCTTTGCAGAGCTCGGATTGCACGTCGCGTTGCCCGTCTGGCGCCGCTGAGTGGCCGCCGAAGGGTTGACACCGCGGCGCAAGCGGGCTACCTAACGCATCCCCACGGGGCGTAGCGCAGCCTGGTAGCGCACTTGGTTCGGGACCAAGGAGTCGCAGGTTCAAATCCTGTCGCCCCGACGAAAACACCGCGACTTCGTCAGGTAACCCTGGCGTAGCCGTGGTGTCTGTCGTTCTCACGGCAGCTCCTCAACTCTGACGATCGGGCGTATGGTGGATGCGATGGTAGCTGGAGCCGTACCTCTGCGAACGGCCGCGAAGTTGTCGGTGCTCGTCGTCGACGACGACCAGGATATCCGCGAGTACCTGCAGGACTTTCTGCAGGCCGAGGGCTTCGAGGTCACCACGCTGGCGGACCCGAGCCTCGCCGTCGAGCGCATCCGCGACGAGGTGTTCCATCTCGTCGTGCTCGACCTGATGATGCCGAAGATCTCGGGCCTCGACCTGCTCCAGCAGATCCGCAGCGTCGACGACGACATCGCGGTCATCATCCTGACCGGGCATCCGTCGCTGGAGACCGCGTCGGCCTCGATCCAGCACGAGGTCTCGGCGTACATCAACAAGCCGTTCACGCCGGCCGAGTTCCGCGACGTCATCGCGCGGATCGCCAAGAAGAAGGGCCTCGTGCTGCGGCGCGAGGACGAGCTCCATGCCGCGATCGGCCGCCAGATCAGAGATCTTCGCAAAGCGCGCGGGCTGACGCTGAAGCAGATGGCGCGGCGGACGAACCTGTCCGTCTCGCTGCTCTCGCAGATCGAGCGCGCCGAGTCGAGCGCGTCGATCTCGTCCCTCTACAAGATCGCCCGGGCGCTCGACTCCCGCATCCAGGACCTGTTCGGCGAGCACTGACCGCGGCGGCCGCCCGGGGGTGCCGGCGCCCGGGTGCGGGCCGCGCGGACGCCTCCTGCTACGCTTCCTGGCGGAGGCCACGCGATGCAGAGTCGATCCGAGGTGCAGGCCGAGGCGCGCAAGAAGGGGAT
>DATLHR010000656.1:0-10600 GCA_035539815.1 Kofleriaceae bacterium
CAAGGCGGAGGCCGAGACCGAAGCGGAGCAGCGCAAGCGCGTCGCCGACGAAGCGAAGGCCGCCGAGCAGCTCGCGAAGGCCGCCGAGCAGCAGTCGCGCGAGGAGCTGATCGCCGCGCTCGCGAGCGCCCGCGCGAACGAGACCGAGGCGCGCGCCGCGAGCCAGCGCGCCGAGAAGTCCGCGCGCGACGCCGCGTCGGCGCTCGAGGTCGCGAGGAAGGCGACCGCCGAGGCCAAACACGCGCAGGCACGCGCCGAGAAGCTCGCCGCCGAGCAGCGCGCACGCGCCGAGAAGGCGGAGCAGAACAGCAAGAAGATCTCGACCGGATCGCTCAAGGACTGACGCGTGGAGGCACCGTGAACTGGAGCATGCGCACCCTCGGACTCGCCCTCGGACTCGTCGTGGCCGCGCCGCAGCTCGCCGTCGCCGAGGACCCGTGGACCGTCGGCGTCTCCAACAAGCAGCAGGACAAGGCGAACGCGCTCTACGAAGAGGGCAACAACCTGTTCGCCCAGGACGCGCACGCGCCCGCGCTCGACAAGTACCGCGCGGCGGTCGCCATCTGGAACCACCCGCGCATCCGCTTCAACCTCGCCGTCACGCTGATCCGCCTCGACCGTCCGCTCGAGGCAGCCGAGGAGCTCGAGCAAGCGCTGCGGTTCGGCGACAAGCCGTTCAAGAAGGACCTCTACCAGCAAGCGCTGGACTACCAGAAGCTGCTCGCGGGTCGCGTCGGCTACATCGAGGCCAGCTGCAAGCAGAAGGGCGCGCAGGTGCTGCTCGATGGCAAGCCGTGGTTCGCGTGCCCCGGCGAGCAGAAGATGCGCGTGATGGCCGGCGAGCACGCGATCATCGGCGAGCTACGCGACTATGTCCCCGACGGCCCGTCGAAGATCGTCGTCGCCGGCGGCGGCGTCACCAAGCACCAGGTCAAGCTCAAGCCCCTCGACAGCGCGGTCGAGCTTCGCTATCCCATGCCGCGCTGGGTCCCGATCACGATCGCGATCACCGGCGGTGTGATCGGCCTCGCCGGCGCGGCGACCTACCTCGCGGGCAAGGACCAGATGAACGAGTTCAACACGAACTTCCGCGAGGCATGTCCGGACGGCTGCGCGAAGGACCTGTCCGACAACCCCGCGCTCCGCGATCAGCGCGACGGTGCGGTGCTCAAGGGCAACCTCGGGATCGGCATGATCATCGGCGGCGGCGCCGTGCTCGTCGGCGGCATCGTGATGACCGCAGTCAACCGCCCCAAGCGCATCCTCCCGAAGTTCGAGATCGCTCCGACCGAAGGCGGCATGGCCGCCGCGACGAGCTGGTCGTTCTAACTTCGCTCACGCGACGGCGTCCGCGACCGCCGCCGCGAGCGCTCGCAGCCCCGCCTCGACGTCACCCCCGAGGTGCACCCGCAACGCGCGGCGCTTGCGTTGCTTCAGCACGGCGAGATCGCCGCGCGCCTGGGCCGCTTCGACGAGCCCGAACGTATAGCGCTTGCCCTCCACGGGTACGTCCTGCGCGACGTCGTGGGTGACCTCGAGGAAGACGCCGGTGTTCGGGCCGCCCTTGTAGGCCTGCCCCGTCGAGTGCAAGAAGCGCGGCCCGAACCCCACGCAGGTCGCGACGTGCTTCGCATCGCGCACCATGCGGCGAATGTCGTCGAGCACCTGCCGGTGCGGCTCGTCGTTCGCGACATACGCGAGCGTCGCGAAGTAGTCGCCATCATGCAGCTGCTGTAGATATGCGCGCAGGTAGCCACGCACCGAGGTGTCGCCGGCGCTCGCCTGACGTAGTGCTGCCTGCTCGTCCGCATCGGCAAACACCGCGAGCGGACCTTCGGTGCAGAACGGGGTCTCCGAGGAGAGCGCGCCGGTGCGCTCGTACTCGTCGGTGAGCCGGCGCGCTTCGACCTTGCTCGCCTCGACGTCCGGTTGATCGAACGCGTTGATGCCGAGGATCGAGCCCGCGACCGCGGTCGCCATCTCCCACAAGAAGAACTGCTGCCCCAGCTCGGCGAGCGAGGCGAGCGAGAGGCGCACGACCGGCTGTCCGCTGCGCTCGATCGCATCGATCGCGGCCTCGTCGCCAGGCTCCGAGTCGAGTCGCAGATAGACGAACAGTCGATCCTCGCCGTAGACGTCGGGCGCGCCGAGCGGCTCGCGATCGACGGGGATGATCCCGCGCCCCTGCTTGCCGGTCGACTCGGCGAGCAGTTGCTCGATCCACGCACCGAAGTGAACGAGCGCCGGCGAGGTGACGAGCGTCAGCTTGTCGCGCCCCGCCGCGGCCAGCGTGCCGAGGATGGCGCCGAGCACCACGCCCGGGTTCTCGCGCGCGGGGACACACACCGCGCACGCGTGCACCATCTCGGCGGTGCTGTCGAGGAACGCGGCGACGTCGAGCCCCATCGCGGCCGCGGGCACCATACCGAACCGCGACAGCGCCGAGAACCGGCCACCGATCGACGGTTCGCCGAACATCACGTCCGAGTAGTGGCGCTCTGCCGCGACGCGCTGCAGCCGATCTCTGTCCGGATCCGTGATCACGATGAAGTGGCTGCCCGCGCGCTCGCCGAGCAGATCCCGAACGCGCGCGTAGAAGTGGTCAGCGAGCACGTTGGGTTCGAGCGTCGTCCCCGACTTCGACGACACGATGAACAGCGTGCGCGCGAGATCGAGCGACTCCTCGAAGGCTCGGAGCTGATCCGGATCCGTGGAGTCGAGGATGCGGAGCTCGGGGTGGCCGCGCTGCGGACCGAACGTCCGCGCGAGGACCTCGGCGCTCAGGCTCGAGCCACCCATGCCGAGGAGGGCGAGGTGCACGAAGCCGCGATCCTGCACCGCGCGAGCGAAGGCTGCGAGGTGCTCCTCGTCGCCGCGCTCGCGGTCCGCGGCCGTCAACCAACCGAGCCAGTGTCCTTCATCCTCCCCGGTCCACAAGCTCGCATCACGTGCCCACAGTCGGTGGACCTTGTCATTGCGCTCCCATTCCGCGAGCGTCGACTCGACCGCGGCTTCCATCGCGTCGGGCAAGCTGCGTCGCATCCGCGCGACGTGAGGACGCGAGGGCGCGCGTCGCTTGGCCTCGACCGCCGCGATCAGCTTCTCGAGATCGGTGCGGAACTTGTCGACGCCTTCCACGATCAGGCGATCGGTGATCTCCGCGAGCGAGATGCCGTGGCGCGGCAAGGCGTCGATGATCGCGCGCGCCTCCTCGAGGTTGGAGGTCAGCGTCGGGCGCGCCTCGCCGTGATCGGCGAAGGCATCGAGCGTCGCGGGCGGCAACGTATCGACGGTGTCGGGGCCGATCAGCGCCTCGACGTAGTACACGTCGGGCAGTCGCGGATCCTTGGTGCTCGTGCTCGCCCACAACAGGCGCTGCGGGCGCGCCCCCCTGGCGGCGAGCGCCTGCCAGCGCGGCATCGCGAGCCGCGACTGATAGTCCTGATAGGCGAGCTTCGCGTTCGCGATCGCGACCTTGCCGCGGAGCGCGCCGGCGCCGCTCTTCTCGAGCAGCGGATCGATCGCGGTGTCGATGCGGCTGACGAAGAAGCTCGCAACGCTGGCGACACGGCGCGGATCGCCGCGAAAGGCCTCGAGCCCTTCGAGATAGGCCAGCGCGACCTGCGCGTAGACGTCGCGCGCGAACAGCAGGGTGATGTTGACGTTGATCCCCTCGGAGATCAGCTGGCGGATCGCCGGAATGCCCTCCGGCGTCGCGGGCACCTTGACCATCAGGTTCTCGCGCTGGACGCGGAGCCACAGCAGCCGCGCCTCGTCGATCGTCCGCTGCGTGTCATGCGCGAACAGCGGGGAGACCTCGAGGCTCGCGAACCCGTCCGCTCCCCCGGAGTCTCGGTACACGGGGAACAGCACGTCGGCGGCGGCCTGCACGTCCTCGACGGCGAGCTGCTCGTAGATCTGGTTCGCGTCGCGGTCGGCGATCTTCGCGATCGCATCGGTGTAGTCCGTCGATCCAGCGATCGCCTTCTCGAAGATCGACGGATTGGACGTGAGCCCGCGCAGTCCCTCGCGGACGAGCTCCGCGAGCTGCCCCGAGCGCAGCAAGTTGCGGCGGATGTAGTCGAGCCAGATCGATTGTCCAAACGTTTGTAGTGATGCGATCTTCACGGCGATCTCCTCTCGAGCAAGGCACGCGCGCGGGCGACGACGTTCTCGACGGTGAACCCGAGCTCCTTCATCACGACGTCACCGGGCGCCGAGGCCCCGAACCGGTCCACGGAGAGGACCTCGCCGTGTGGCCCTACCCACCGCTCCCATCCGATCGCGCGCCCGGCTTCGACGGCGAGTCGCGCTGTCACGGTCGCCGGCAGCACGTGCTCGCGATACGCGGCGGGCTCGGCGGCGAACAGCTCCCAGGACGGCATCGAGACGATCCGCACGCGCACGCCCTCGGCGCGCAACACGCGCTCGGCGCCGGCGACGAGCCCTAGCTCCGAACCGGTGGCGATCAGGATCAACTCCGGCGCGGTCTCCTGCGGGTTGAGCACGTAGGCACCTCGGCGTACGTCGTCGGCGGGCGCGTACTCGCCGCGGTCCAGTGTCGGCACGTTCTGGCGCGTGAGCACGAGCGTCGTGGGGCCGGTCGTGCGCTCGACGGCGATCTGCCAGGCCACGCGCGTCTCGTTCGCATCGCCCGGGCGGAGCACGATCATGTTGGGGATGGCGCGCAGCGAGAGCACCTGCTCCACGGCCTGGTGCGTCGGTCCATCCTCGCCGACGGCGATGCTGTCGTGCGTGAACACCCAGATCACCGGTAGGTGTGCGATCGCCGACAGCCGCACGGCCGCCCGCATGTAGTCGGAGAACACGAGGAACGTCGCCCCGAACGGGATGAAGCCGCCGTGATACGCGAGCCCGTTCACGGCGGCGCCCATCGCGTGCTCGCGCACGCCGAAGTGGATGTTGCGACCGCCGTAGCCCCAGCCACCGCCCGCCGCACCTTGCACGCCCTCGCGCGAGCGCAGCGGCGACTCGAAGTCGCCGTCTTGCTTCATCCAGGTATACGTCGACGCGTCGAGGTCTCCGGAACCGCCGACGAGCTCGGGCACCGCATGCGCGAGCGCCTGCAGGATCCCCTCGGACGCCTTGCGCGTGGCCATGCCCTTGGCGTCTGCGGGGAACGCGGGCAAATTCGCGGCGTACTCGGCCGGCAGCTCGCCGCGGAACCGCCGGATGAGCTCGTCGGCGAGCGCGGGGAACTGCGCGCGGTACGCGGCGAACCGCCGACCCCAATCGCCCTCGGCGACCGCGCCGCGCTCGATCGCCGAGCGCATGTGCTGCAGCGCCGCGTCCGGGATCAAGAACGGCGGCTCCTCGGGCCACCCCAGGTTGGCCTTGGTCCGCTTCACCTCCTCGGTGCCGAGCGGGGATCCGTGGGCCTGGTACGTGCCGGCCTTGTCGGGGGCGCCGTAGCCGAGCACCGTCTTGACGATGATCAGCGAGGGCTGCGTCCGCGTATCGCGCGCCGACTGCAGCGCGCGCGTGAGCGCCCCCAGATCATTGCCGTTGTCCACGGTCTGCACGTGCCAGCCGTAGCTCCGGTAGCGCATGCCGACGTCCTCGGTGAACGCGATCGACGTGGTCCCGGACAGCGTGACCCGATTCGCGTCGTACAGGACGATCAGCTTGCCGAGCCGGAGATGCCCCGCGAGCGACGCGGCCTCCGCCTGGACTCCTTCCATCATGTCGCCGTCGCTGGCGATCGCGTACGTGTAGTGATCGATCACGTCGTGACCGGGGCGGTTGAAGCGCGCCGCGAGGTGGGCCTCGGCGATCGCCATGCCCAGCGCGTTGCCGAGCCCCTGCCCCAGCGGCCCCGTCGAGGCCTCGACGCTGCGAGTCAGGTGGCTCTCGGGATGCCCCGGCGTGAGGCTGTTCCACTGACGGAACCGCTGCAGCTGTTCGAGCGAGATGTCGCGGTACCCGGCGAGGTGGAGCAGCGCGTAGAGCAGCGCGGATCCGTGTCCTGCCGACAGCACGAACCTGTCGCGGTCGATCCACGTCGGATCGATGGGCGCGTGCTTGAGGAACCTGGTCCACAGGACGTACGCCATCGGCGCGGCGCCGAGCGGCATGCCTGGGTGCCCAGACTTCGCCTTCTCGACGGCGTCGACGGCAAGAAAGCGAAGCGTGTTGATGCACAGCTGATCGAGCTCGTCCTTGGTCACGGCGGTGGACTCCCGTGGAACACGCGGTGCGATCGGCGTGCCGCTGGAGGACACGATGAAGTTCTGATCGGCGCCATGCCGAGGTCCACGCCGCCTGCGCCGAGTGGTGGCACACCATGTGCCTCGCCAGGGCGGATGCGGAGACAACCGCTCGCTGTCGGTCTGAGTCTGCTGGTCGCGGCGCCGCTCGCGCATGGCGACCGTGCGGACACGTCACGCGCCGTCGAGACGCGCGCACCCAATGCGCCCGATCAGAAGCCCGCATTCCCCGGGCAGACGCGCGCGCCCCTGCGCACCGCAAACGTGAAGTTCGTGGTCGAGCCCGTCGTGAAGGGACTCGTACATCCGTGGGCCCTCGTCTTCCTGCCCGACGGCGCGATGCTCGTGACGGAGCGACCGGGTCGCATGCGTATCGTGAGCCCCGCGGGTGCGCTGTCAGCGCCGATCGCGGGCGTCCCGCGCGTCGATGCGCGCGGCCAGGGAGGGCTGCTCGACGTCGTGCTCGACCCGAGTTTCGCCAGCAACCAGCTCGTCTACTGGAGCTACGCCGAGCCGGCGAAGGGCGGTAATCGCACCGCGGTCGCGCGCGGCCGGCTGGTCCGCGGTGACAGGCCGCGCCTCGAGGACGTGCGCGTGATCTGGCGCATGAGGCCCGTGCTGGACTCGACGATGCACTTCGGCAGTCGGCTCGTGTTCGCGCGCGATGGCTCGCTGTTCGTCACCACGGGCGAGCGCTCGATCTTGCCGGGCCGCAAGCAGGCACAGCAGCTCGACAGTGCGTTCGGCAAGGTCATCCGCATCCAGCCCGATGGCTCGGTGCCGCGCGACAACCCGTTCGTGCAGCAGAAGGGCGCGCTGCCCGAGATCTACTCGTACGGGCATCGCAACATCCAGGCAGCCGCGCTGAACCCGGCCACCGGCCAGCTGTGGATCGTCGAACACGGCGCGCGCGGCGGCGACGAGATCAACATCATCGCGCCCGGCAAGAACTACGGGTGGCCGACCGTCACCTACGGCACCGAGTACAGCGGCAAGAAGATCGGCGCGGGGATCACGCAGCGTGCGGGAATGGAGCAGCCCATCTACTACTGGGATCCCGTGATCGCACCATCGGGCATGGCCTTCTACACGGGGTCGGCGTTCCCCGCGTGGCGCGGCAGCCTGTTCGTCGGCGGGCTCGTCGACGAGTATCTCGCGCGCCTCACGCTCGATGGGGATCGCGTGGTCGGCGAGGAGCGGCTGGTCCAAGGTCGCGGACGCATCCGCGACGTGCGGGTCCGCCCCGACGGCGCGATCTACGTCCTCACCGACGAGGAGAACGGCGAGCTCTTGAGGCTGGTGCCGGAGCGCGGGGGGAGCAAGCGCGCGCAGCGCTGACCACCCTCCTCGGTGATCGTCTGATCGGTGCGGGTGGCATGACACTGCCCCGCTTCACCGGTGTCGTTCTTGCAGCACCTGCCTGTGTGTCGATCTCGATCGAGGACTACGCGCTGATCGGCGACATGCGAACGATCGCTCTCGTCGGCAAGAGCGGCTCGATCGACTGGTTGTGCCTGCCGCGCTTCGATTCGGGCGCGTGCTTCGCCGCGCTGCTGGGGGGCGAACAGCACGGCCGCTGGCTGCTCGCGCCGCGCGACGGCCAGACGAGAGCTGTTCGCCGCCGGTATCGCGACGACACGCTCGTGCTCGAGACCGAGCTCGAGACCCAGACCGGAGTCGTGCGCCTGATCGACTGCATGCCTCCGGACGAGGAGACGCCGACGATCGTGCGCGTCGTCGAAGGCGTCGAGGGCCGCGTCGAGATGCACATGCAGCTCGTGATGCGGTTCGACTACGGCTGGATCGTCCCGTGGGTGCGCAAGGTCGACCACACGCTGACCGCCGTCGGCGGTCCCGACGCGCTCGTGCTCGACACGCCGGTGCCGACCCACGGCGAGAAGCTGACCACGGTCGCCGACTTCGCCGTGCGCGCCGGCGAGCGCGTACCGTTCGTGCTGAGCTGGCATCGCTCGCACCTGCCGCGACCGCACCCCCTTGACGCGGATCGTACGATCCTCGAGGTCGAGCGCTGGTGGCGCGCGTGGGTCGCACAGTGCACGTACGACGGCGAGTGGCGCGACGCGGTCGTGCGATCGCTGATCACGCTCAAGGCGCTGACGTACGCGCCGACCGGCGGGATCGTCGCGGCACCGACCACGTCGCTGCCCGAGCTCCTCGGCGGCGAGCGCAACTGGGACTACCGCTACGCGTGGCTGCGGGACGCGACGTTCACGCTGTACGCGCTGATGATCACCGGATTCCGCGACGAGGCGCACGCGTGGCGCGACTGGTTGCTGCGCGCGGTGGCCGGTGACCCATCACAGCTGCAGATCGCGTACAGCGTCGCGGGCGAGCGCCGGCTACCCGAGGCGATCTTGAAGTGGCTGCCCGGATATGCGGGCTCGGCGCCGGTGCGCATCGGCAATGCCGCCGTCACGCAGCTCCAGCTCGACGTCTACGGCGAGGTGCTCGACGCTCTCCACCACGCGCGCCGCATGGGCATGCAGCCGGACACGTTCACCTGGCAGCTCGAGCGCAAGCTCCTCGAGTTCCTGGACAGTCACTGGCAGGAGCCCGACGAGGGCCTGTGGGAGGTCCGCGGCACGCGGCAGCAGTTCACGCACTCGAAGGTCATGGCGTGGGTCGCCTTCGACCGCGCGGTGAAGACCGTCGAGCAGTTCGGTGCGCACGGACCCGTCGATCACTGGCGTACGCTGCGCGACGCGATCCACGCGGAGGTGTGTGCGAAGGGCTTCGACACGCAGCGCGGCGCGTTCATGCAGGCGTACGGCTCGCCCAGGCTCGACGCATCGCTGCTGCTGATCCCCATCGTCGGCTTCTTGCCGCACGATGACCCTCGCGTCCTCGGCACGGTCGAGGCGATCGAACGCGAGCTCGTGCGGGACAGGCTCGTGATCCGCTACCGCACGGAGGACCGCATCGACGGGCTCCCGCCGGGTGAAGGCGTGTTCCTGCTGTGTAGCTTCTGGCTCGCCGACGCCTACGCGCTGATGGGGCGCACGCGCGATGCCCGCGCGCTGTTCGAGCACCTGCTGGGGCTGCGCAACGATGTCGGTCTGTTGTCGGAGGAGTACGACCCCGTGGCACGCCGGATGCTCGGGAATTTCCCCCAGGCGTTCTCGCACGTCGGCCTCATCAACACCGCCTACAACCTCACTCCTACGAGCGTGTCGCCGGGGCGCGCACGCCGATGTGTCGCTGCATCGTGAACATTGAGCACGTGTCGCGGTGCGTGATAGCTTGAACATGCGATGCCGGAAACTCGCATCATCAAGCGTTACGCGAATCGCAAGCTCTACGACACGGAGCACTCGCGGTACGTCACGCTCGATCAGATCAGCGAGATGATCCGCAATGGCGACGACGTGAAGATCGTCGACAACAAGACCAAGGAGGACCTGACCACGGTCACCTTGGCGCAGATCATCTTCGAGGAAGAGAAGAAGCAGCGCAGCTTCCTCCCGCTCGGCGCGATGCGGAACATCATCCAGAGCGGTGGCGAGTGGTTCGCCGAAGCGCAACGCCGCGTGCAGAGCATCCTGCCTGGCAAGCGCAAGGACGACGCCACCGTCGAGGAAGAGAAGGACCTTGCGCCCGAAGCCGGCTCGGAAGCCGACGAGGCGATGGTCAAGAAGCGCAGCCTCGCGTCGCTGCGCGAGTGGGTCGACCACTCGAAGCACCGGCTCGAGGAGTGGCAGAAGCAGGTCGACACGCGGATCCGGTCCACGATCGAGGGCATCTCGCCGTTCCACAGCGTCAACAAGGACGTTCGCGCGCTCGCCGATCGCATCGCCGAGCTCGAGGCGAAGCTCGCCGACCTCGAGGCCCACGAGGCCCACGCCGAGAGCGCCGCCGCGGCGGCGAAGCCGTAGCCGCTACTGCAGCTGCTTGGTCGGCATGGTCTCGGTCAGGCCCGCCTTGATCATCACCATGTAGCTGACCTTCACGCCGCCGATCGAGAACGTGATCTTGTGCTTGCCCGGCGTGAGCGGCAGCGCCTTGCCGAGGATCGGCGTCATGAGGCCCGTGTCGACGCCGTCGACAGCGACCTTCGCCGGCGGATCGGTGGCGACCACGAGGTAGCCTTTGCCATCCGCGGGCGTCTTGTCCCTGGGCTTCTTGTCCGCGGGCTTCTTGTCGACCGGCTTGTCGACGACGACCTTATCGACGGGCTTCTTGTCGACCGGCTTGTCGGCGGGCTTCTTGTCGACCGGCTTGTCGACCGCAGGCGCCGCGGAGCCGGATCCAGCGCTCGCCCCCGAGCCGGCGTTCGCGTCCGAGCCGGAGCCCGCATTCGAGCCGGCGTTCGATCCCGCTTGCGGTGCGCTCGCGCCAGAGCCCGCATCCGATCC